>JAYZAN010000108.1:0-15013 GCA_036339675.1 Nitrospinota bacterium
TTCCAGACAAAAAAGGCGCGGAGGAACTTGACGCGCTGGGTTTGTTCCAATAACTGAAGGGTCGTGGTCGGCCGGATTTTGTTGGAATAGGGGATCGGTTCTCCCCACCTGGGATTCACAAAGGTCAGGCCGTACGATTTAAAAACCCGCTGGAACGTTTCATAGTAAATTTTCATGAGCCGTTCAAAATTTTCTTTTTCGTCCAGGGGGGAACCCTGCGGAAGGTTTACGATCGAGTACAGGCGGATCACGTTTGTCCTGGCCTCGCCGTCCTCCCTGGCTACCATGTAGGACCCGCCCCACATCCCGGCGGTTATGGGAGCATCGATTTGATGCTGTTCTTTCAGCTGGGTGGAGACAAGATTGGCGATGTGTTTGAACAGTTCATGAAGGCAGTAAAGGTTTATTCTCCCGTTATTGGAATACAGGTTCGCAGGGAGTTCGGGTAATAAAAGCATAGAAGATTTTTTCGAACCGTCCGACGGAGGCTCAGTCCGTGACAGCGCCTCTGGATGAAGAGGAAACCAGTTTCGCGTATTTTGCCAGGACACCCGATTTATATTTTCGCTCGGGCGCCTTCCATGCTGCTTTTCTCTGCTGGATGGTTTCTTCGGTCAACTTGGCTTCCAGCAGATGCTGGTCAATATCGATAATAATGGTATCCTCTTCTTCAATTAAGGCGATCAGCCCTCCCACTTGGGCTTCGGGCGCCACATGCCCGACCACCAGTCCGTGAGTGCCTCCGGAAAAACGGCCGTCGGTGATCAGTCCCACTTTCTCTCCCAGCTCCTTTCCGACCAGGGCCGAAGTTGGAGCGAGCATTTCTCTCATTCCCGGCCCGCCTTTGGGCCCTTCATATCGAATGACGATGATATCGCCTTCTTGAATTTTATTATCGATAATGGCATCCAGACAGGCTTCCTCGGAATTGAAAATCCGGGCGGGGCCCTCCATGCGGTGCTGCTTGATGCCAGAAATTTTGGCGACCGATCCTTCTGGACTGAGGTTGCCCTTCAGGATGACCAAGTGTCCCTCCTTGGAAAGAGGTTTGTTGATGGGAAGTATGACTTCCTGCCGGGAATCGGGAATATCAGGAACCGTTTCGAGATTCTCCGCTATGGTTTTCCCGGTAACCGACATGCAATCCCCGTGAAGCAATCCATTTTCCAGGAGGATTTTCATGACCTGGGGAATGCCTCCGGCATGATGCAGATCGACGGTGACGAATTTCCCGGAAGGTTTGAGATTGCAGAAATGCGGAACCTTTTTTCTGATTTTTTCAAAATCGTTGATGTTCAAATCCAGGTTCAGGCTGTGGGCGATGGCCAGAAGATGCAGGACCGCGTTGGTCGATCCTCCTATGGCCATTACCACCGCGATGGCATTCTCGAAGGCCTTTTTCGTCATGATGTCCTGGGGAAGGATATTTCTTTCGACCAGGTTCATCAGGGCTAATCCGCTCTGGCGGGCGTTGAGTTCTTTTTCCTTATCCTCGTTGGCCATGGTGGAACTGTAGGGCATGCTCATCCCGATGGCTTCGAAGGCGGATGACATGGTGTTGGCGGTAAACATTCCTCCGCAAGCTCCGAATCCCGGGCAGGAATGTTTCTCTATATCGATCAGTTCATCATGGCTGATCGAACCGGCATTGTATTGTCCGACGGCTTCGAAGGCGCTGACGATGGTCAGGTCCTGTCCCTGGAGATGGCCGGGTTTGATGGTACCCCCATACACGAAAATTCCGGGGATATCCAGCCGGGCCATGGCAATCAAGGCGCCGGGCATGTTTTTGTCGCAGCCTCCGATGCAGAGGATCCCGTCCATGCTGGCCCCCCGGCAAACTGTTTCTATGGAATCGGCAATCACTTCCCTGCTGACCAGAGAGCATTTCATCCCCTCAGTGCCCATGGAGATTCCGTCGCTGATCGTAATGGTCCCGAAGGTTTGAGGCATGCCGCCCGCTTTCCGGACATCCACGGCGGCGATTTCCGCCAGTTTTCCTAGTCCCGCGTTGCAAGGGGTGATATCGCTCTGTCCATTGGCGATCCCTATTATGGGTTTGTCGAAATCTTCATCTTTAAAGCCCACCGCCCGAAGCATGGCGCGGTTGGGAGAACGTTTGTCACCCTGTGTGATAATATGGCTTTTGCGATTCAGGCCCTGAGAGGACTTGCCTGTCATAACTTGCTCCTAAAATGAAGATCAAAAATTGCGAAAATGGTTCGGAAGGTGCAATTCTAGCATTCCAATCTTCAAAGGTTAAGAGGAATTTTGAGGACGATTTATTCCGCCTTTATGGGTTGACCCGCTCGACCTTTGGAAGGCGTAGATAGCCCTCCGAAATTTCCGGGTGAACGACTGCGTAATATAAAGGTTGGTCGGAAGGGGACAGGTGAACCCTGCTTCCCAGAATTTTTATTTCGTGATTAAAGGGAATAACCGGCGTTTTTTTGTCGCCGCTCCAGGTTTTAGGTTTGATTGAAGCCGCAGACCCGTTTTTCATAAACGGAGGTATCCGATACACCCTCTGGGCATAAAGATAATCCAGTTTCAACAGGTCCTTGTGCTCGGAGTTCCGCTCCAGTCCAAATGCGTCGGAAAGGGTCCGATACCGGTCCTCCAGGTTGAGGGATTTTCCAAAACCGCCGTTTTTCTCCATGTAATTTAAAAGACGGTCGAACACATCAACCGGGTCCTGTTCTTCCAGAAGCCGGCTGAGGGTGAACCGGAATTTTTTGGAATTATAAAAGAGATCGAAAACCTCAGAGAATTTTTTGAGATAGTTCAATTGCTCCGGAGAGAGGTTTTTGCTGGATAAAATTTCATAAGGGGGATGGGATTGATACTGGTAATCGAATTTCTCAATAAGATTTTTTATTGGCGCACCGGGGAGAAATTTCAAAAATCCAATTTGCAGTTCATGCGGGTTCATTCTGCAAACCTCGGCAAAGGAACGGAGCGATTGCTCCAGGGTTTCTCCCGGAAGACCGAAAATGAGGTCGCAGTGAATATGAATCAGATTTTTTTCGAGAAGCCGCTGTATTGAATGGAAAAGCTTCCGGTTGTCCTGTTTGCGTTGAATCAGCCGCTGGGGTTCCTCATTCGTGGTTTGAATACCGATTTCGAATTGAAACATGCCTTCCGGAACCGAATCCAGAAAATTCAGAAGGTCCGGGGTTAAAATATCACCCACCACTTCAAAATGAAAGGCGACTCCTTTTAAGCGGGATAACTCATGGAGCAACGCTTTCATGCGTCCGGGTTTCAGGTTGAACGTCCGGTCCACGAATTTGATTTTTTTGATTCCGCCCGAAACCAGTTTCTGTATCTGGTGCCGAATCACCCCGTCATCAAAGTAACGGACCGATTTATCCAGGGCGGAGAGACAGAAAGAGCAAAGGTAGGGACACCCCCTGGAGGTCTCTATATAAACGATGCGGTTTTGCAGTTCCTCAATATCATCATCTATATACGGAGGGACCAGCCCGGGCAGGTCTTCGCCGAAGGTTTTCCAGCATGCCAAAACTTCCTCAGGAGGAGTTTCGTTTCGCTGCCGGTACCCGAGAAACTCAACCCATTTTTTCTCGCCTTCCCCGGAAATAATCACGAAGTCCTCCGAATCGGGAACATCGAAAGAGACTTCGGGACCCACAACGGCAATCGATAATCCGGGAGCCTGCTTTTTCAGCCGTTCGATCAGTTCGAAACTCTGGTTCCGGTTCCAAATATAAACGCTTATACCCAGAACGGCTGGGTTCCTCCCAAGGATATCCGCCCCAATTTTCCAAATGGGTTGGTCGATGACATATTCTCGGATCCACACATTTTTATATCCGGCGTCGCGTGCAGCGTTTCTGAGGTAACGCAGACTCAATGAGGAATGGATGAACCGGGCGTTGAGTGTGATGAGTCCGATAGAATCGTTCATGGTAATTCAAAATTAATGTTGACCGAAGTCCATTATAGGCCTTTATATGTTGAGGTGCCAGCATCCACAAGATCCTGAAAATCATCGATGTAGTGCTGAATTTTTTCCCTCAAAATTAACTTTTGTTCGGGATTGATGATGGAAAAGGTGTTGACAATTATCTTATTCCACTCATCCTGTTTCTTTTTCAGATGGATTTTGAAGTCAGTCAACCAAAGGTTTTCGGGTGTATCTATCCAATGGATAATTTGCCCATGAATTTCATTTTCGGTTTTTTTAGAACGAAGCAAATCGATGAGAGCGCTTTGAAAAAATCTTCGATTTTCAAGTTTGATGCGAACCCAATCGGGATCCACCCGGACCAAAGATTTGATTTTATCTTTTTGCGCGGGTTCGAAGCTTCCCAGCCATTTCTCAAGAGTTCCCAGGTACCAGTTGAGAGTTTCTTCGAGAAGTTCCTGATCATTCATCCCGGTTTGTTTTACCAGGGTGTTGTTTTTTTCTGCGAACCGGGTCTTTAAATGCTGGATTTGTTCTTCTTTGACAGTAGGTAAAAAAATGGAAAAATCCGGAGCAGCTTTTCTTGCGAATCTTTTCCAGAACCCTCTATGCCGGTCCTTGATCCAGTTGATATCTTCAAAGGTCAAATTGTTGTTCAAGAGAATTTTCAATTGTGTCAGGTATTCTATTATTTTAGGCAGTTCATGTTTTCGGTGCCAGTACAGAAGCGATTCTATATTTTTTTTTAGGACAGACTCCTGTTCAGAAGTAAGATTGAAGTAATGGTTAACCCTTTTGAGTAGAAACCAGTCTGAAAAATTGTAGGCGATTTTTGTTCTGCTGCATCCTGACAGCAAGAAAAGAAAAATAAAAAAGAATGCCCAGCGGCGAACAGCAATGGTCATTTTTTGGGTCTGAATAAATGGGAACAGAAGTCCTGTCATTGTACCGGGGAAGGAATTTTTTCGACAGGAATTTTCAGGAAGAAACTCAGCGTTTCTGGCAGGTCTTGCAGTAAAAGGTAGATCGGCCGGATTGCGTGATCCGGGAAATTTTCCTTTTGCAGGTGGGGCAGGGCTGCCCCACTTTTCCATACACGGACAATTGGATCGAATAATATCCCGCAGACCCGTCCGGGTTAAAAAAATCCCTCAGGGTGGTTCCGCCTGATTGAATGCTCTTGTTCAAGGTTTGCCGCAGGCTGGCAAGGAGTTTTTCCCAGTCCGGTAGGGTCAACTTTCCCGCCCGGCGTTTTGGATTGATCCCTGCTGAAAAAAGCGATTCGCAGGCATAGATATTTCCCACCCCTGTGATGCGTTTGGAATCCATGATAAACGACTTGATGGGAGCCCTGCATTGCCGGGCCTGCTCTTTCATAAAACCGGGTGTGGCCTCCGGGCCCAGGGGGTCGGGACCCAGGTGATTGATAAGGGGATGCCCCTCGTCCATGGAAGCCCACAGGATACACCCGAATCTGCGCGGATCGATAAAGTGCAGGAACGTTTCCGGTTCAAACTTGAAAATCGCATGGGTATGTTTGTCGACTTTGTCCGGGGAGGGGTACTGAATAACGCGTCCGCTCATCCCAAGATGCCATAACATGGCTCCCGATGATGAATGAAACAGCAGATATTTCCCCCGGCGGGTTATGTTGAGGATGGGTTTATTCAGTAGTTCCTGTCGGAGAACCTGTTCCGGAATGGTAAAACGGATGTCTTTTCTGAAAAACCGAAGATCGAGAAGGGTTTTATTACGAACCAGAGGAAGGAGGGCGTTTTTCAGGGTTTCTACTTCCGGAAGCTCTGGCATGGTAATGAAGGATGGAATCCGGCCCACGGCCCTATTAAGGAACAGCGATTCAGGATTTGGCCTGCTTTCCTTTGGATTTTGACGAGTTCTTTTTGGAAGCTTTTGATTCAGATTTGGATTTAGAATCTTTTTCCTTATTCTTTTTCTTTTTGCCACCGGAAGAGTTTTTGCAGATCACCACTCTGGCCGGTTGCAGGATCCTGCCATTCAGGTAATAACCTTTTGAGTACTCTTGGATGACGGTGTCGTCTTCATGATCGTCAGATTCCATCTGGCTCATGGCCTCGTGAATGGAAGGGTCGAATTTTTTGCCCACTGACTCTACGGGTTTGACTTTTTCTTTATCCAGAAAAGATGAAAACTGTTTCAGGATCATTTCCACGCCTTCCTGAAGGCTTTCAACTGTGATATTCGGAGTGGACAGAGCTCTTTCCAGGTTTTCATATATAGGAAGCACATCCTTAAGGAGCCTTTCATTGGCGAACTGCGCGAATCCATCTTTTTCCCTGCTGAGCCTTTTGCGGAAATTATCCGTTTCGGCTTTCAACCGGATGAGTTTATCTTTTTCTCCGGCCAGTTCTTCTTGCTTTTCGCTCAGCTTCTTTTTTAGAGATTCCAGGGGATCTTCCCGGTCCGGCCCGTTCTCTCCCTTTTCTTCAGGACTTTCGTTTTCCCCGCTTTCGGGCTCCTGATCCTTCATTTCTTCCGATTCGATATCCTCATCGGTGGGTGACGTATTTTCAGCATTCATAAACCTGCTTTAAACTCCTTTTTTCTTTCTGATAAAAGTTTTGAAACTGTTTTCGCGGTGTGATCGACAATGGGGATCAATTTTTTATAGTCCATCCGCTTGGGTCCGAATATAGCGATGGACCCGAGTTTTTCATCTTCCATCGCGTAATTTTCTGCGATCAGGCTGCAGCCCCGCATTTCTTCTTCGGCATTTTCCTCCCCGATCAGGATGGTCATGCCGTCACGTTCCAGGCAGAGATCAAGGAGATCGATTAATTTGGTTTTCTCTTCAAGAGTTTTCAAGAGGGATTTCATTTTTCCCAAGTCGATAGAAAATTCAGGATGATCCAGAAGGTTCAAGGTGCCCTCGACGAGCAGCGATCCGGTATTTTTTTCTTCACTGAATACTTTGGAGGAAAGCTCCATCGCTTTCTTCTTGAGTTTGTTGTAATGCTCCCGCTCGTTCTTAACGCGGAAAAGGAGGTCCTGGCGGATCGCACGGATGGACTTGCCGCTGAACTCCTGATTGAGATAATTCGAAATGGAGGTCAATTCCTCCTGGGAAGTTTCTTTCTCTATGGGTATCACTTTATTCTGCAATACCCCCAATTCGGAATAAAAAACCGCCAGGGCCTCATGTGCTCCTACTTTTATAAATTCGATATGCTTGAACAGCATATTCGAAAAACTGGGGAGCATTACCAGTCCCGCCTGATGGGAGGTTTCCGATAAAGCTGTGCAGGCGTTTTCCAGCACTTCTTCCAGGTTATGATTCTGGGTGTAATAAGTATCCGGGGGAAGTTCCACCTCCCGGATAAGATTTTCGGGTTTGGTCAACTGGTCGACGAAGTAGCGGTATCCCTGGTCGGTGGGAACCCGTCCCGATGAGGTATAGGGCTGGTGCAGATACCCCATTTCCTCCAAGTCTGACATAACATTGCGGATCGTGGCGGGACTCAATTTTTCGGTGTGAATCCTCGAGATGCTCCGGGAACCGGCCGGTTCGGCATTTTCGATATAATGGTTGACCACTTCTGTTAAGACGGTCTGGCATCTTCCATCGAACTGGGGTTTTCGGATCATCTTGTTAAATTTGAAAATAGTTTTAAAGTTTAAGGTTCCAGTTTTAAATTAGCAATCAACCTGAGGGTTGTCAATATTAACCAAAAGAAAACGGAACCCTCCAATATCTTATATTAAAACTGTCTGGACGGGTTTGAAGGGACTCGGTCCGAGGGCGCAGAGCAAGAACGGGTTTCCGATTTCAGGGGTCAGGAAGGTTTTCCAGGCAGGCCTTTTTTATTTTATTTCTCCACAATTTGTGTCCCGACACCTTTTTCCGTAAAAATCTCCAATAATACTGAATGTTTGAGGCGCCCGTCAATGATGTGAGTTTTATGGACCCCTGCCTTCAATGCGTCCAGGCAGCAATTGACCTTGGGGAGCATACCATCTTTAATGACTTTAGTTTTTTTCAGTTTATTTGCTTCCGCCCGGGTCAGTTCCGATATCAGGGTTCCGTTTTTCCTTTTTACCCCCTCTATATCCGTCATCAGGATTAATTTTTCCGCTTTTAAAGCTGAAGCGACCTGGGCAGCCACGAAATCCGCATTGATGTTGAGGGTTTCACCGTTCTCTCCTTTGCCGATCGGAGCGATGACGGGAATGAATTCGCTTTTATCCAGCGTCAAAAGGATTTTGGGATTCACTCGGGTAATTTCCCCGACGAGCCCGAGGTCGATGATTTCCGGCCGGTTGGTTTCGGGAGATGTTTTGACCACCCGGTGACGCTTGGCCTGGATCAAATCCCCGTCCTTGCCTGTAATCCCCGCGGCATTGCCTCCATGGCGATTGATCAGGGAAACGATCTCCTTGTTGACCTTGCCACCCAGAACCATTTCGACAACATCTATAGTTTCCTTGTCGGTGACACGGAGGCCGTCCACGAATTTAGACTGAATCCCCAAAGCTTTTAAAGTTTTTCCGATCTGGGGTCCGCCTCCATGCACAATAACCGGGTTGATTCCGATGTACTTCATCAACACGATATCCAGGGCAAAGTTGTCTTTCAGTTGCTCGGAAACCATGGCATTGCCTCCATATTTTATGACGATGATTTTGTCATAAAACTCCTTGATGTAAGGCAACGCCTCGAGAAGGATTTCTGCTTTTTGTATGCTTTTTTTCACGGAGTTGGTTAGAGGATGTAGCGGCTTAGGTCCTGGTCCTGAACGATATCCTTGAGTTTTTCCCTGACTTGTTCGGCATCGATCATGATTTGCTCTCCTCCCTTATCCGGTGCTTCGAACGAGAGATCTTCAAGAAGTTTTTCCATGATGGTTTGAAGGCGCCGGGCTCCTATGTTTTCGGTACGTTCATTGACGATGGCGGACATGCTGGCGATTTCTTCAATGGCGTCAGGGGAAAAATCCAAATCTACCTTCTCGGTTTTCAATAATGCCTTGTACTGCTTGATCAGGGCGTTATCAGGTTCCGTCAATATCCGTGTAAAATCGTTCTTGGTCAAGGAATCCAGTTCGACACGGATGGGGAACCGTCCCTGAAACTCAGGGATCAAGTCGGACGGTTTGGCGGAATGAAAGGCCCCCGCGGCAATGAATAAAATATGATCCGTTTTAACGATTCCGTAGCGCGTTTGCACCGAGGAGCCTTCCACGATGGGAAGAAGATCCCTCTGGACGCCCTCGCGGGACACATCGGGACCCTGGACTCCCTGGTGCCCGGTGATTTTATCGATCTCATCGATAAAGATGATGCCGCTTTTCTCCGCCCGTTCCAAGGCTTCCTGGGTCACTTCGTCCTGATCAATCAGCCTTTCGGCTTCTTCATGGCAAAGGACCTTGAAGGCTTCGGGCACTTTGAGTTTTTTCCGCTTTGATTTTTTAGGCAGGAGGGAGCCAAGCATATCTTTAATATTGTTTCCCATATCCTCCATTCCCGTACCGGGAAAAACTTCGACCATAGGGCTTGCGGTCTGCTGCACATCCACCTCCACGTCACGGTCGTCGAAGCGGCCTTCCTCGAGGTAGGCCAGAAACTTTTCCCGTGTGGACTGGTAATGCTGTTTGCCGAGCGGGTCCTCCGTATCGTCTTTGGGATGAACGTGTCCGGGCGGCGGGGGCAGAAGAAGATCGACCAGCCTTTCCTTCGCCTGTTCGCGGGCTTTTTCTCGGACCTCCGATTCTTTTTCCTCTTTGACCATATTTTTACTCAATTCCACAAGGTCCCTCACCATCGATTCCACGTCCCGGCCCACATAACCCACTTCTGTATACTTGGAGGCCTCCACTTTGACGAAAGGGGATCGGACCAAGCGGGCCAGCCGCCGGGCGATTTCGGTTTTTCCAACCCCTGTGGGACCGATCATCAGAATATTCTTCGGGGCCACCTCGTCACGCAGGTCCTCGGCGAGTTGCTGGCTGCGCCAGCGGTTGCGAAGGGCGATTCCAACGGCGCGTTTCGCCTTATCCTGTCCAACTATAAACTTGTTCAGTTCCTGGACAATTTCCTTGGGCGTGAGGGAAGCCATGAAATCCTTGGATTTTTTTCCGGAAGGTTCTGTCACCGAAACTGGGGTTTCCATATTTTATAACTCTTCAATGGTTATATTCGAATTTGTATAAATACAAATGGCTTGGGCGATGTTCATCGCTTTTTCCACAATTTTTTTCGCATCGAGCTCGGTATTGTCGATCAGGGCTTTGGCGGCGGCCTGGGCATAGGGTCCCCCAGACCCGATCGCCAGGATACCGTCGTCCGGTTCAATCACGTCGCCCGTACCGGATATCAGCAGGGAGCAGTCCTTATCGACCACGATCAACATGGCCTCCAGCCTGCGAAGCATTTTATCGGTTCTCCAGTCTTTGGCCAACTCCACTGCGGACCGGGACAGATTGCCCTGGAATTTTTCCAGCTTTTCCTCGAACCGGCCGAACAAAGCGAAGGCGTCCGCCGTGGACCCGGCAAACCCGCCGATGACCTTTTCATGATACATCCTGCGCACCTTGTTGGCCGAATGCTTCATTATGGTGTTTCCCAGGCTGACCTGGCCGTCTCCCCCCAGGGCGATCTTCCCGTCCCGACGGACGGATAAAATAGTCGTTGCATGCATCATTATTTCAGTTCATGAATCCAGGAAAGCATTTAAGAATGAAGTTGGTCATGTACGGATACCATATTATAACGTATCTCGTCTACCTGTTATCGGATTTCATTAAATAAGTTTCGGGTACGTTAAAAATTCACTTCGCCCGTGGATGGGTTTTTAGCACATCAAAACGGTAACGGGTCTACGGGCGGTTAAAAATTGGTACGATAAAAATTTATTTGGCCCGCGGATGAGTTTTGTCGTAGGTTTCCGTCAGCCGGTCGATGGTGAGGTGCGTATATTTTTGCGTTGTGGAAAGACTGGCGTGTCCTAACATTTCCTGGATGGTCCTTAGATCCGCCCCAGCATCCAGCATATGAGTGGCGAAAGAATGACGCAGTGAATGTGGGGAGGCGTTCCCTGAAACCCGGGTATTCAGGAGGTACCTGGCGACGATCTTTCGAACTCCCCGGACCGAGATTCCCCGTCCCCGGTGATTCAAGATTAGTCTGGAGGTGGTTGAAGCAGTTTTATGTTTACGAATATGATCATTTCTGTATTTCAAATATTCTGAAACGGCCTCTGAGGTTTTTTTGCCCATGGGAAGCATTCTTTCTTTATTGCCTTTTCCCAAAACTTTAATGGTTCTCTGTTCCAGCCTGATGTTCTCCAGGCAGAGCCCCACCAGTTCGCTGATACGGATCCCGGTACTGTAAAACAATTCCAGGATGGCGCGGTCCCTGGCTCCCGGAAAAGTATTTTTATCTGGAAGATCCAGCAAGCGAAACATTTCTTCCACAGAAAGATAAGCGGGAAGCTTATTCTCTTTTTTGGGGAGAGGAATTGTTTTGGCGAAATTGGTTTTGAGATGGCCTTCCCGGCAGAGAAACTTGAAAAATGTGCTCAGAGAGGATAGTTTGCGTCCCATCGTGGCGCCGGAATTGGATCGATCGTAAAGGTAGCCCATGTAGGAGCGGACAGCGGTTCGGTCCAGTTGGTTCAGATGGATTCCCGACTCGTCACAGGCATGGCGGGACTCTTCCAGGAAACTCTGAAACTGACGGATATCCCGAAGATAACTCGAGACCGTGTGGGGAGAAGCGTTTTTTTCTCCGATCAGGTATTTTCTAAACTCTTCGATATGGGATTTCAAGGTATAACTCCTTTGATATCAATGTACAGGAGGTGTTTGGGGATGTCAAGGCGGCCGCCTGTGAAGGTTCATGATTCAGAGTTTTCCCGTCCGGACTTTGGTGATATTCTTTTTTTGAAAACAATGCATGGGTTTGGCATCTAAATAGCTGATACAAGACCTTTTTAGGGAAGAAGTATGGGAATGAATGATCTCACACCTGATTTTGAGGGCGATATTAAGCGGGCCCAGGCGAATTTTAGGAAAATCACGGAGTTGAAAGAAAAGCTGGAGATCCTGACCGAACATGTTCAGTCGCGCAAGGAAGCCCTGGATGAAGAAATAGAGGAAAGCCTTCACGATTCCATCCGAAACGCCAGAGACTGTCTCGAAAAAATCCAGGAAAACGTTTCCCCGAAACTGGACAAATTCATTCAGGCCAAGCTCGGTGAAATCGATAAACAATTAGGCAGATGGAAAGACGAGACCCTGGAATCGGTCCGTGGAGAAATAGAAAAGAATTTCCCCGCCTTGTCCGAAAGATTATTAAAGGATGTGGAAGCAGTTCTTTCCGGGAAGTTAAATGTCCTGAAAAGGGATCTGATTGAAACAGCGGAAAAAGAAGCCGGGTCGAAAATTCAAACTTCGCTGGAAAAATTCAATGATGCCGCCCGGGAAGAATTTAGAAAGAACAGGTTTTTATCCTTCATGGCGCTTGGCCTGTCCATTATGGCCCTGTTTACGGCAGCCTGGGCCCTGCTTTAATAAGTTAATCTCCTCCCGAAAAGTTCAAGTAATCAGCCAGAATAAAAAAAAGAGCAGGATGCAGGAAATGATTACCTGCCAGGCGAAATTGAACCCTGGGCCCGTGTAAAGGATTAATATTGTACACAGGCAAAGAATGATAAAAGCCAGGATCAAACGGGTCCGCTGCTTGAGTATGGGTTTCGGCTGCATGATTTGAACGAAAACCTAAAATTCTGGAAAGGCCTGTTAAGGAAAGTGCTGGGCGACTTTTCAGAAAAACTCTTTAGAGGAAGAGTTTTTTCACTTCTTCAATGATCAATATATCTTCGACTTCAGACAGAATATTTTCACCGTTTAACGGCGCGGACTCTTCTTGATCGCCTAACTCGGGATAAGAGGATTTTTGTTTAAACCCCAGCCGGGGATAGCTGCCCAGGTAATCCTGAATATCGTTTATGTCGAAATATTCCTTGATCTCATGGACGAAAATCTCAAGTACGTTTTCCAGGTGCTTGACCTTTTGTATATAAATACGATAGTTCTCATCCATGGTCAGGGCATAACTCAGCTTTAAATCCCGGTCCCCGTGTTTCAAAACTTCCTGGTCCATCTGTTCGGGATAAAGAAACTTGAGCTTGTTTTGCGCTTTTTTCAATTTATGGAATTGACGGCAGAAATTTTCCCCGATCAGGAATGAGAGCCCGTCCTCCACCCCGTACTGGTCGGTGATCGAAAGCGCTTCCTCGCAAAGATCCCTGATTTGATCGGTATTCATTTTAACGTTCCAGCCCGAGTCTTTTAATTTATCAAACATCAATCAATATAAGGTATTGATATTACATTATTAGGAATTTTGAATTGATGTAAACATAATTTTAAAATTTTGCTGGGGAATAGAATATAACTTATTGAAAAATAAAGATTTTTCTTGATTTTTGTTCTCTCGGGACTTCAGCGTTTTCGAAGCGGTGCGTCACTAGGGAAAGTTGGAAAATAGGTCTGGAAAATAAAAGCGGGCGCAGCGATACGCCAGGTACCTGGTTGCGGCATGAAAAAAATTTTCCCCGCCAGCGACTGGATGAACGTAAATAAAGTTTATCCCCGCGGAGATGGCCCCTCCATCGGTAATATAATTGTCGCCTATCATGCATACCTTTGCCGGGTCGTCTATATACAGAAACTTTTTCATGACGGTGGAGAACCCTCTCACGTCTGGCTTCGGCGGGACTTCCGTAACCACTTCAATCCCGGAAAAATTTTTAAAACGGTCCTTTATGGCGTTGGTATAAATGGCGATTCTGAGTCCTTTTGCCCGCATTTCTTGAACATGATTGACGACGGATTCGGAAAATTCCACAGCATGGTGTTCGCAGAGGGTCCCGTCGGCATCAAGTATGATTCCCCGGATTCCATCCTGCACGAGTTTGTCGATGGGAATATCTTCGAACCGGGGGACTGCCATATAGGTTTTGAGGTTTTCGGAACGGAAGGGCAGGCTGAGAAAACGTAAAATCTTGGAAGGGGTCAACCCCTCGCCTTCAATTCCTCCCGTTATGGGAAGTTCCTGGGGCATGGAAAAAATATGGGAGTTTAAATGGGCCGAATCTTATCCATCGATACTAGCCATCACCGTTTCCACGTGATCCGGGTCAGGGTCTATAAACATGGCGACGACATAACGGCTCGGATCGTCGGGTTTGGATTTGCAACGCAAAACCTCGGCTTCGATCTCACTCTACCTGGAGGGCCCGACAGGGAACAGGACGGAGAACCGGGGTTCCCTGGGAAATTCTATGTCCGACAGCAATGCAATGCCTCCAAAGGAAATATCGAAAACTTCAGCGGGGTTTGAGCTTTGGGATTCCGAGACCGAAACCGTTTGTTTTAACTGCACCCGGTTGTGTTCTCTTTTGTTGTCGGTATTCGCGGACATGGTTTCCTCCTGGTCCCATTTTAAAGGTAAACAGGAAGATATCAGAATAAACCGGCCGAGGCAATATTTGAATCGAACTCCAGCCCCAGCCCGTCTACGATCCGGTTCAACCCGTTGAAATTGGCGGCGACCAGCGTGGCCTCGAGGATCTGCAACTCCGAATACCCGTTTTGCCTGAGGAGTTGGACATCGCCGTCGGTGATTTTGGTGGCGTCGTGCGTCAGCTTTTCCGCGTAGGCCAGGAGGGTTCCCTGTTCCGGGATAGGGGCGGTTCGTTAGTCAAATTTGGCGGTCTGTATTCCAGCGACGACATGTGGTCTGAAATCTGGAGGGAACAGAAGGTCAGGCGGCTACAATTTTGACGACCAACGCGGAGAGGAATCCAGCAAGTGTCGAAAGGCCAATGATGGAACCACCTTGTTCAAATGCTTCGGGCAACATAGTCTGGGCGATCATAGTCAGCATCGCGCCCGCCGCCAGGCTCTCGATTCCTATGATAAAGAAGAAAATATTTCCCGTGGGTTCGGGAGGGAACATTGTGGCCCCTAAAAACGCGCCAATACCGGTAATCAGAACTATTGATCCCCACATTGCGTAGATCGTCAACAGTTTCATTCCCTGCGA
>JAYZAN010000109.1:0-33668 GCA_036339675.1 Nitrospinota bacterium
TTAAATTGCCAGGCCCTGTGGAGGATAAAAACCATATCGAATTTCTCTTTTTTCAAGGCCAGTAAGACCCGCAAAAATTCCAATGGTTGCAGTAGCGAATTCCTTTTGAATAGAGAATAGTCGTCCGTGATCAGCAGGCGGTCTATATTTGGGTTATTCTGAACGGTGAAAAAAGAAGACTGCCCCGTGAGCAGAATAATTTCCGATCTAGGGTAATATCCCCTCAGACTTTCAAAAAAAGGAGAAGCAATAACCAGATCGCCCACCGCACCAAGCTTGATCAAAAGAATTTTTTTTGGAGAAAAAACAGAAGAATTTTTTGAGCCGGATGATGTTGCAAAAGAGACACTATTATTAAGGGAAATAGCCATACAGATCCTGATCAATTAAAATTATCTTTGATGAAATTAAAGACCTTATTAATTTAGCCAGAAATTCCTTTTCATCCTGCGGTTGAACCCTGAAAGAAACCGCTCCGGCGTGCCCGCCGCCGCCCATGTAGGTATCGCCGTATTTTTCCTTAATTTGATCTTCCGCATTATAGTGGGTATGCCGGAAATAACCCAGAATTTTTTTTACCCATTTAAAATTTTAAGGATTTGGTGAATTTTTTCGAGCGGAAAGAGGCAGGATGGACGGGCTAGAGTTTTCATCAAATTCCGGGGTCTTTGTCGAACATTTCGTTGTAGTCGTCGTCTTCCGGAGAGTCGAGGGTTCCCGACCTCAGCCAGTCCGTGTCTTCAAGAACTTCCAAGTCCTTCTTCTCTTCAAAAACGAGGGCTGAATTAGGAAGGGTGTGGGCTTGCATTTGAGTGATATTGCTGCTTCCGCACTGGCAGGTTGTCTCTCCGATATCGATAACCGTACCCTTTAAAAGAAGAAGTTTCATTCCGCAATCTCCGCAGACGAACTCATTATGGGTTTCATCGAGTTTATCGTCCACCAGGAGTTCCCGGCACTGATTGCATATTAGCGCTGTTCGGGGTTGGAAATCAGGGAACAGGTTTTCGACCTGACAACCTTTACACTCAATTAAAAGATCCCAAGATTCTTCGGAAGACATAGGGCTTTTACTGGGGGCAGCATGAAACAGGTTCCGTCTCCGCCTGGAATTCCGTGGATATCATGAAAATCCAGGTATCAGGTGCAACTTGTTTTTTGCCCCGTCGTAAATCAAATAAAGGAATATTATTCAAATCAGGAATGAGGATTTTTTTCCGACATATCTGAACTCATTTTATCCATGTCAAATCCCATTTCCTTCAACTGTCCCGAGAACGGACATTTCCCGCCAGTGGGTTTGGCTTCGGCTTCTTCAGAACCGGCCACTTCTCCGATTTCCAACTCACCCGACTCGGCCATCATCATCCAATGAAGAGAATCGATCTGTTGATTTTTTTCCGAAGCGATTTTCTCCAGAAATTTCCGGGTTTGCTCATGGGTTTCCCCATCGAGGGCTTCCTTATAATGTTCCAGGGCCATCTTTTCAAATTCGATAGCCTTTTTCAGGGTCTCCGTGACGTTGGTCATCGGTTGATCTCCTCCACTATGGGTCGAATAATTATAAATTTGAATCCAATAAATATACCAAAACCCCACTGGCCGCACAAGCGTTTACATCCCCATAAAGTCACCTTCCGGCCCCACTACGTGGGGAGGGAACCAGAGTAACGCTGGACCCGAGAATTAATACTTTTTCTCGCGGTCGATGAGTTTAGGAGCACAAGTCAGGGTTTTAGCCCGTTGGCCCCACTACCCGTGGAGGGGGTTGGCAAAAACTCTAATCGCGAAAACTAGCGAATGGACGTGAGAAGGAGTCCGGCCTGTTCCTTCTGGGCGCGGCGAGGCCTGACCAGTGGCACACCGATAGTCCCAACAATTCCTCTCCCCCAATGGGGGCGAAGGATTATTTTAGTCGCCACCACGGCGAGTGGTCCCTGTTGGTAATCTTCTGGTGAAACTGTCATAATATCGGAATGAAAAAAATCGTGATCATCGGCGGCGGCATTGCCGGGCTGGCCTCGGCCTACCGCATCCAGGAAGAAATCTCCAACGGCGCATCCCTTGAGTGCACGCACATGGACGGCTCCGACAAATTTGGTGGAAAAATCTCTACCGATCGGCGCAACGGATTCATCGTCGAACGGGGACCGGACTCCTTCATATCGCAGAAACCCTGGGCCATCGAACTGTGCAAGAAACTCGGGCTCGGCGATTCCCTGGTCGGGACCAACCCGGATTTTTCCAGCACCTACGTCTACACGGGAAAAAAAATGGTGACCATGCCCGACGGTTTGAGTTTGATGATCCCCACCAAGTTTCTTCCCTTCGCGTTGACGCCCCTATTCAGCTGGCCAGGGAAAATCCGCATGGCCATGGACCTGATCATCCCCAAAAAATCGGACGATAGCGACGAGAGCCTGCACTCGTTCGTGATGCGCAGGTTGGGCGACGAGGCGCTGAAAAAAATGGCCGAACCCATGCTCGCGGGAATCTACGCCAGCGACCCGAAAAAAATGAGCATTAAAAGCACCTTCCCAATGTTCGTGCAGACGGAACAGAAATACCGCTCGTTGATACTGGGCATGCTGGCGCGGAAAAGGCAGATGGGCGGCAATAATAATTCCCAAAAAGGCAAACCCCGGCCCTTCTCGCTGTTCGTCACCTTGAAAAACGGGCTCGGGGAAATGGTCGATACCCTCATCGAAAAATCTCCGGCGGTCGAGTTCTGCTCCGGCACCCGCGCGCAATCGGTCGCTCCCAACGGCGCGGGGTGGAACGTGGAACTGGAGGGAGGAGAATCCCTGGCGGCGGATGCGGTGATCCTGGCCACCCCCGCGAACCTTTCGGCACGGCTTATAGAATCGCCGGCTCCGGAAGTGGCCCGGCTGCTGAACCGGATCAATTACGTCTCGACCGCTACGGTTTCCATCGCTTATAAAAAGGAAGGGTTCCCGCATCCGTTAAACGGATTCGGCTTCGTCATCCCCAGGGTCGAGAACCGGAAAATCCTCGCCTGCACCTGGACCTCATCCAAGTTCCCGCAAAGGGTTCCGGAAAATTTCGTGATGCTCCGCTGTTTCGTGGGCGGTGCAACGCGGGAAGAGCTGGCCAAACAGGATGAGGACGCCATCGCCGCCATGGTGAAGCAGGAACTTTTCGATATCATGGGGATCGACAAGGAGCCTGTGTTCTGCAGGGTATTCCACAACAGGAAAGCTAATGTGCAATACCATGTCGGCCACGCAAACCTTATTCAATCGATCGGGGAAGCATTGAAAACCTGCCCCGGCCTGTTCCTGGCAGGGAGCGCCTACACTGGTATCGGCATCCCCGATTGCGTCCTCAACGGAACAAAAACTTCCGAATCGGTGTTAAACTATATCAATAAAAAATCCAATTAAATTGCACAGCATCTTATTCCTATCTGAGCGAATTAAGATCCTTCAGGAGACATCCGATGAAATGGGCTTCGCATCTTTCCACTAAAGACACCATCGCCGCCTGCGTTGATGAAGCGGCAAACGCGGTTAATCAACAACTTGATGGCAAGGAAGCTCATTTAACCGTACTATTCGTTTCCCCGGATTTCAAGGATGACTATGAGAAAATTCCCGAGATGCTCCGTGAAAAACTGAACCCGGGATTTATTTTTGGCTGTTCGGGAGGGGGCATCATCGGCGGCGGCAAAGAAGTGGAACAAAGCGCCGCCTTCAGCGTCACCTGTGCGCATCTTCCCGATGTGAAAATCCAGTCCATCTATTCCGATACCACCAACCTTCCCGACCAGGATTCGGCTCCCTCACTGTGGCGGGAATGGCTGGGGATCAAGGCGGAGAATAATCCTGCGTTCATTTTTCTGGCGGACCCGTTTTCTTTCCAGGGGGAGGAATTTCTCGCCGGCATCGATTTCGCCTATCCCAACAGTAAAAAAGTGGGCGGGCTGGCAAGCGGAGCCCGGTCTCACGGGGGAAACGCCCTGTACCTCGGGGACAAGATTTATTCCCAAGGATGCGCGGGCATCGCCCTCTCCGGCAACATCCAACTCGACACCATCGTCGCTCAAGGTTGCCGCCCCATCGGTGAACCCATGAAAATCACCAAATGCAACCAAACCATGCTCTCGGAGCTGAACGAGAAACCGCCGCTTGAAGTTCTTCAGGAAATTAATGACAGTCTGAACGAAAACGACCGCAAGCTTCTGCAAACCTCCCTGTTCCTGGGCATAGAAATGGACCCCTTGAAAGAAGATCCTCAACAGGGAGATTTTCTGATCCGCAATCTCATGGGAGTGGACCGGGACAGCGGCTCCATCGTCATCGGCGCCCTGTTGAGAGAAGGCCAGCTTGTGCAGTTCCATCTTCGCGACAAGATCATGTCGGCGGAAGACCTCGAACTGTTGCTGACCCGGTACGATTCCGAATTCGATTCGGATGCCGCGCGGGGCGCGCTTCTGTTTTCCTGCCTCGGCAGGGGCGAGTATCTCTACGGCAAAGCCAACCACGATTCCGATATGTTCAGGGATAAAATGGGAGATGTCCCTATAGGCGGATTTTTCTGTAACGGCGAGATCGGCCCGGTCGGTGGCACCACCTTCCTGCACGGGTACACCAGTTCCTTCGGTATCTTCCGCGAAGTAGGGTCGGAGGACTGAATCCGTCGCCGCAATAATCCCCCTTTCCGTTCACCCCAAAAATGAGATAGAATGTGAGGAGCGGGAAAGGAAGGCATTGTTTTTCTGGCGGAATTTAATGAACCAGCCAAATCAAAAATTTTAAAACGCATCTATCTATCATGGACCCCATCCGCTACGGTTTTATTGATACCATTGTAAAATTCGTCGAAGCGCTTCCCCCGCTTCTGCAGCTGATTCTCGGGTTCTTCATCACCATCGGCCTCTTCAAAGGCTTTATAGTTTTCGCCGATTTCATCGAAAACAAGCGCTCAGGCGCGGATTTTGACAAAACTCCCCATGAATAAAGATGAAATAAATCAATAAGTTATAAAAATTTGACCACCCTAGGGTGGATTATGAAAAAAGGTGAAAAAGAATATTAAAAAATCCGCTTAAAAAATTTTATACCGACCGTTATTCCTTGTTTAAAAAATGATCTAGCAGGTCGAAGATCTGCGCCACCTCATCCCGGCTGTTATAGAAATGCGGAGACAGCCGTACCAGTCCGTTCCTGACCGTAAGGGAAACCCGGTTTTCCATAAAAAAAGAGGCAAGCCGATCGAGATCGGCATCCACGATAAACGAAACGATTCCCGACCGCTCCACCGGTCGGGTCGAGTTGAAAATTTCCAGATTGCGTTTCCGCAAAGCTTCAAGGATATCTTCCCCGAGTTCCAGGACTTTCTTTTCGATATATTCGATCCCCTCCTCCAGCAATAAATCCAGAGCCGCGCCCAGGGCATGAATGCTCATGGTATTGAAGCTTCCTTCCTCGAACCTGCGTGCATCGGGACGAAAGGTAAAATCGTAATTCATGAAGTCCCAGGCGTTGATCACACTGTCCCACCCCACCACCACGGGATAGATTTTTCCCAACGCTTCTGAGGAAATATAAAATCCGCCGAGCCCTTCCACGCTCAAAAGCCATTTGTGTCCGTCTGCCGCGAGAAAATCGATGTGGTCCCGTTTCACGTCAATAGGAAGTACACCGAGACTCTGGATCGCATCGACGCAGAAGAGAATGTCCCGCTCCCTGCAAAACGCGCCGATGCGGTTGAGATCGTTCCTGAATCCACTGTTGCATTCGACCGAACTGACCGAGATGATGCGCGTTTTTTGATCGACCTGGGCCGCGATGTCCTCAAACAGGACGCGTCCTTCGACGGCTTTCACCATACGGGTTTCGACCCCCAGCCTCTCCAGGTTCCACCAAGGGTACACATTGGCGGGAAACTCGATATCGGGAATCACCACGTTATCGCCATTTTTCCAGTCCAGGCCGTTGGCGACGATGGAAATCCCCTCGGAGGTGTTTTTAACGAACGCCGTCTCACCCGGTTCGGCGTTGATCAGCGAAGCGAATTGGTCCCGCACTCGGTCGGTATGCTTCATCCAGTCCGCATAATGGGCCGTACCGAACTCGCAGGCGTCATGGGTGAAAGCGTCCACCGCGTTTCTGACCCTTTGAGGAAGCGGCGAAACTTTTGCGTGATCAAAAAAAATCCGGTTCCCCATAACCGGAAATTCTTCCCTGATTTTTTCCTGATTCATCTTTTTTCCTATTTTATACCGTGAGCCCTCGGTAGAGTAAGGGTCAATGAGTTTGTCTGCCCCTTATAATCATCAGGAACAAGTCAAAGTTTTAGCCAGTTATCCCAACGGCGACCGGGCCACGCCCGGAGGGAATAGGTTAAAACTTCAACTTGCGCTCAACGATCATCGTTTGCCCTAGAAGTGTTGGCAATCTCCCCGCCCGCGTGGCGGGCTGCCTCTACGGCTAGTAGCTCTCAATATAGAACGGAACCCGTATTTATGGCGGATTTTATCGATGCCTTCATAGAGCCGGTCGCGCTGTTTGCGGGTCATTTTATCGAACAGGTCGACCTGCACGCACCGGTCCCGGGTCAGGGAAGAGAGTGAAACGCCGATAAGCCGCACACGGGTGCGCCGTGTGAACAGTTTTTTGAACAACCCGCAAGCGGTCTGAAAGATGGGATAATCTTCCGACGTCGCTTCCCGAAGCGTGTGGGTACGGGTCACCATTTTAAAATCGGAGTAGCGCAGTTTCAAAGTTACTGATCGGGCGTAGAGTTCCGACTCGCGCAACTGCCCCGCTGCTTTTTCGACAAGGTAGCTGAGCACCGACTCCAGGAAGCGGGGATCGGTTGAGTCTTCTTCCAGCGTGGTTTCCCGGCTGACCGAGCGGTGGTCTTCTTCCTCTCCACGGACCGGGCTGTCGCAAATCCCCCGGGCCTTCCAGTAAAGATGCGTCCCCCACTTTCCGTAAACCTCCTCAAGCAGTTCCTTCGGCAGCATCGCCAGCTCGCCCACTGTTTTGATTCCCAGCCGTCTGAATTCTTCGGAACTTTTTTTACCGATTCCCGGGATGCGCCCCACCAGCAGGGGGGCCAGAAACTCCTCCTCCATCCCCGGTGCAACCCAGAACATGCCATTGGGTTTCGCGTAGTCCGATCCGATCTTCGCAAGGAGTTTATTGGACGCGATCCCGATGGAGGCGTTGATCCCCACCTTGGATCGAATCTCGTTTCTAATTCTCTCAGCGGTGGGCAGGACGGGCCCCTGAAGTTTCTGGCATCCGGTCAGGTCCATATAAGCCTCGTCAAGGGACATGGGTTCGACCGCGGGAGAATATTTTTCAAGCAGGTCAAAAATTTTTTCGGAAAACTCCGCGTATTTTCGATGGGAACCGCGGAGGAACACCGCCTGCGGGCACAGCCGGCGTGCCTGGGCCATGGGCATGGCGGAATGAATTCCGAATTTCCGTGCCGCATACGAGGCCGTAGCCACCACGCCGCGTCCGTCAGGATCACCGCCGACCACCACCGCTTTGCCCTTGAGCGAAGGGTCCAGAACTTCTTCCACCGACACGAAGAACGCGTCCATATCCACGTGCAGAATATGTCTTGAATCGTTTAACATGTTCACTTGAACTTTCTCATCACGCCGATGACGACACCCTGAATTTTGAATTCGCTGTCTTTGACGATAAGCGGACGCATATCCGGATTGGCCGGCTGCAGGCGGACATGATCTTTCTCCCGGTAAAACCTCTTCAAGGTCGCCCGCTCGTTGTCCAGAAGAGCCACCACCGTCTCCCCGTTTTCTACATCGTCCCTTTTTTCCACGATCACATAATCCCCATCCTTAATATGATCCTCGATCATCGAGTTTCCTTTCACCCGCAGCACGAAAGTTTCCTTGTCCGCCGGGTCGGGAAGAAGTGATACCACTTCCCGTTGCTCCAGCGCTTCGATCGGTTTTCCCGCGACAATATGCCCGAGGAAAACGAACTCCCTGACGGCTCCTCCCACCGGTTCTTCGACGATCTCGATGGCCCGGCTCAGGTTATGCTGTTTGCGGATCAACCCTTTCGCCTCAAGATGCGTGAGATGTTTATGGACCGTGGCCGGAGAACTGAGTTTGAACCTCTGCCCGATCTCCACAATGCTCGGCGCGTACCCGCGGGACCCGATATGGTCTTTCAAAAACTGGAAAATTTCCCGCTGACGCTTGGTCATATACATACCCTGTTTTCCCAATTAGAAATCCGGTTCCCCAAAGAATAGGCGAAAATAGAACGAAAATCAAGCGGGCAATGCCCGCAGGAAACAAGTTGAAGCGTTTACCTGCCCACAGTAATTATCAGGCACAAGTCAGGGTTTCAGCCAGTCGCCCCCACGGCGAGTGGTCGTGACGCTAAACCCAACAGGTTGAGGCACGTCCAGCTGCTCATAATTTACCCGGCGATGATTCCCTCTCTCCTCCGGATTCTTCCTTTTCATCCGTGTTCATCTGTGTTTATCTGTGGTTCCATCAGCTTTTTGCTTTCCCCAGGTCATGATTGAAAAACTAAAAATTCTGTTTTTGTGTACGGGGAATTCCTGCCGGAGCCAGATGGCGGAGGGTTGGGCCCGGCATTTGAAAGGAGACCGCATCGAGCCGTATTCCGCCGGCCTAGAAGCCCACGGGCTCAATCCGCGCGCGGTGAAGGTCATGGAAGAAGCGGGGGTCGATATCTCGGCGCAGAAATCCCAGAAGGTCGAGGAGGTGTTACAGGTTCCGTTCGATTATGTAGTCACTGTGTGCGGCCACGCGGACGAGAACTGTCCGGTGTTCCCAGGAAATACCCGGATGGTGCATAAGGGGTTCGGCGATCCGCCCAAACTGGCCCAAGACGCGAAAAGCGAAGAGGAGGCGCTCTCCCATTACAGGCGGGTCCGGGACGAGATTAAACAGTTCATCCACTCTATTCCTGAAACTTTGACAGGTTAATGACTTAATTAAAAACAGGCCGGATCATGAACAGCAGGATACCCAGGGCCAAGATGGCGTAAGCGGCGATCAGAATTTGATTTTTTTTACACATCCCGGACTTTATTGCACAGGGAGAGGAATTATTTACACTTTATATTAACGGCTTGTTCCCGACTCTAATTGGAAGTACATTGTAGAAATGGCTGGGCGGATTACAGTGGTAGGTGCGTTTCTTTTCGCGATCTTTTTTTCTCAGATCGAAAAAGCAAACGGACTCCCTTCAGGCCCTTCGACAGACACCTTTAAAACATCCAGTGTTTTGCGGGTGGCTGTTGTGGGGGATACGGGAATCGGCAAGCGGGCCTACCATCCCGGTTTTCTGGCCGTGCAGAAGGCCATGAGAGACATGCTCCCGGAAGTGCTTTTACATCTGGGCGATTTTGTCTATCAGCCCGAATTTCTTCCTGACCGGTGTAAGCCGGAACACATCCGGGAAATCAAGGAAACGCTGGTTGCTCCGTATCCATTCCGCTTATTCGTCCCGGGCGACAACGATTTACCTCCGCACAAAAGTAAACCCAAAGCCTCAGGCTGCTGGGACCTGATCGATCCTCTGGACACCACTTTCGACGAACATCCATCGGTGAATACCGGACCCGGTCCTTTCGAGGGAACACGGGTGATCGGCAATACTTTTTTTGCAATCTTGAATAACTATCCCTGGAAAGATCCGACCGCGTGGCTGGGTCCCAGGATCGAAGAAGCGCGGCGAAAAGGCTATTGGATCATTCTCTCCGTTCACGAACCGGCCGTCACCACCGCCTGGTTTCTGGACAAACGCGATGCCGAATTAAAACAGATCAACGCTCTTAATCCCGACCTAGTATTTTCCGGCAACCAGCATTCGTATGAACGGTTTCACGCCATGGTTCCTGTTGAGGAAGGAAAGTTTGGAGTGATGAAATCAGAGTCGGGAAATTACCGGAAGGGTGACGGAGTCATCTATATTGTTTCGGGCGGGGGCGGGGCAACGTTCAAACCGTTCGCTGACATGCAGAACTTCCAGAAACGAACCGCACCCGACGATGTGTTTCAAGCGTTAGCCTCGCGGGCATTGATGAACCATTTTATAACTTTGGATATCTCCAAGGAGTCGTTGAAAGGAACTGTCTGGCGAGTGTGCACCGAGGACGATCCTGATGATGAATGGAACCCCAAATGGAAAGCACATAAAAAGTTTTGGAATTCTATTCCGCTGGAATGCGATGGGAAATCGCCCGGGACATCTGTTTATGAAACCTTTAATCTCCACAAAGACTGAGGAAACAAAAAAAGCCCCAAGCTAAAACCTGAAGGTCGGCAAGGGACTGAAACGGGTTAAAGTTTTTCGTTTTATTTTGACTCGGCCAGAATTTTGTCGACTTCGTCACAGGTTTTCTTCACATCCTGCGCTGAACTATCCAGGGCGGCCTTTTCTTCATCCTTGAGTTTAAGTTCGATCACCTTTTCGATACCGTGAATGCCCATCATAACGGGGACGCCGAAGAAGATTCCACTCCAGCCATATTCTCCCTCAAGATAGGCGGTGCAAGGTAGAATTCGGCGTTTGTCCCGCAGGATCGCTTCGATCATTTTCACAACTGAAGCTCCGGGTGCGTAAAAAGCGCTGCCCGTTTTAAGCAGTTGAACGATTTCCGCCCCACCTTTACGAGTACGTTCCACCACTCGTTCGATCTGCTCCTGAGTCATGAGCTCAGTGATAGAAATGCCCGAAACCGATGTATAACGAGGCAGCGGAACCATGGAATCGCCATGACCTCCCAATACCATCGCATCCACATCAACAAGTGAACAACCGAGTTCCAGGGAAACAAACGTTCTCAAACGCGCCGAATCGAGAACCCCAGCCATACCAATTACCTGGTTCTTGGGCAAGTTACAGGTTTTCATAGCCATATACACCATTGCATCAAGTGGATTCGATACAACAATGATAATGGGACTACGGGAATGTTCCATAATCTTCTGGGTCACCGATTGCACGATTTTGGCATTGGTGACCAGAAGGTCCTCCCGGCTCATACCCGGTTTGCGAGGGAGACCCGCCGTGATCACGACGATATCCGAATTGGCGGTGTCTTTATAATCGTTGGTTCCCGTTACTATGCTGTCAAAGTCCTGAAGACAACTCGATTCCTGCAAATCGAGAGCTTTGCCTTGGGGAACTCCCTCGATAATATCGATGATAACAACGTCGCCCAGGTTTTTAAAAGCCACCAGCTGGGCAACGGTGGAACCCACCTGTCCCGCACCAACGACGGTGATCTTCCTTCTTGATCTTGGCATAGCCGCCTCTTACATTAAGGCAAACCTGAACCAGGATTGCATTTTGTTGTCGGCCCGATTTCGCTTTAAGTTTTTTATCGCAAGCTTATTGATTCAAGCCGTCCAATATTGCGTTGAATGTTGCGCTCGGACGCATCGCCGCTTTAACCTTTTCCGGATCCTGATGATAATAACCACCTAAATCAACAGGCTTCCCTTTAAAGGCATTCAGCTCTTTCAGAATCACATCCAGTTTTTCCTCAAGGTCTTTAGCGACAGGTGCAAAACGCTCTTTAAGAGCTGAGTCGTCATTTTGCGCGGCAAGCTCTTGCGCCCAGTAAAGCGTTTCGTAAACATGGGTTCCTACATTATCCAACTGACCGAGGTCACGGCCCGGAGATTTTTTGTTTTCCATCAACCTGCCGGTAGCGCGATCAAGTGTATCAGCCAGTACCTGAGCCTTTGCATTTCCAGTTGTTCTGCTCAAATGCGCCAACGATTCCGAAAGGGCCAGAAATTCGCCAAGAGACTCCCATCTTAAATGCCCTTCTTTCAGAAACTGCTGAACATGTTTAGGGGCCGAACCTCCGGCCCCTGTTTCAAAAAGACCACCGCCATTTATCAGCGGTACGATGGACAGCATTTTAGCGCTGGTACCCAGTTCCAGGATCGGGAACAGATCGGTCAGATAATCACGCAAAACATTTCCAGTGGCCGAAATCGTGTCTTTACCTTCTTTCGCCCGTTTCAACGAGTGTTGCATGGCCTCCACAGGCGCCATCGTCTGAATATCCAGACCTTTAGTATCGTGATCCTTCAGATAGAGGTTCAATTTTTCGATGAGTTGTGCATCATGTGCCCTGTTTTTATCCAACCAGAAAACAACGGGTGTGGAGGATAACCTGGCTCTATTGACGGCAAGCTTCACCCAATCTTTTATGGCTATATCCTTCACCTGGCACCCGCGGAAGATATCGCCTTTTTCTACATCATGCTGATGGAGGACCTGCCCCGTCCCATCAATGACACGAATGGAACCTTTTCCGGATGCCTCAAATGTCTTGTCATGAGACCCATATTCCTCCGCCTTTTTTGCCATAAGGCCGACATTGGGAACTGTGCCCATAGTTGTGGGATCAAATTCACCATTTTCTCTGCAAAAATCTATGGCCGCCTGGTAAATACCCGAATAACTGCTGTCCGGGATCATGGCCAAGGTGTCATGTTCTTTTCCATCAGGGCCCCACATTTTCCCAGAGACACGGATAGATGCCGCCATGGAGGCATCAATAATGATATCGCTCGGAACATGCAGATTCGTTATACCCCTGTCCGAGTCCACCATCGCGAGATCTGGCCCGTTCTTAATACAGGCTTGAATGTCAGCTTCGATCTCTTCTTTTTGAGATGCCGGTAAATTCTCAATTTTTGAAAGGACGTCACCCAAACCGTTATTGGGGTTTACGCCTAATTCTTTAAACACTTTTTCATGCTTCTCAAAAACGTCTGCGAAATAAACGTGAACGCCATGACCAAAGATGATGGGGTCCGAGACCTTCATCATGGTAGCTTTCATGTGCAAGGACAACAAAACGCCTTGTTTTTTTGCTTTCGGTATCTGTTCCTTAATGAACTGGCGTAAAGCGCTGCAGCTCATCTTAGTCGAATCGACCACATCGCCGTTTTCCATGGCAATTTTATCTTTCAACACAGTGGTATTTCCGTCCGCTCCGATAAATTCAATTCTGCCGTTTCCGGCCGACTTCTCTGTAATGGTCGCAGATTTTTCATTGGAGAAAAAATCTCCGCCATTCATAGTCGCCACATTCGTTTTAGAGTCTTGGGACCATTTACCCATCTTGTGCGGATTACTCTTGGCGTAATTTTTGACCGAAACCGAGGCCCTGCGATCCGAGTTTCCCTGTCTCAAAACCGGGTTGACCGCGCTTCCCTTGGCCTTGTCAAATTTGGCTTTGATTTCCTTTTCTTCATCATTTTTCGGATCTTCAGGGTAGTCGGGAATTTTGTAGCCTTTCGATTGCAGTTCCGCCACCGCGGCATTTATCTGCGGAATGGATGCGCTAATATTGGGCAGCTTGATGACATTGGCTTCCGGTTTCAACACCAATTCACCCAGTAAAGCCAGATCATCCGGTTGCTTTTGTGCATCGGTAAGCCGGTCAGAAAACTGGGAAATTATTCTGCCCGCAAGTGAAATATCCTTCCGGCCAACGTTAACACCTGCCACCTGGGTAAAAGCTTGAATGATTGGAAGGAATGATCCGCTCGCAAGTTCAGGTGCTTCATCTACTTTTGTGTAAATAATATCTGTTTGTTCTGCCATCTTTTATTACCCCATTAAAAAAATACTCAAAGAAAATATATCTTTAAAGTGTTAAAAATATTGTGAAAAACAAAACAAAATTTAAAGCTTTAAAAGTAATTTTAGGAAAAATAAAACTAAATTATTGCCCCTATATTGTCAAGGGATTTCAGTGCTTAGACGCCCCTTGGCAATGAGCTTCTAATACCCATATTCCGAGGTTTTCGGGAGATATCCATCCTAACCATTTGAAAGCCAAGAAATAAAGGAATTCCGAGTGCCCTGCACCTGTTTCATCACCCCGAAGCTCTGCCCCGCATTAACTTTCAACCAAAACAAAGTCCCGGTTGGATTGGTCTCCTGCCGAATCTTTTGGCCGTTTGCCAATAGAAAACAGGAATGATATCCTAAATCCAAACTGATCCCTCTAACTATTAAAATAAGAATGATTTCAAAGGACCTCAACTTAAAACTTTGCCGTCAAATTCCATCTCTGCTCCAGAATCATTCTCCCCTTTATTTTTCAGGCTGATCATTCGGGCCGGATATTAAAATGAACGCTATCGCCACACAAAATCAGTTTGGATTGGATTTCAGTAAAATCCAGAACATACCCCCCGACCCCAAGGAACGGCTTCCCTATTTCAACGCGTTCAAGGAATTTTTGGCCCTGGAGCGCGAAAAAATCAAATCCTGGCACAGGATGGGAATGGGGGGCAGGGAAATCATCCAGGCCCATACCGGTTTGATCGACGCATCCATCCAGCATATTGTCTATTCCCTTTCCCAGTTGGAGAGGCATTCAGGATTCCCCGTTTTGAAGGAGTTCTCCCTGATCGCCGTGGGAGGATATGGAAGGGGTGAACTGAACCCGCATTCGGACATCGATCTTCTGTTTCTGACCCCGAAGAACATCCGCAAAACAACGGATCAATTCATTCAGGAAGCGATCTCCATCTTCTGGGGAGTCGGAATGGAAATCGGGCAAAGCTGCCGGACCCTGAAAGATTGCCTGACCCTGGCCCAGGAGGACCTCACCGTCAAAACCTCGATGATCGAAACGCGGTTTCTAACCGGCGACGGAACCAAATACGAAAACTTCAACCGCTCGATTCGAAAAAATATTTTCAACAAAAACGTTCAGGGTTTTTTAAAAGCCAAGGCGGAAGAAAAGTTCAGGCGCCATTCCAAGATGGACGGTGTAGCCAGTAACATGGAGCCCAATATCAAGGAAGGGCCCGGCGGATTGCGTGACTATCACACAGCGCTCTGGGCGGTGGCAATACGATTCGGATGCCTTTCCTTCAGAGAAATCGGACGCGACGATGTCATCCCCACCAAAGAAATAGACTCCCTGGACCTGTCCGTGGATTTCACCTTAAGGGTCCGCAACGAACTGCATTACCTGGTGGGGAAAAAATCGGATGTCCTGACCCAGGATATCCAAAGGGACCTCGCGCACAACCTGGGTTACAAGGTCGGCAAAGAGGTGGGGCTGGTTGAAAATTTCATGCGTGATTACTTCCTCCACGCCACCAATATCTTCAACATCACGGAAATGCTCTTCGAGAAATGCATGGAAAGAAAACGCACCATTAAAACAATTATCTCCAGCCTGATGAAAAAACCCTTGGACAACGGGTTTCATTCCGTCGATTCCACGTTGACCAATGAGAAGAATCCGAAGGAACTATTCCGTAATAACCGGAGTCTCCTGCTAATCATGTTCGACCTGTGCCGCCAGCACAACCTTGAACCGGAATTTCAACTTCAACAGCAGGCACGGCGCGATAAACACCTGTTGGATGAAGATTTCCTGAATAAGGCCACGATCCGGGAATTTATTTGCTCACTTCTGGAAGACGGACATTCTGAAAGGATACTCCGTCTCATGCATAAGCTGAACATACTCGGCCAGATTCTTCCCGAGTTCGGGCAAACCCAATGTCGGATCAAACATGATTTTTATCACCGCTTTACCGCCGATGAGCATTCTCTCCGGATCGTAAAATTCCTGGAAGAGCTCGGCGAAGAGGAAAAGGATGACCCAAGCGAGTTGGAAAAAATTTTTAATGAACTGCCGTCCAAATTCATCCTCAAATTATGCGGTTTATTTCATAACTGGGGGAAGAGCCTGCCTGGCGATGACCGGGAAAACCGGCAGACACTGCCCAAGGACCTCTCCCGCCGCCTGCGCCTGACCGAGGAAGAAGAAAACACGCTCCAGTTTATCCTGGGAAATTTATATGAAATGGTGGAAACCGCGCTCCACAAGGACATCCATGAACCAAAGGTCATCGAGGAGTTTGCCAGGACGACGAGATCGATTCACAACCTGAATCTCCTGTACCTGTTCACCTACGCGGAACTGAGGGCGGTGGCCCCCGGCACCTGGACTTCCTGGAAAAAAGTTTTGTTGTCGGAATTGTACGAGCGGACCAAAGACCATTTCCTGAACCCGGGAACCCTGAAAAAAAAACCCCAGGCCACACAAGACATGGTTTACCAGGCCCTAAAATGGGAAGTTTCCGCCAGCGAAATTCAAAAACACCTGAGCCTGATGCCGGAGGACTATCTTCAATCGGCCTCCCCGGAACAAATAGCCCTGCATTTCAGGCTGATCCGTTCTCTACAAGGTAAACTGTTCATCCTGAATCACGCGTTCAATGAAGAGGGGGGATATCACAACCTGATTCTCTGCTGTTCGAAACCAATGCAGTCGTTCAAGAAAATGGTGGGCTCGCTGACCGCAAAGAACCTGAATATTCTCGGCACGCAGATTTACCTGAGAAGGGACGGAGCCGTGATCATCGCCATTCAGGTGGAGGGTAAGCCTCTTTCGGATCCCGATGATCTCGAAATATGGAAAGATGTCAAGGCACTCCTGAGCGCGGTCCTGGAAGGGAAAAAGGACCTCCCCTCCCTTCTGGCATCCAGGACCAGGTATGTCGGCGACAAAAAACATTCGCTGTCCATTGTCCCCAAGATCCAGATAGACAATTCGAGCCATACCAATTTCACCGTCATCCGGGTCGAGGCCAAGGATCATCTGGGGATGCTGTATAAAATCGCCATGGTGTTCTCGGATATCGGAATTCAAATTCATCGCGCTAAAATATCCACGCAGGGCGGGCGGGGTATCGACGTGTTTTATACGTCCCTGAAAAACGAGAAGATCACTTTCAACCGGTTGATCCGGCGGGTCAAAGAGCGGCTGATCCACGCTCTTCTGACCGAGAATCCCGAAGATGCCGGGTGATCCGATCAAATCTGGGCAAAAAGAAAGAATCGCAAATGCTGAATATATTGATCGGCCTTCTGGTAATGCAGGGGTGGTTCGTTTCTGACAGCCATCAGACTACCCTGTCGCTGCTGGACACTGGAAAAGCTATCTACCTGAAGCGGTGCAAGGTCTGCCATGGCGAAAAAGGAGACGGCGGGAGTTTCGCGTCGAATGTCCTCGACCCGCGACCGAAAAACTTTACCAACCCGGAATCGAAAAAGGAACTGACGCTTGAACGGATGCTCCGTTCCGTCACCCGGGGACGGCCCGGGACCGCCATGATGCCCTGGGAAAATAATTTAACGCCTGAAGAAATCCGCGCCGTGGTCCAATACATCCGCCACCAGTTAATGGATATGAAAGACTAAAAAAACCTTCACCACAGAGGGGGGGACCACAGATGATGTCACCCTGAGCCTGTCGAAGGGTCTCTGTTTTCCATCTTCCTCACAGGGAATGCGTGGGGCAATCCCCCTAACCCCCTCCCGCGAAGGGGAGGCTGGGTGGGGTGAGGCCCCCGGTGTCATCGCGAGCCTGCCTCGCCAAGCGGTCAAGGCGGGCCGCTGTCAGCGGCGCAGCAATATGACGGAATAATTACAACCCGCTATTACTTAAAGAGGGGTTTTGGGGATTATCCGTGTGCATTGGTGGTTCCCTATTCCTACCGGGCGTGGCCCGGACCCCGCCCGCCTGTCAATTTATGAGTGTCCCAAAAAAATCAGTTCAGGGTTAAAAGTTCGCGGTTCTAAGATCACAATCCCCCCGACTCCCTTCAAAGAAGGGGGAGAACATTCTTTGCGGTAAAAACGCATTACGTTTTCAACTTCTTCCCCAGCTTCGATTCGATCGATCCCACCTTGGAGTCGAGCCGTCCCGTTTTTCCTTTGCGGTAATCGACCTTTATCGAACAAGTGATCCGGCCGCAGTCGCCGCTCATCTTCTCAAAACACTGCCGCACCACCCCCATCACCTCGTCCCATTCCCCTTCCAGAACCGTTCCCATCGGATTCAACCGGTAATCAACACCGCTGGTGTCGATGATCTCCAGAGACCGGCTCACGTATTGGCTGACACTCTCCCCCTTATCAAGAGGGGTCATGCTGAATTCCAGAAGCACCATAGTTTCAATCCCTCCATAGAACAATTTGCTTGCATTTTAGGTCCGAATTATGAAATCATCAACAAATCCCAATTCGAACTCCTTGTACAGGGATTCGAAAATCCAAGAAAAGGCGGTAGCATGCATTGCGCAGGTTACAGGAATTACGTAACAAAATAGACAAAATTGACGATCAGTTGCTGAAACTGATCAATCGGCGTGGTGCGCTAGCGATCCAGATCGGCAAGGAAAAATCTCGGCAAAACACCACCAGCCATTTTCATGTTCCCCACCGGGAACGTGAGATCATCGACCGACTCAAGCTCAACAACAAGGGGCCCTTCCCAGCGGAAGCGGTGGAATCGGTGTTCCGTGAGGTTTTTTCCGCCACGCTGGCTCTCGAAAAACCGTTAAAGATAGGATACCTAGGCCCGGAAACCACTTTCAGTCACCAGGCGGCCATCAAATATTTCGGCCATTCTTCGTCTTTCACCCCCTTCGCTAATATCGAATCCATTTTCAGCTCCGTGGAGCAGGGAGAATGCCATTACGGCGTGGTGCCAGTTGAAAACTCTATCGAGGGGGTGATCAACCTCACCCTAGACTGCTTTGTGGATTCCCCGGTTCTGATTTGTGACGAGATGATTCTGGGCATTTCACTGAATCTTCTCTCGAAGGAAAAGTCCCTAGGGAAGATCCGAAAAATCTATTCCCATCCGCAGCCGCTTGCGCAATGCCGGAACTGGTTGAACCAGAGCATGTCGGGAATAGAACAGGTCCCGGCATCCAGCACCGCCCATGCGGCCAAACTGGCAAAGCAAAATCAGAAATCCGCAGCCATTGCGGGAAAACTGGCGGCGGAGGTGCATCAGCTCAATATCATTGCTGAAAATATTCAAGGCCGGTCGGAAAACCATACCCGGTTTTTGGTCATCAGCCCGGACAAGGCGAGAAAAGCGAAAAGGAATAAAACCTCCATCATGTTTTCCATCAAGGACGAATCGGGTTCCCTGTTGAAAGCACTGCAACTGTTCGCCAAAAATAAAATCAACCTGACCAAGATACAGTCGCGACCTCTTAGAAACAGGCCCTGGGAATATCTTTTTTATCTCGACTTCGAAGGCCACATAGAGGACCGCACCGTGAGCCGCGTCCTTGAAGCGCTGGGAGGAATGTGCATGTTCTTAAGAGTTCTGGGATCTTATCCGAAAAAGGCTTGAATCTTATGGAAACTTCTAATCATTCCGGTTTTTGGCTGCCGGCAATTCGCTTGCTCCTATAAAGGACAAGCTCATGGCCCCTCAAAATTTTTAAAGGCGCCCTTGTGAAATTTTTCGATCAGATAACCATCATTGGAGTGGGATTATTGGGAGGTTCTTTTGCCCGGGCCTGCAAGAAAGAAAATCTGGCGGGGACCGTAATCGGTTTCGGGCGAAACAGGGCCAATCTTGAAGAAGGAAAAAAACTGAACATCATCGACAGATTCGAGGAAGATATCGAAACGGCGGTCAGAAATTCCGACCTGGTCATTTTTTGCTGTCCCGTAGCCTCCATCATCTCCTCGCTCAAACAATCGATCCCGGCTCTGAAACCGGGCTGCATTGTCACGGATGTGGGCTCGGTAAAAACGGTTCTGGTTGAAAAAATAACGGGCCTGGTTCCTGAAGGCGTTCACTATGTCGGAAGCCATCCTATCGCGGGGAGCGAAAAAGCGGGACTGAAAGAATCCCGTCCCGATCTGTTTCAGGGAAACAAATGCATCCTGACCCCTGTTCCCAGCACCGATCCGGCCGCGCTCGAAACGATCCGGTCCCTGTGGAAGGAATTGGGAATGGAAATGGTTCAGATGGATGCGGGGGAGCACGATTTTATATTCGGAGCCGTCAGCCATTTACCCCATGTGATCGCTTACGTATTGATGAACACCCTGGGATCGATAAAAACCGAGAACTATAACGAGGTTATTTCCTTTTCCGGAGCCGGATTGAAGGACAGCACCCGAATCGCCTCGAGCGATCCGGTCATGTGGAGGGATATCTGTCTGTCCAACAGGGAGCCCGTTTTAAAACTGATCGACCAATTCAAGGATTCCCTGGATCAAGTCAAAGTCTGGATTGAAAAGCAAGACGGTCCTTCCCTTGAGAGATCGTTTTCAAAGGCCAACAAATATCGTTTCAACCTGGTGAACAGGGTAGCTGAATTAGATGATAATTGCGATTGACGGGCCGGCGGGAAGCGGCAAAAGCACCGTTGCCAAAATTGTCGCCGGCAAACTGAAATATCCTTACATCGACTCCGGGGCCATGTACCGGGCGGTGGCCTGGCGTTCCCTCAAGGAGAATGTGGCGCTGGACGACGAGGAAACCGTCGCCGGAATCGCGAGAAACATTAAAATCGAATTCATACCCGGCCCGGACCAGCAATCCGTCTGGGTCGACGGCGAAAACCTGAGCGGGTCCCTTAAGGAAGAAGAGATCAGCCTGGCCGCGGCGCAGGTCGCAGCCCAGCCGAAAGTCCGTGAAATCCTTACGGCCAAGCAAAGAGATTTCGGCCTGGAGGGAAATCTGGTGATGGACGGCCGCGATATAGGAACCGTCGTCTTTCCGCAGGCGGAAAAGAAATTTTTTCTCGATGCGGCCCCCGAAGAGAGGGGACGAAGAAGGTTCCTGGAACTGAAAGCTAGGAATATAGAGGTCGACCTGAAAACCATAATCGAACAGGTCAAACAACGCGATCTTGAAGACCGCCACAGGCCTATTTCGCCGCTCATACCGGCGGAGGACGCCCTGGGGGTCGACACGACCCATTTACGAATTCAGGAAGTTGTAGAACAGATGATGACGGCCATACGATCTTCATCTGAATGTTAACCCTTTAATCAAAAATATTAAGAAAGAGAGCACGTATCAAACATGAAAAGCAAGCCGAACGTCACACTCGATTTCGGAGATTTTGACGATCAGGAAGAACTCTCCGAAGAGGAAAAAGCCGCGTATGATGAGATGGAAAGTTATTTCGACCAAAGTCTCGAGCAATTTAAGGAAGGGAAAATTGTCAACGGAACCATTATGGAAATGTCCAAGGATACCGTAACCATTGACGTCGGATTTAAATCCGAAGGAATCATTTTCCTGAACGAGTTCCCCGAAAACGGAAAGAACATGGCCGTCGGGGATGTGGTTGAGGTTTTCCTGGAACGGGTCGAAGATAACAACGGAAACGTGGTTCTTTCCAAGGAAAAAGCCAACAAGATTAAACTGTGGGATGAACTGGTTAAAACCTACGAGGCGGAGGAAACCATTCAGGGAACCGTCGTGGCCAAAGCCAAAGGAGGATTGACGGTAGACATCGGGCTCAAAGCCTTTCTCCCGGGATCCCAGATCGATCTTCGGCCCATTCGCAACCTTGAAAAACTGCTCGGTGAAAAGTTTGACATGAGAATCATTAAGATGAATAAAAAACGGGGAAATATAGTCCTGTCCCGGAGAATCCTGCTGGAAGAACAGCGCAAGCAGGTTCGCAGCGAGACCCTTCAGAAGCTCGAGGAAGGAAACCTCGTGGACGGTATCGCCAAAAACATCACCGAATACGGCGTGTTCATCGACCTTGGAGGTATCGACGGTTTACTGCACATCACCGATATGTCCTGGGGACGGGTCAACCACCCTTCCGAAATGTTCTCGATCGGAGACAAGGTCAAGGTCATGGTCCTCAAGTTCGACAAAGATAAGGAACGGGTTTCGCTTGGCCTCAAACAGACTTCCGACGATCCCTGGGTCGATGTCGAGGAAAAATACTCGGTTGAAACCAGGATCATGGGAAAGGTCGTCAGCATCACCGATTACGGTGTTTTCGTGGAACTGGAAAAAGGCATCGAAGGCCTGGTCCATATTTCGGAAATGAGCTGGAGCCGCCATGTCAAACATCCAAGCAAAATAGTTTCTCTGCATGATGAGGTTGAAGCCGTTGTTCTCACCCTAGATAAGGAGAGAAAGAGAATCTCCCTGGGAATGAAACAGCTGGAGCCCAACCCATGGAATCACATCGAAGGAAAATATCCGGTCGGTTCCGAAGTGGAGGGAACGGTGAGAAACCTGACCGACTTCGGGGCCTTCATCGAACTCCAGGACGGCGTGGACGGTCTCATCCACATTTCCGACCTCAGCTGGAAAAAGATCAAGCATCCTTCGGAAATTCTAAAGAAAAAGGAAAAAACCAAAGCCATGGTATTGAGCATCGACAAAGAAAACTGCCGCATTTCTCTGGGCATCAAACAACTCCAGCCCGATCCCTGGGACGATATTTCCAAAAATTATCCCATCGGAACCGATGTAACCGGCGTTATACTGAAGGTGACCGGATTCGGGGCCTTCGCGGAATTCGGCGATGGACTGGAAGGCCTGATCCATATCTCGCAACTGAGTTCCGAAAAAGTGACTCATCCTGAAAAAGCTGTGAAAGTGGGTGACCAAATCAAAGCCAAGGTCATTAAAGTCGATACGACCCAGAAGAAAATCGCCCTCAGTATCAAAGCCTTTAAAGAGAACCTCGATATCGCCTCCATAGAAAAAGAACGGGCGGAACTGGAAAACTTCAAGGTGGATGAGAAAGAATCCAAATAAGAATCCTAAATCGGTTTATGGAACACATAGATTTCGGCAAAAAGAAAAAAACCTTCAGCCGTGGATTCCTGATTTTTCTTTTGGGATTCCTCGGTCTTTTAGGGCTCTCCACGGGTATTTCCTGGTTGTTGCCGGATAAGATGACTGGGGCACCGGGGAAACTCGCCCTGGTTGAAATAAAAGGGGTGATTTCCGACTCAACGGAAATCGTCCGACAATTGGTGAAGTTCCGCCGGGACGATGATATCCGTGGAATCGTTCTGCGTATCAACTCTCCGGGAGGAGCCGTCGGCCCCTCGCAAGAAATCTATGATGAGGTTTTAAGGATCAGGGAGAGCGACAAAATGATCTTTGCCTCCCTAGGAAGCACCGCCGCTTCGGGAGGCTATTACATCGCCAGTCCCGCTCACCGGGTTTTCGCCAATCCCGGCACCCTGACTGGAAGCATCGGGGTCATCATGGCCTTTTCCAATATCGAAGAGTTGATGGGGAAAATCGGCCTGCGGCCCGAGGTGGTAAAAAGCGGTGAGTTTAAAGACTCCGGCTCGCCGCTAAGACCCATGACCTCTAAAGAAAGAAAACTTCTTCAGGGGGTGGTTGACGACGTCCACCAGCAATTTGTGGAAGCCGTTGCCCGGGGGAGAAATCTGCCCATTGAGGAAGTCAAAAAAGTGGCCGATGGTAGAATCTTTACCGGCCGGCAGGCCCATCGGCTAAAACTGGTTGACCAATTGGGGGGATTGCAGGAGACGATCGATAACCTGGCCGAGAAAGTGAGCATCCCCGGGATTCCAAAAATTATCAAGGAAAGAGAGCGTCCGAGCTTTCTGGACTTTTTGTTGCAAAATTCAATATATCAATATGTTAAAAAATCCATGATTTCCAGAGCGTTCCCCACCCTACAGTACCTCTGGCCACTGGGTTATCAATCGTTTTAAGATTTTTGCAAATTTCTCCCCCCTGAACCGCCCGTATTTTTCCAGCTAAAAAAATTCTGGAACTCGTTTAAATTTCTTGACTTAGATCGTCTAGGTGATATAATCTCCGCCAAATTCTAGCGGGGGAGGCTATTAAATGACTAAGGCGGAGTTGGTAGAGAAGGTAGCAGGCCAGATCAATCTGACCAAAAAACAGACTGAAGTGGTGGTGAATACTGTTTTTCAAAGCATTACCGAGTCCCTTAGCGAAGGGAAAAAAGTTGAGTTGCGCGGTTTTGGCAGTTTCCGGATTCGGCAGAGAAACGCAAGAGTCGGGCGCAACCCAAAATCTGGGACCAAAGTGGACGTTCCCGCAAAAAGAGTCCCTTTTTTCAAAGCCGGTAAAGAACTGCGGGAACTGGTGGATAAATAACCTTCCATTGGAATCGCTTTCACAGGTTCCGGCACCGGGCTTCCAATAGAGACCCGGGGTAGATCAGTTTCTGTCCTCATCAAAATTGTGAATATCTGGAATTCAAACATGTTTTACTGCAGGGTCAAACCTTATTTCCTCCCCACACCCCATTTTTTTATATAGGTTTTATTTAAAGTTTTACCCGCCTTCCCGAATCATCACTCAAAAACAGTGGTTGCTGTCCCCGGAAAATTTAGCCTTTCTTATTTTCTTAGGCCAGTGAACTGAACCTTGCGTTTATTTACATACATTAAATGATCATGGCTGGAAGCACCTTCGGAAAAATTTTCAGAATCGCCACCTGGGGAGAATCTCACGGTCCGGGCCTTGGAGTCGTGGTCGAGGGTTGCCCTGCAGGACTCCCCTTGAAAGAATCCGAAATCCAGAAAGAACTCGACCGCCGCCGAACTGGACAAAGCAAAGTGACGACCACCCGGAAGGAAGGCGATCAAGTACAAATCATGTCAGGAATATTCAAAGGTAAAACCACGGGAACGCCGATCGCCATGCTGGTGGAAAACCATGACGCCGATTCCTCCAAATACGAAGAAATCAAAGACCGGTTCCGTCCGGGCCACGCCGATTTCACCTACTGGCAGAAATACGGGTTTCGCGATTACCGCGGGGGAGGCCGCTCCAGCGCCCGAGAGACAGTGGGAAGAGTCGCCGCAGGAGCGATCGCCAAAAAGCTTCTGCAGCGGAAAAAAATCAAAATCATCGGCTTTACACGCCAGATCGGGCCCTTCAGCGCGGAAAAAATAAATTTCAATGAAATTGAAAAAAATATTGTTCGCTGCCCTGATAAAAAAATGGCCGAGAAAATGATCGCCCATATTCTTAAGGCCCGGAAAAAAGGCGACTCCGTAGGAGGCGTGGTCGAAGTGGTGGCCCAGGGAGTTCCGCCAGGATTAGGGGAACCGGTCTTCGACAGGCTCGACGCCGACTTAGCCAAAGCCCTCATGAGCATCCCCGCCGTGAAAGGTTTGGAGGTAGGCATCGGCTTTGCCGCAGCGAAAATGACGGGTTCCCAATGTAACGACAGCTACACTGTTAAAGGAAAAAAAATCACCACCCACACCAACCATGCAGGCGGTATTCACGGTGGCATTTCCAACGGATCGGACATCATTCTTCGAATGGTCGTCAAACCCACCTCTTCAATCAATATGGAACAGGACACCGTGACCACCACGGGCAAGAAAGCGAAGATCCGGGTGGAGGGACGGCACGATCCCTGTGTCTGCCCTAGGGCCGTGCCCATCGCGGAATCCATGGTCGCCCTGACCCTGATCGACCACCTGATGAGAAACGAATTCTCCCACCTGTAAAAAAATAGGATCGGCCTATGAAAATCGGATTTGTTCAAACCGATCCGTTATTCGGGGATGTCTCCGGAAACCTCGAGACCGTAAAAAACCTGGTCGCCGGGGAAAAAGCCGACCTGATCGTTCTTCCAGAACTGTTCAGCACCGGATATCATTTCAAGGATGTAGAAGAAGCTTTAAACCTTTCCGAACCGATTCCGGACGGTCCGACCACCCGATTTTTAATAGATCTGGCCAAAGATACAGGGGCTATTTTCGTCGCCGGAATCGCCGAACGGGAAAACAATTCCATCCACAATTCGGCGGTCATGGCAGGCCCTGAAGGGTTCATCGGGAAATATAAAAAGATCCACCTGTTCGATACCGAATTGGATATCTTTGAACCTGGTAAACTAACCCCTCCCGTTTTTGATATCGGCCCGGCAAAGGTGGGAATCATGATCTGTTTCGATTGGCGGTTTCCGGAAACCGCGCGCACACTGGCCCTGGAAGGAGCGGATCTTATCGCCCATCCTGCCAATCTAGTGCTTCCTCATTGCCCCCAGTCCATGATCACCCGTTGCCTGGAAAACAGGGTGTTCGCCGTCACCGCTGACCGGATCGGAAACGAGGAGCGCGTGCCCGGAAAATTGTTAAAATTTATCGGCCAGAGCCAGCTAGTCGATCCGGATGGCCAGATCCTATATAGGGCTTCCGTTAATAAAGAGGAAGTAAAAATTCTTGAAATCGACATCCTAAAAGCCCGGGATAAATCCATCAATAAGAAGAATAATATATTCACGGATCGGAGGCAAAACCTTTACAGGCTTGATTGATTTTTGATACCCTTGAATTAAAGTGCCAAGCTTCAATCAATTTCTGTATGGAAAAGGAAACAAGAAAATTATGAATAAAGAAAAATCCCGGTACTTGAAAAGAGAAGACGGAACCATTTACGATTCTTTGAGCAGTTTGACGTGGATCGCCAACGACTCTTTTCTGGATCTGGAAAAAGAGGTCAGCTGGGACGAAGCTGATAAATACGCCAAGAAAATGAATAAGAAAGAATTCGCCGGGCATAAAGACTGGCAAATGCCCTCCCTCCATGAAGCTTTGTCTCTGTACGACAAAGACAAACTCAATAAGGACTCCACGGGCGGAGACATCCATATAGACTCTATATTCCCGCCGGGCGCAGCCAATTGCACCTGGACCACGGATGTGCGCGGAGGCGAAGCGCAGATTCTTTTCTATGTCAACGGTTGTGCCTACTGGTACGAGAAAAACGACAAGACCATCTCCCACGGCGTCCGACTAGTCCGCCGTGACTAACCGGGCCACGCCTGGGGGAGGGAAATTAGTTAAAATATTTTCCTGCCCCCAATAATTACCCGGCACAAGACAGAGTTTCAGCCATTCGGCCCTCCGGCGAATAGAGGATTATCCTTCGACAGGCTCAGGATGACATCGATTGCGCTCAACGATTAGAGCTGAGGATAGCCGCTTCGCCAATTCCCCTCCCCACGTGGTGGGGCTAGTGGTGGAGGTATTTGGGGTTGGGTAGTTCCAGGCCAAAACCTTTTACTGTTTCTTTCTGAACGGTAACCTCCCGGTACAGTTTCTGGAATTTTTCCGTATCCAGCAGAGGGTCCATCAACTGCATCAATTGTTCTCCAGTAATTTTATTCTGCGAGTTCTCGGCGAACAGGGACGTACCTACCCCCATCCAGTAGGAAGCAACGAATCCCTGGTGGACCAGGCTGGAAACCCCTTTTGAATATTTCAAAGCCTGGATCAGTAAATGCCGGGCAATGTAGGCGGGAACGCAACGCCCGATGGCCACGGTCTCGGAAGGATTTTCGGCGGGATAGACCCATAGGCTGACGCGTGTGTTCCCCATAGCGGCGAACTCTTCGGCGATGTCCTTAAGGTCCGGTTCGTATTTCTTGGAAAGCCAGGCCTCGACCTTGACCTTCTGCCCCTCCATCAACGCGCAATTCTGTTTCGCCTGGGCCAGAGAGGCGGCCGCCAAAAACAGCAACATTATAAGGAAAATTGAAACCCTCATAAAAATCCTTCTGCGGCACTAATCAACCTTTTTCGCGTTGGGCCTCTGCAACCCGAAATAGGGAACCATGTCGTCCTGTATGGAAAACTTTTGATACAAGGCGTGAAAATTATGGTCACTCAAGGAAGGGTCCATCAACTGTTTGACCTGTTCCCCATTGACCTTCTGCTGGGAGGGTTCATCAAACATGGTAGTACCGATCCCCACCCAATGTGGTGGTAGAAAGGCCTGGTTCACGAGGCTCCCCACTCCCGCGGTATACAGCAGGGTTTTCTCCAAGATATGCCTGGCGATGTATGCAGGGACACAACGCCCGATAGCCACCACCTTGGCCGTATCGCCCATGGGAAAAACCCTGAGAGCCGTACGGGTGTGGCCCATTTCCTTAAACTCCTTGAATATGCGTTTCCGTTCCTTTTTAAACTTCTTGGAAATCCACCCCTCCACTTTCACGGGCTTTTTTTCAAGATCGGGGCAATCGGATTCGGCAAAGGAGGCAGGCACCGCCATTCCCGAAAAAACGAGTAGCATCAAAGCAGAAAGCAGCAGCCTCATAGATCGTATCCTTTCTTTAAAACACGGCCAAGGACACAGGGTTATTTTTGGTATAATAAAACCTGAAATTTCGTGAAACACTATATTGACCGGTCCCTTTTACAGAGGGTTTTCATCCGTTCTTGCGGGCAAATTCCTCAGCGCATTTTTCACTGCAAAAATAGTGCTCCCGCTGACACACCGTTCTGCGAATGGCCTGTGTTCTGGGAATGTACGTATCGCAGTTGGGGTCCTGGACCATTTCCGTCGTCTCGGCTTCCTCACTTTTGGAAGATGGCGAGGGAAACAAAAAACGGACCACCATAATAAATACGACTACGACGATCCCCAGTAAAATTAAGCGGGTCATACACGTATTTTAAATTTTAAGAGTAATGAATTCAATGAAAGAGTTTCAATGGGGTTCAGGCCCTGATTCAGACCGAAATCAGGGGTTTCAACCCGCCCGGAACCCTGAAAAAAGGAGCCTCCTTGCACCCCGCTCCATGACCGAAGCCTCGGTGAAAAATGACCGACGAGAATAAACAGGAAGATATTGAAGAAGAACTAGAAGATTCCGAACATCTGCTGCCGGTAATCAGGGAAGACACTTCGCTGGCGCGGCTGGATCCCCTCTCGGCCTATCTCAACGAAATCAGACAGTATGAAGGATTATCTGAAAAGGAGGAAAAGGAACTCGCCATCAGGTTTCGGGAGGACGGGGACCTTAAAGCCGCCTACAGAATGACCACCTCTCACCTGACGCTGGTGGTCCGCATCGCCATGGGTTACCGGAGAGAGTGGCAGAACATCATGGACCTGATCCAGGAAGGCAACGTGGGCCTCATGAAAGCGGTGAAAAACTTCGATCCGTTCCGCGGAGTCCGGCTATCCGCCTACGCGACGTGGTGGATCAAGTCCTACATCCTGAAATATATCCTGGATAACTGGCGGCTGGTGAAAGTGGGGACTACCAACGTCCGGCGCAAACTTCTTTACAACCTGGGAAAGGAAAAAGAAAAACTGGAACGGGAAGGGTTCATACCTACCACCAAACTCCTCGCCGAGCGTTTCGGGGTGGATGAGGAAGAAGTGATCGACGTACAGGCCAGCCTAGGGGCAAGTGACGTTTCCGTGGACACCCCCGCCCATGACGGAGATTCCACTCCGCTTCAAACTCTTGCCCATCACGATTCCCCGGAAACCCATGTGGAAATCTCCCAGCTCAATAAAATCCTCCTGGAAAAAATCGAGCTGTTTAAAAAGGAAATGAAACCGATCGAAATAGAGCTCGTGGAGAATCGTATACTATCCGACAATCCCCGATCCTTGCAGGAAATCGGGGATGAATATAAAATCACACGCGAAGCGGTCAGGCAGGCGGAGCAACGGCTGCTGAAAAAACTGAAAGGTTATCTGGAAGAACAGATGCCGGAAGTTGCCGAATATTTTAAAAAGTAAAATCCGGGGAGGAGAGGATCATGAATGTCCGAATCGAAACTGACAGCATGGGAGAAATCGAAGTCCCTGCAAACCGATATTACGGGGCCCAGACGGCCCGTTCGCTGATCCATTTTGATATTGGGGAAGAAACCATGTCGCGGTCGATCATCCGGGGTATGGGCATCCTGAAAAAAGCCTCGGCCGTCGTCAACGCAGAGCTGGGCTTGCTCCCCCAGGACATCAAAGAGCTGATCGGGAAAGCCGCCGATGAAGTGATCGACGGAAAACTCGACGAGCATTTTCCCCTTCACGTCTGGCAGACCGGGAGCGGAACCCAGAGCAATATGAACACGAATGAGGTCATCGCCAACCGGGCCATAGAAATGGCGGGAGGCGAGATGGGTTCCAAAAATCCGGTGCACCCCAACGACCACGTCAACCTGGGTCAGTCCTCCAACGACACGTTTCCCACCGCCATGCATATCGCCGCCGTCGAGGAAAACCTCCACCGGCTGATCCCCGCGATCATTAAACTGAGAGACTCGTTTAAAAAGAAGTCGCAGGAGTTCAAGAATATCATCAAGATCGGCAGGACGCATCTGATGGACGCCACCCCGCTCACACTGGGACAGGAGTTCAGCGGCTACACCACGCAGCTTGACTACGCGCTCGACAGGATCAACGGCTGCCTGCCGCGGTTATGCCAGATCGCCCTGGGCGGAACGGCGGTGGGAACCGGACTCAACACTCACCGCGACTTCGCGGTAAAAGTAGCGAAAGAAATCGCCGCCATCACCGGCCTGCCCTTCGTCACCGCGCCCAATAAGTTCGAATCGCTTGCGGCGCACGACGCCATCGTCGAAGCCAGCGGAGTTTTAAAAACCATCGCCTGCTCGCTGATGAAAATCGCCAACGACATCCGCTGGCTGGGGTCGGGTCCACGCTGCGGCATAGGCGAGTTAATCCTCCCCGCCAACGAGCCGGGTAGTTCCATCATGCCGGGAAAAGTTAACCCCACCCAGTCCGAAGCCATGACCATGGTGGCGGCCCAGGTGATCGGCAACGACACCGCGGTCAACGTCGGCGGTGCCTCGGGAAATTTTGAGTTGAACGTCTTCAAACCGATGATGATTTACAACCTGCTGCAATCGATCCGCCTGCTTTCCGATTCCTGCCGCTCCTTCAACGACCATTGTGTGGAAGGCATTCAACCCAACCGGAGGCAGATCGAGGCGCATCTTAGAAACTCGCTCATGCTGGTCACGGCGCTCAACCCGCATATCGGGTACGACAACGCCGCTAAGGTGGCCAAGAAGGCCTACCAGGACAACAGCACCCTGAAAAAGGCCGCAGTCGCTTTGAAGCTGATGACGGCCGAGGAATTCGATGAAAAAGTCCGTCCGGAAAAAATGACCGGCCCCTGTTAGGCTTGGCCTATTTCTTCCCCACGTGATGAAGCCCTATCGTGAGGGCATATGGCTAATGCATATTAAATAAGCGATAACCATCGGGCGCAGTAAGGACGGCCCTCCCAAAATCGCTTGAAGTTTTTTCTTTTAAAGGTCTTGATCGGCACTGGCTTACGAAATATGGCAATAATAATTGTAATCTATCCGATTACATCAGGAAACCCGGATTGTTAAGAAACTCAAATGGCCTCCGGCTATTAAAGCTTGGTGTTGTGGCTTCGCCATTTGCCCCTACGGCGACCGGGCCACTCCCGGAGGGAATAAGTTTAAACTTTATCCCGCGCTCCACGTGCATTATTAACCTGTCGCGCATCAGCCAGCTGGCCCCGCACCGAGCGGGCGGAATTGGTCTTTGAGTTGGAGGCTGGGAGAGAAACATTGCCGGTAGGCCAGCAGGGTGACCATCAGGCAGGTCATGCCGGTGGCGCCGGCGATCATGTAGATGATGGCCAGTTGAAACTTGACCGCGGTCAGCGGCGAACCCCCGGCGATGATGTAGCCGGTCATAATTCCCGGAAGATGCACGAGTCCCACCGTTTTCATTGTATCGACGGTGGGAATCAAGGCCGAGCGGATGGACTGCCGAACCGCTCCCAGGGAAGCCTGCCGGGCATTGGCTCCTAGCGCCAGCAGAGTTTCGATCTGCCGCCGCTGATGCCCCAGTTCGGAGATCAGCCGGTTCAGAGTCAAGGAAGATGCCTTCATGGCGTTGCCAATGATCATTCCCCCAAGGGGAATCACGAACCGGGCTTCAGATTGAATGACCCCCGCCAGGTAAAGACTCCAGAAAGTGATTAGTGAACCCGCTCCGATTCCCGCGAAGGTGATCCAATGGGAATGGGGAATCTGTTTGCCGCGGTTACCGGAGATGACAGCAGACACCCCGCACATGAACAGCAAAATCAGAAACAGGTAAAAAGGTTCCCGGATATTAAGAATGGCTTCCAGCAGAAAACCGACCACGATCAACTGCAGGGTGGCCCGCACCGAACTCAGAACCAACTCCCGCTCCACGTGCAACTGGTTAAAATAGGAGATCAACACAGCCCCGACCAACAGTCCGTATGAAATCAGTAAAGCCTCGTTACACATAACATTTTCCTTTCATTCATCTATTTTCCTGATCCAGTTTACCTTGGAAAAATTTCTGCAGGGTTATGTTGGTCGTCAAATTGATCAATTCGTTGATATGGCCCTTCGCTAGAATTTTTCCGTCCATGAGGACCATGGTTTCAGCGTTGAACCGTAACGCCTGTTCAACGCTATGGGTCACGAATATGGTCCCGGATTCGAGTTCTTGGTGAATGGATTTGATAAGGTTTTCAACGGTCAGAACAGCGGTCGGATCGAGCGCGGAGGTCGGTTCATCCAACAGAAGAATCTCTGGGCGATTGGCAAGAACCTGCCCCAGGGCCACCCTCTGCTGTTCCCCCACGGAAAGGGAATCCGCCAACCGGCCCAGAAATTCTTTTTGCAAACCGACTTTTTGCAGAAGGTTTTCGCATTCCGATTCGTCAAGGGATTTGTTCTGAAGGTGGGGCCCCATCTTTATATTTTCCCTGACGGTGCCAGGAAGAAGGCCCGGTGTCTGAAAAACCATTCCGACTTTTCGTCTCAAGTCGACCGAATGAATTTCGCTCACGTTCCGGCCAGTCAGAAAAATTTCTCCTTCATCGATGGTTTCCAACCGATTCAGACATCGGAGCAGTGAGCTTTTGCCCGAGCCAGAGGGACCCAGAAGAACCAGGATTTCGCCACGTTCGAGTTCGCAGGAAACGTCTTTCAGGACCGCTTTCCCCTTGTTAAGGGAAACGGCAGAGACTCTTAACAAGGGGGGCGCCAGCACCATAACTTAATATCAATCCAGTTTTGAGATGTATGTTTCCGCATCTTTCTTCGCAAGGACCCGGAGCATAGCCAGATCTAAATCTTCAAGACAGTAAAAAACGCGGATTTTCCCGACACGTAAGGTAAAAGACATTCTTTTTGCCTTTTATTTTTTTAACTAGTTTTTTTCGGGGAAACGGATTGCTGCGGATGGAGTGTAAGGAAGAGAAAATTCTATCGACGGCGGCATCGCCCAGCCAATCTAAATCTTTTCGCGCGGCGGGAGTGATCCGTACGGTAAATTCACCCACGCTTCTTTTTTCTTTTTTTCAGATAATTCTGGGTCGAAATTCCGCCCTTTTTTAGGAATTCCTCGCGGGCGGTTTCCAGTGATTTTAAAAACTTGGGGTTGTTTTCAATCAGATAGTCTCCGAACTCTTCCTCGGAGGTTCCCTTGATAATCGCCCTGGGCTTGCCGTTGGCGGTCACAACAACATCCTCTTTTTCCGATAACCTGAGAATTTAGGAGGTTTTATTTTTGAGTTCCCTTACATTGGCAAATTTTATACGACGCTCGCTCGTTACTACATTTGTAGTCACATAATATAATGGGATCGGATCGATTGCAAATCAATTTGCGCCAGATGTTCGCGTGTTCTGTACGGCTATCCGACGTATTCGAACATGCGTTCGACGCATTGAAGCGCTTTTTTCTGAACTTCGGGCGATAGTTCGATGGCCTGCTCCGGGCGGGGATGTTCCAGGGTATTTAGAATATCTTGGAGGGAATTGGATTTCATGTAGCGGCAGGTGGTGCAACTGCCGACGAATTTCTTTCTGGGAAACTCGGACTGAAGGATTCCGGTCAGCCCGCATTCGGTTAGAAGAAAGAACGTATCGCGATCGGATTTCCTAACATGGTCGAGCATTCCCGTGGTGCTGCCGACAAAATCCGCTTTCCCTACCACCTCAGCGTGGCATTCCGGATGAACTAAAACTTCCACTCCGGGGAAGTTGCCGCGGACTTGG
>JAYZAN010000110.1:0-10534 GCA_036339675.1 Nitrospinota bacterium
AAGGGAGATTTCAACCGCGATACCCTTCCTCCTTCCTGGTCCACCGAAATAAATAAGGGGACAGCGGAAGGAGAGGAAAGGGCGATCCGTTGCATTTTTTGAATCAATTCTTCCAGTTGGGCGGGAGATTCGAAGTTTCGTTCAAAAAGGATTATACCCCCCACATGTCGGTCCCGAATGAGGCGCTCGACCCAGGGGCTGAGGGTAGTTCCCTCAAAACCGGTGATCAGGAGTTGGCCGATCTGCTGTTTTAAAGAAAGTGCGAGGCCCAAGGGGGCAATCCTGAGGGTTGGAGGTATTTTCCAGAGCGTTGCTTAGGCTGGTTTTACTATGTTAACATAACTTTAATGGTGCCTCTAAAAATTGTAGCCGGCCATAAGCTCGCCCTTTAAATAAAGAGACTTTTGAATAAGTCAGAGAAAGGAAATAACTAAATCCTTGACTTCGTCTGTTTCATATCAGAATGACAAACCAAGGTCTTTTTGTCATTCTGAGGAGCGTTAGCGACGAAGAATCTCGGGTTATGCAAAGGTCTCTTAAAAAAAGGCCGGTAAATCGGCTACAGCAACAATCAGGAATCATTAGAGGTCTCCTAAAATGTGCAGAAATCCGGAATTCACTCAATAAGATATATGTTACGTAAAGTTGTGATCACCGGGCTGGGAGCCGTCAGCCCAAATGGTTTAGGTAAGGAAGCTTTTTGGTCAAATACCTGTAGGGGAGTCAGCGGAATTGATCGTATTTCCGGTTTTGATCCCTCGGGTCTTTCCTGCCAGATAGCCGGTGAGGTCCAGGACCTCGATCCCACTAAATATTTTTCAAATTCCGACCTGAAAAAATTACCCCGTGCTGTACCCATGGCTGTTGCCGCCTCAAGGGAAGCCCTGGACGACGCACACATTGACCTTAAGGAATTCAAGGAAGAGGATTGCGAGGGCCTGGGGGTATTGGTCGGCAGCGGGGGGGCGGGCTTTGATTTTTCCGAGAAACAATTTGGGATTTATTTTTCTGATCAGAAAAACAGAATAAGCCCGTATGCTATTTCCAATTCCCTGGTAGGCATGTTGTCCAGTGAAATTTCGATGTTCTTCGGACTTTTGGGACGCAGTCATGTTATATCCAACGGTTGTACCAGTTCGACGGATGCCCTGGGTTACGCCTTCAACACGATTCGATTCGGGCAAGCGAACTGGTTTCTATCAGGAGGCGTCGAAGCCTGTGTGACCCCTGCCATGATGACCGGTTTCGAGCGAATGAAGGTCAACCCCGTGCACTTCAACAACGATCCTTCTAGAGGATCACGGCCTTTCAATAAGGACCGCGAAGGATTCGTTCTGGCCGAGGGAGGCTGGATGTTCGTATTGGAGGAGTTGGAGCACGCCAAGCGGAGGGGTGCCACGATTTACGCAGAAGTCATCGGCTATGGGACCACCTGTGATGCCTTTCACCGGGTGGCGATCATGCCGGATGGGCGGCAGTCGACCCGTGCTTTGAAATTAGCCCTTAAGGATGCCCGTGTGAACGGTGATGATGTGCATTATATAAATTTTCACGGCACCTCAACATTGCTGAATGATAAAATCGAAACCCTTGCCGTCAAGCAGGCGTTCAACGGTCATGTGAAGCGATTGCCCGTCAGTTCCACCAAGTCGATGATCGGGCATCCGCAGGGTGCTTCCGGGGCTTTAGGAGTCGCCGTTTCCATTTTGTCATTGAAGGATGGGTTTCTGACTCCCACCATCAATCAGGAATATCCGGATCCCGACTGCGATCTGGACTATGTTTCCAACGAGGGGCGGGAGTTGCCCATTCAAATTGCCATCAGCAATTGCATTTCTTTCGGATCCAAAAATTCGGCCCTAGTTTTGAGAAAGATGAATTGAAGGTGAATCGAAAATTTCCACATACTGTGTTTGCCACACCCAGCTCGATGGAGGGGGGGGGGCGTACAAAGAATAGGTCCGGCATTCTCATTTCTTCAGGCCTTCTGTTTTGCCTTGCAGCATGCTCCGGGAAACTGGTCGATGTAAACATAAACATCGTGGATCAAAAAACGGCCCTGGAAAACCAGGTCTTGGGAAGTTACGAAGAGTTGGGGAAAGATATGATGCTTTTGGCCTCGGTTCGTTCCGTGGATGAGACCGGCAAGTTGAAATTGGTGGCCGAGGTGCCTAAGAGTAAAATGGAAGCCATCCGAGCCATGCAGCGCCAGGAGTTCAACCGGGATGACATTCAGATGTTCAAAGTTCTTGGGGTTGCGGGCGAGGGGAATAACGGGCTGCTCATTTTTTTTGAAACCGAGCGGACTCTTAAGGATCCCGATTTCCAGAAATTTTCCCGGACCATCATCTCAGAGGAAAATGAGGATCGCTTGATAATTTTGCGGAGGATTGTGGCAACCCATGAAAGCTTCTCGGACGAAGACCTTCCAAAAGTGCAGAAAATTTATGCCAGCCTGAACCGGGACAATGCCAAACCCAAAGAAAAAATACAGCTGGAGGACGGCACCTGGGCCGCGAAAAAATAAAAAAGCCCGGAAATATTCTTCCCCGGGCTTTTATCCTATCGCCTAGCGATAGGGCATGGTGTTTCCCTTGATCTGATTTTCTATATCCAGTTCAAACCGATTTTCCTGCCGGACAAATTCTTCAAACTCCCTGGGGCTTTTAAATTCAAATTTGCGGGGCTCTTTTTGCCCGCAGATTTCTTCGTCTTGCTCCACGGTCAGAAGGTTTTTTTCGACGGATTTTATAACGAACTTCTTTCGGGTTTTAAACTTTTGAAAAATTTCCTGGTATACAGGTTCAAGATTTAATGCCATTGAAGACTCCTGCCTATCGGCACCTTGATGTGAAAAATATTGGCTACAAACTAATTCTGAATTAAGTTTAATAATAGCTCCCATGAAAGACAAAATCAATCTGTTTCAAGTGAAAGTTTTACAGCGGGTCTCTCCTGTTAAAAAGAGGTAACAAATCAAATAAATATATGCTAGGCTTTAGGACAGAAAGTGTCGGGAGGAAAGGCCCGGCACAGGGTGAGCGGAATCCTTGGGTTCAGAACCGGGTTCGTCCCGGCTCCTTTTTTAGGGGTCCGTTGCCCGAAACATCCATCCATGGTTTTTAATCCTCTGCCTTACTGTAAGGCGCCGTTTAAGGGTTTTTAGCAACCTCCAGTTTCCTAGAATCTTCAAATAATTTTCCGTAACTAGAATTTCCCCTCTGGATATTTTCCATGGCTCCGAGACTCACCCTTCAAAAACTGGCCGACAACCTGATCCGTGAATCGAAAGCCCCCTTCAATGTGGAGGATTTTGCAGAAAAAATCCAACGTCAGTGGAGCAGAAAAATTTCGGACTCCACCCTCAAACGCTTGAAACGCAGGTTATCCGCCCACGATTATCTGATAGGCATCCGCCCCAATGATTTTCTTCCGTACAAAGTCGTCTTCGATAGAATCCGGGATCTTTCCCTGGGCATTACCCTGGGTAAGTTCGAAATGAGCCGAAAGGTTCTTATTCCGGGCCATCGAATTATTCCTTTCATTTCCAACCATATTTACGAAGCCGATCTGACATTTCTGGATCCCCGGGGGGACCCGGTCCCGAAATCCAAAAAATCTTTCCTGATAGAAGACGTCACCTATTTTTATCAATATGCCGCAGGCCGGCATTTTCCTCGCGATATCAAGGTCAATGAATGGATCTTGGGGAAAAGCTCCTTATCCATCACTGTGTGGGACCTGGAGAAATTTTTGAAAGATACCAAAAGCAGGGCGGGCGACGCGATTTTGATCAGGTTGGTGGATTATGATAAAGGCATCTTTCAACTGGATCATTCCCCCCGGCAACAGCTTAGAAAACACTACCTGAAAATCCGTTCGATCAATGTGGCCCTGGAGATGGGCATTGCCCGTTTATACGAAGACAAGGCGTTTTCGACCCTGGCCCTGCAGAAACAGCTCTTGATGGTTTTGTTCGGTCTGGAAAAAGAGTTGCTGGATGTCCCGGCGTTTTTCCTGACCGATTTTATGGAACTGCTCCAGGAATTGACATTTATGGGTGCCGGTGAAGGGGGCATCAAGCTGGTTCCGGTTGGCCACGGCCAGCCCGGACGATGTGTCTGGACCGAGGCTCCGAGGATTCCTAGAGGCGACGATGGGTCCCTCAAAGAAATTTTTAAAGATCTAGGTCTGGCTTTTGATGAATCCGAATTCAAATCCATTCTCTATACCGTAATGGCTTCGGATTATTATAATGTGGAAAAGGTGTTTAATCTGCTTTTCGGGGGCGAGGGCAAACTGTTCCACAATAAAAAGCAGCATGATGTTTTTTATAAATTTTTAAGAAAACTGTTGCAAGGCATCTGCGAAGACCTTAAAAAACCCGAATCTAGAATGATATCCAATTTGCGCCGGCAAACCGTAGGAATCAAATTAAGCCTGATCGGAATTTTGAGATTTCTGGAAAGAAGTGGTGTCGGACTTCAGGATGTTCCGGAAGAAATTCTGGGTCAGATCGAGGATTTGGATTATTTCTGCGCCCAGACACTAGCCCGGCTGGCGGACAGAGAGGCCCCCACAGATATCAAGTTTGTGCAGGAAGTATGCCTGGCGTTGAAAATCATTCTTCCACATCTCGCGAGCCTGGAAGAAGATGTTTATGACCGGCTAGGAATTTATTAAAAAATGGTTTTCCCTTTCAAAGCGTGGCCGTACACCTCATCGACCTCCACTTTTGCAAACTCCCCAGATTGGAATTCTTTGCCTTCCCCGGTGAAATTCACCATCCAGTATTGAGGACTCCTGCCTTTAAAATCCGCCCCATGCCGTGAGGTCCGTCCTTCAACCAGGACCTCCACCTCCTTGCCGACAAACCGGGTTCCCTGCTTTCGGGTGAGTTCGTTTTGCAAGGTGATGGTTTTTTGCAGACGCTCTTTTTTGACGGCTTCCGCCACCGTATCGGGCCACTCCGCCGCGGGGGTGCCCGGCCGCGGGCTGTAGCAGAACATGAAACTGCTGCTGAACCCCACTTCCTTCATCAGGGTCAAAGTATCTTCAAACTCCGATTCCGTTTCATTTGGAAAGCCGACAATGATGTCGGTGGACAGGGAAATGCCGGGAACCGTTTCCTTCAATTGCCGGATCAGGTCCATATATTCCGCCCGTGTGTGCCCTCTTCTCATTTCATCTAGGACCCTGTCATTCCCGCTCTGCACCGGAAGATGCAAATGGTTCATCAAAATATCGATATCCCTATATGCCCGGACCAGTTCCCGGGTGAAATCTTTGGGATGGCTGGTGGTGAACCGTAAACGCTCCAAACCCGGTATCTCCGTGATCCGGTACAGCAGTTCATGAAAGGTTAGCGGATTATCCATACCGCGTTTACCGTAGGCATTGACATTCTGTCCGAGAAGAATGATTTCCCGGGCGCCCTGTTTGATCAGGCTGCGGACTTCACACAAAATTTCCCCGGCTTCCCGGGATTTTTCTCTCCCCCGGGTGAAGGGGACCACGCAGAAGCTGCAAAACTTGTCGCACCCTTTAATGATGTTTACGAAAGCGCTCGGTCCCGAGTTTTTCAATCCGGGGTTGGAGAGTTCGGGGATCTTGTAATTTTTCTCGCGATCAAACTCGGTCCACACCAGCGGTTTTCGGGTGGTTCTCACCTCGTCCACGACCAAGGGGATTTCTTCAATCTGGTCGGGCCCCATGATGAAATCGATGAAGGGCATTTTCTCAAGTAATTTCCGCCCATCCTGCTGGCCCAGGCACCCTGTCATACCGAGAATCAGGTCCGGATTGGATTCCTTGAGAGGTTTGAAGTTTCCGAATAAGGAGAGTATTTTCTGTTCGGCTTTTTCCCGGATGGAACAGGTATTGACCAGGATGAGGTCCGCGTCCTCCTTGTCCAAGGTGCGGGTATAACCAGAATGGAAAAGCAACAGCTCCATGCGGTCGCTGTCGGCGACATTCATCTGGCACCCGAATGTATCCATATAGACCTGTTTCATAAATATCGAATTTACGGCAAAAGAAGGGGGTTTTCAACCGGGATTTGCCCCACAGGCCGATAGCGAAGGACAGTACCGGGTACCTTCGGGAACGCTTGCGGCGAATCGGGGATTCTCAAGGTCCAAGGCAAGACAAGAAAAGATGGCCCCATACGAACCCATTAATTTACTAAAATTTTAATAAATTTTAGTAAATTTAACTTTAATTAAAGGTATTTTTACAAATTTAAAGAATTTTGTTGACCAACTATTCAATTTCAATTAATATTGCTATAATCCATAAAAAAGCAAGGAGTTGCCGCTAATGGCTTTGGCGAAGCCAAGTTAAGATGTGTTTTTTCACTTTAAGGAGGAGTTGAGTTGTGGCCAAGTCTAATCATGTACGTAAAATCAGAGAATCTAAGATGATGAGTAAGGCGGAACTGGCCCGCAAGGCCAGTGTGACCGTACAAACCATCGATCGGATCGAGAAAGGTAACGACTGTAGATTGGATACAAAACGTAAGATTATACTTGCCCTGGGTTATAAACTGGCCGATCGTTCCAGGATTTTCCTGCACGATAATTCAGGGGAAAGAAGCAGTACAAGTATTAAAAAAAGAAAATCTTGATGGGTATTCAGATTTTAGGATTATCCCGGTTTGGCGCTTGAGAAAATATCAACCTCAGATACCCGGCCGGGAAAAACACACTGGACTTATGTAAGGAATTGGACCTGGAGGAGATCCGGAAAATGAGAACCAGAGGGTTGGAAGGTTTGTCGTGAAGTTCTATGTGGGACTTCCGCAATATCCATTGAGGTGGATATATTTTTAGACAGGTGGCGCAAAATTCTGTTCAAGCGTTATTCCGCGGATCCCCCCATGATTGAATTAATACCTTTAATTTCAATAGTTTTTAGAATTTTAGGGTTTTGATATTCAGTTAGCTCCTGAAAACTGTAAGCCTCAGGAATCAATTTTAATTTCCTGGATGTTTTCATTTCGGAGGGTCTAAGAAATCGGGGCACGTTTATGTTTCTTTCCAGCAATACACCGTTAGTGGCCGTGGACATAGGGTCCTATTCCATCAAGGTGGCACAACTGAATCAGGATAAAAGCGGCAAGTTTGAGTTGGCCCATTTTGCGGTGATGCCTCTTGAGGAAGAATCGGTGGTGGTTGGTGTGGTCAAGAAACCCGATGAGGTGGCGGAAACCCTGGCCAAACTACTGAAAACAGAAAAGATTCAAACCCGGTTCGCGATTTCCTCGGTGGCCGGGGAAGCGGTCATTGTAAAAAAAATTAAAGTTCCCGTAAGGAGCAAGGAAGAACTGGAAGAAACCATCGAACAGGAAGCGGAACAGTATATTCCTTTCGATATCGATGAAGTCAAGATCGACTTTCAGATCATGGAATCGGCTCCAAAGAAAGCGATGGCAGCCACGGGACCCCAGGGAGAATCCCTGGAAATGGATATCTCCGGGAATCAGGAAATAGCGATGGACGAAGAAGACGGGGAGAAGATGGAAATCCTTCTTGTCGCCGTTCAAAGGAGATTGATCGACAGCCGGATGGATGTCCTGACCGATATCGGTTTGAAACCGGTTATCATCGACCTGGACACGTTTGCCCTGGTCAATGCAGTCAACCTGTCAACGGATATCAGCGCTATGGGCGCCGTGGCATTGATGGACATGGGCGATTCGTTCACTCATTTGATTATTCTGACCAAGGAAATACCCGCTTTGACCCGCGATATCCCAATGGGGGGGGGATATTGCTCGAGAAGGCTAATGAAGAACCTGGAGATTCCCTATGTCCAAGCCACCCATCTCAAGGCGGGGGAAATTCCTTCCGGCATAGAAAAGGAAGTTGTGATTGAAGCCATAATTCATTCACATGAAAGAATCTTGGAAGAGGTTAAAAAGTCGTTTGAATTTTTCAGCACAACCTCGAACACCCAGGTTGAAAAGTTATTCATCAGCGGGGGAGGCGCCTTGATCGCAGGGACCGACGAATATTTCTCGGAGCATCTACAGGTTCCCGTTGAGGTTCTTGACCCAATGAAACATATCAATTTCAACCCCAAACTGTTTGATCGCGACATCATTGAAGCCATGTCGCCCATGTCGGCGGTGGCCATTGGCCTCGCAACCAGAAGGTTCGATTACGTATGATCAAAATAAATCTTCACGATTATAAAGAAGAAATAATAAAAATTGGTGTCCAGAAGCTGGTGGTCAGCGGGGTGGTCAGGGGGTGTGCCATCATTATAGGGGCACTGGTTATCATCGGTGTATTCTGGGTTTTGCAGAAAGCCAAGGCCGATGCCGTCCACGGAGAAATTACGGCACTGGATAAACAGGTTCAGTCTCTCGCCAAGGACGTAAAAGTAATTCAGAAAATGCAGAACAAACAAAAGCGTGTTCTGCAAATCATGGAGGGTATTCAAGGACTCAGGGACCGGCAAATGCCACTCACAAAAATCCTGGCCGACTTGAGTATGAACATTCCCGATGGAATCTGGCTGACGGACATTGAGCAAAATACCTTAAAAGATATTACCAAAAGTAAAGTACCAGTTATATTCGTGGGTGATCCAAAAGTCCTGAATACGAAAAAGAAAAAGAAAAAGGGGAAAATCGAACCCTATGAATTCATCGAAATTAAAGGGAAGGCATTCGGGGCTTATGGAGATCAATCGATTTTAGATTATCTGAGTTACCTGAGAACCATACCTTATTTCGAACAGGTTTTTATCCGAGAATCTAAATATGATTTGATTGGAACTTATCCAGTTAGGGAATTCACGATTTATTGTTATATGCCGGCAAAAAAAACTAAAAAGGCCTGAGGAGATTGCGTGGACAAACTTTTTGATAAATTGCCTTACGATAAGTTGGAAGGAATAAAGCTTCAGCATTTCCTTGCGGGTGCTGTTGGTGTGGGAATTCTTCTAATGGCAATAGCTTATTTTACACTGCTGGGGGCTGTCCAGAAGGATTTAGCTCAATTACAAGAGAAAAAGGCGCAAACGGAACAAACTTTGACAAAGAATCGAAACTTTGTTGGCCAAAAAGATATGATATTCCGAGATTTTATTCGCTCTTCAGGAAAGCTCAGCAGCATGAAAAGGCAATTGCCGACCAAGAATAAAATGGTCGGGTTATTAAACAAGTTGACCATGGTGAGCCAAAGGCTGGGCGTAAAATTTTTATCGTTCAAATTTAAAGAAGGAAGCATCAAAGATTATTATATGGAGATCCCTATCAGTATCAAGCTTAGGGGAGGATTTTGGAACACCATGGATGTTCTGGAATCATTGCAGAGCATGCTGCAGTTGATCGACTTTACTGATTTGGATTTATCCATTGAAGAAAATGTAGAAATTTACGAAGTAGGGGGTTCAAGGTCACCGATTGAAAGAAGGGATACAATGGTTACTAAGTTCACCGCCAAGGCCTATGTTTATGTTAAGGGCGCTGAAAACAAGTTATCGGACCGGCACCAAGGAGGAATCCGCCGACGGGAATCCTTTAAAGGACCAGGTCTGGAAGGTGATCGACAACAACGTCACCCTGTACCAGTCCAATAAAACGGAAAAAATCGAAGTCGATGTCTTAAAATTCCCCTGCATGTCTGACGAGGAAAAAATAAATGCCATTGAAATGGTTTTGAACCGGTCCATCCGTACCAACCTGACCCAGGACGGGGGCGGGGTGGAAGTGAAAGGCATCGAGGGAAACAACGTGAAGATCCATTACCTGGACGCCTGCGGCAGTTGTCCCACCTCCACAACGGGCACCCTGCAATACATCCAGACCCAGCTCAAACAGCAGCTCCACCAGGACTTAATCGTCCAGTCCGTTTAGTAGAATCCATTCTAAAGTTTTTTCGGAGCCGGACGAGTCAAAGGAAAAAGAGGCCGTGGGGCCGGAGGAAAAATCATCGTTTTTGGATTGCTCAAACGCAACGGCAAAGTCTAGACAAAAATGGTTTCTAACTGCTCCAGAGCCACTCTACAAGCGTTGATCTGGGGCAAGGTGGATATTGAAATCACGATCCACTCCGCTAGGCACAGCGGCTATGATGGCCTGGTGGATCTGGGTTATAAAAAACACCATCGGATTCAATATGGCAGAGATGAATTTGCCAACAGCAAGTCCCATATCAACGGAATCGAAAACTTCCGGGGGATCGCTAAAATGCGATTGGCCAAGTTATTTGCATCTTAAAGAATGTGAGTTTAGGTTCAATCATCGAGGCGAAAACCTTTATAAATTACTATTAAAGCAAAAAAACCGCCAACGAAACGATCGCTGACACGGGCGGCGCGTGCATATCAGGGGTTAACTGCAAAATGGGTCCGAAGGAAGAGTTTATCTCTTAAGTGAAAGCATAATCAACCTGGAGGCCTCACTGTCCCATTCCCTGGCGCCTGAAACAAATCCTTTCAGCTTTCCGTCCGCGCCGATGAGGTAACTGGTCGGTAATCCCATGATGTAATAGTTCTTGCGCACCTTCTGGTCCGGGTCCAGGAG
>JAYZAN010000111.1:0-9060 GCA_036339675.1 Nitrospinota bacterium
AAACCTGAAAAGTTCTCCCGGCTGATGGCAACGCTCAGGCCCTTTATAGAATTGATGGGACGGACTCTTTAACCGGCAGAACCGGTTGTGGCGGGCTACTCGCCATGGGGCAGCCCGCAACGCGGGAGGGAAATAAGCTTACACCCTTAAAGCAGGCAATGATCGTTGAGCGCAAGATAAAAGTGTCCCCATCGAGCGTGGTCTGGTCCTCCCGCGTTGTGTGGGAATACGGTCAAACTTGTTGAATCTTCCATTAAATGTGTATAACATTGTTATTGAAGAATTTTTTTAACCTCTTCAATCTCTTGCAACCAACTATGTCGGGCATTTAACTAGGCGGAGTGCCACCACTCCCATGAGTGAATTTTTTCAATACAACCGCAGGATTTCGGAAAAGTACCGAGGCGAATTACAAAAGACCGTAAGCGGCCTCATCCAGCCGGAACATCTCATAGAAAACGATCCTCCCTCCCCCCAGCAGTTTTATCTGAAATTTAAAAATCAGATTGCCAATTTCGTTAAACAGGAAATCGGAAAAATCCAGGATGAAATTCATCAATCCGACAACTTCTACCTTTTATTGCTGAAGCAAACCGCCCTGGTCGACACGGTGGTTCAAGCCAGTTTCCAGACTGCCCTCTGGTTTTACAACCACACCAAAAACCAGACCCTGAAAGATAATGAGGTCCTAGTCGCCATCGTCGCCTGTGGCGGATATGGAAGAGAGGAAATGTATTTTCTCTCCGATGTGGATATCCAGATCGTGACCCACCCCGCGACGGATGAAGGACAAGCTGAAACCTCCCGCGAAATCGTTCAACACTTCGAATATTTGTTCACGTTCCAGGATCTTCTGCCGGCCCGCAGCAGTTCCCGGCATTCGGAGACGGTTCTGCAGGATAAGGAAATGGCCCCCGAGAACCCTGAGGAATTCGTAACATTGATGGAACACAGACTGGTCGCGGGAAACCCGGTTGTGTATGCGGAATTCGCCAGTGCCATTAAAACCGCAAGCTTGCTTCACAAAGAATCGATCATAAATCAGTGCACTCGTTTCAAAACGTATTACGAAGTTCAAAATACGGTTTTTCAGCAGGAACCCAACGTTAAGGAAGAGTTTCGCCGCCTTTACTGGGCGCTGTTTTTGGTTCGAGTCAACCAGGGCATCGAAAAGACAAACCAGTTTGAGCTCCTGTACGAGCTTTTCGAAAAGAAAATCATCAGCGCTCCGGCTTTTAAGAATATGCAGTCTGCCCTGAATTTTCTTTCCAAGGTCAGGTTCTTTCTGCACTGCCACCAAAAAGGTTCTTACAAGGATGTCTTAAGTTACGAAGTCCGGGATAAGATTTCCCAAGCTATGGGATACGACCTGAAGACCTTTTATGACCATTATTACCACCAGGCGGCGTACCCGTTAAAGCGTTACAGCCGGAATCTTTTTTGGGAAAGCACCACGCAGGATACCAAAAGGGTTAAAAGCCTGTCCGGGGGTTTCGCGCTCAATGCCGAAAATCAGATTATTTTCGATAAAGATGGCGAGGAATACCTGGCCGATAATTCTCATTCCCTGTTCAGGGTTTTTGTCTTGGTGGCTGAGAAAAATTATTTTATTTCCTATCCCGTCACTCGCGCCATGGAACATCATCTTGACCAGATGGGCCCCATTTTTATGAACGGGGAAGCCCGGGAGGAAGTCAAATCCTATTTCAGAAAAATCATAAAAGGAAAATATTTTGCCAAGGCCATCCGGTTGCTGCGGGAATTCGAGATTCTCGGAAGTTATTTCATACCCGAGTTTAAAAATGTTTACGGCCTACTGCAGGATATTTATGTCCATATGTTTCCTACCGATATGCATGTCCTGTCCGCGCTGGACGCGTTGAACCAGCTGGAAACGGGCAAGGAGGTGGATGCCTTTCTCGCGGATTTGTACCATTCGCTAACAGATAAAACCACCCTAAAACTGGCCGTGCTTCTTCATGACATCGGAAAAGGTTTCAAGAAAGGCGACCAGAATGAGGAACTGCTGGGGTCTAAAATGGTCCCCGGTATTCTGCAGAATATAGGATTCGCCAATAAACCCCGAAGGGTGATGGACGTGGCTTTCCTGGTTGAAAAACATCTGATGATGAGAGACCTGATGTTCTTGGACCCCGAAGCCGATGACACCTATGATATGGTCTGGGATTTGGTGGACCACAATATCGAGCGGCTCAAAATGCTGGTCCTTTTGACCTACGCCGACCGCGGGGGGACCAAAATGAAAATGACCTCGGCTCAAATCAACGAACTGAAACTATTCACTCAATACACCCTACACCACAAAAAAAGGGAGAACGTGCCCATCTCCGTAAAACAGAATTTTTTGAAAATGTACCGCCTGCCCCGGGACATTCAGGCCCAACTTGCAATTTATAACGAGTTCGTGCAGTCGAGGGAACAGTTCACCGCGGAATTGTCCTATAAGCCAGACCAGCCCTCCAACCTTGTAGTCTGCACGACCGATCAAAGAGGTCTCCTGTTCAATATCGCAACGGTTCTGGCTTTCAATCAGCTGGACATCCTCGAAGCCAATATTCAAACATTCCGCAACGAGGTATTCGATGTCTTCAAAGTGACCAATGCATCCGGGACCCCGATTGAATTTTCCAACTTCTTTTTCATACAAAATCAGATCAAAGAGGATCTCAGGCGAATTTTTATCGATAAGGAACCTCTCGCTTCGGTGTATAAAGGAAAAAACCTGGTGGCCTCCCCTGAAAAGAACCAATATCAAGGCATAAAACTAAAAATCAAAATCATCGGTCGAGCGGTCAAGCTGGAAACCCGCGATATGTTCGGAACCATAATGATGGAGGCCAGGGTCTTTTCCAGGTTTAACATGGAAATCCAGAAGGCGGTGGTCCATTCCAATGATGGAACCGCCTCGAACATTTTCTACGTGCGCCCTGAAGATGTCCAATATATCATCAATAACGAACAACATTTCACCATGGCTCTGGACAAGGCTTTGAACCAGTTGATAGCGCCAGGATCGGTGCTTCTTGAGGAAGAACCGGTTGAAGTGACTTAAACCTCATAGAACGATTGTCCATCTTATGAAATTTCTTTCGGCCCTCGTACTGTTTTTGAGCCTGGCATTCGTTCCCAACCCGGCCCTCGCCGCTTCCCCGGCCCACCAATTGTATGATGAGGCGGCCTCCCTGGATCGAGACGGGTTTTTCGAAGAAGCCGCCGCCGCCTGGGAGGCATTGCTGAAATCCGACTCGGAGAAAAAATTCCGCACCATCGCCATGCTCAAACTTGCAAGCACCTATTTCAAATTAGCGGAGTTTGAAAAATCGATCCAGACGGCAAATAAACTGACCATCGAGCAACCTGGAAATTTCCACGCTTTTTTTCATCTGGCGAATATTGCCTCGGGAACCGGAAATTTCTCCGATGCAATTAAAGCATTCCAGAAAACCATCGAACTGAAACCGGAAGAAGGGTTGGGAAGAGTCGGGTTGGCCCTCAGCCATTTTGGAAATAAGGAGGCCGATCAAGCCCTCGAAATTTTACGCGATACAAAAACCCTCTTTAAAAAGCAAAGAAATATTTCCTGGCATCGGAATGTCAGAATCATGATCAACCAGATACGCGGCTTCGACAAATACCCCCCGGATTTCGCCAACCTCTGGCTGGAGAATAATTTTAAGCTGATCCGGGAAACCTACTATAAGGCCCTGTTCGACCCGGAAAAACTATAATTCCATCCCACCTCCATCTCGAGTATCCGAAAAAGCCCTGATGCACCCATCCCGGTTACCCAAAACCCCCGGACACTAAGCAACATAAACCATTAAAATATAGTCTATTATAAGACATTTATTATATTAAAATAATTTAATTCTCAATTAATAATTAATTAATAATCAAAGCATATACTTCTCTTCAGCAAGTTAATTTTCTCCTCCTTTTTGGGGGAAAAGGGGTTTTGTTAATCAGTACCCCTTACCCCCGTCTCCTCCTCTCTGGGGGAATGATGGATCCTGGTGGATCTGGTCATTCCCCTTTTTGTTTTTCGCTCTTTCCTCATTAAAAAAACCCGTGGCTTCAACTTGTAAGTGCAACGGTTAGTAAAGTGTTCTTTTTGAAGAATAGCTCAAACGGTGTTTTGAAACCAAGCGATTTTCTGGGCCGATGATTGAGTCGATCCATGATATTCCTGAGTTCCTTTGTGTTAAGCCTATTTCAGAATTTCTTAAGGCGGGAGGTACGAACAAATGTCTGACGCTGGATTTTAAGCCGGTTCGGTAGAATATAAAAATGCTCGCTTTAAAACAGAAACATCCCTCGCACGGGTATAATAAATTTTATTTTTTGAATGAGTTAGGGTAAAACTTCAGGACCGGGACACAAGCTCTTCCCCATAACGCAAATGTTTTTAGGTGGTTTCAAGGGGGAGGGATTATTTTTTAATTTCAGGAATGACCCCTTATGGCGAAAAAATCCTCCCATAATCTGATCTGGATGGACCTGGAGATGACCGGCCTCAATGTGGACAAAGAGGTCATCATCGAAATCGCCACCCTGGTCACCGATCAGGAGTTGAACATCATCGGGGAGGGCCCCTGCCTGGCCATCCACCAGAAGGACGATATCCTGGAACGGATGGATGAATGGAACCGGACCACGCACAACGCCTCGGGCCTAGTGCAAAAAGTGAAAACCTCGAACATTTTCCTTCAGGAAGCTGAACAGCAGACCCTGGAGTTCGTCAGAAAATTTTGCCCCTCCAAAACCTCCCCCCTATGCGGCAACTCGATCGGGCAGGACCGCAAGTTCCTGGAAAAATACATGCCGAAACTCCACGGTTTTCTGCATTATCGAAACATCGACGCCACCACCATCAAGGAGCTGGTTCTGCGCTGGTATCCGGACGGACCAAAGCCCCAAAAAAAGAGCGACGCCCATACGGCAAAAATCGATGTCCATGAATCGTTGGCGGAGCTCATCTTTTACCGGAAACACTATTTCGTAAAGGGCTTGGTGGGGGAGGAAGAGCCGCTGCTCTCGGCAAGGGAAAGCGAGTCATGAGTAAAGGAACCATTGTCACCTTCGTTTTTCTGGCGTTCGTGGGTTACCTGTCCTTCACCATGATCTGGTCGGGAAATACGGTCCAGTGCGACATCTGCATCAAGTACAAAGGCAAGGAGGTTTGCCAGACCGTGAAGGGAATGGATAAGGAAAATACGGTGATGACGGGGATCAGCACCGCCTGCGGCGGCGCCGCAAATGGGATGACCGAATCCATCGAATGCCAGAATACCCAACCCACCAAACTAGTTTGCAAGAATATTTAAACCGGTCAGTCCTGTGATTCTTGGCAAACGAGGTTGTACACCTCCTGGTATTTCTCTTCCACGCTTCCCAGCCCGAAACGAAACCGGTCCTTATCCATCTTTTCGTTGGTCTCCATATGCCACAGGCGGCATCCGTCGGGGCTGATCTCATCGCCCAAAAGCATCTGGTCCTTGTGCCTGCCGAACTCAAGCTTGAAATCCACCAGGCGGATTTTACGTTCCGCGAAAAAGTGGACCATCAGGTCGTTGACCTTCAATCCACCCTCTTTCAGAAAAACGACTTCTTCCCTGGTGGCCCACCCGAAGGTATCGATATGGTATTCGTTGATCATCGGGTCATGTAGTGAATCGCTCTTGTAAAAAAACTCCAGAGTCGGCGGTTCGAGTGCTTTCCCCTCCTCGATGCCCAGGCGTTTGCAGAGACTGCCCGCGGCGATATTCCGCACCACCACTTCTACCGGTATGATATCCAATTTTTTAACAAGCATTTCGCGGTCATTCAATCGCTCCACGAAATGGGTTTTCACCCCTTTTTCTTCCAGGTACTGGAACAGCCTGGAAGAGACCTGATTGTTGATCACGCCTTTATCGACAATCGTTCCCTTTTTAATACCGTCGAACGCTGTTGCGTCGTCCTTGAAATACTGGATGACTAGATCCAGATCTTCGGTGGAATAGATGATCTTGGCTTTTCCTTCGTATATTTTTTTCAAACGCTTCATTTGGGTTCCCTATTTTGTTTTAAACACTCTTTTGAATATGCGCTCGACATTCTTAAACTGGGATTTTACCTCGAACACTTTTTCAAGGTCCTTGGAGGAAAGGTGTTTATTAATATCCTTGTCCTTTTTGAGTAACGCCATGAAATCTTTTCCCTCGTTCCAGGAGCGCATAGCGTTTCTCTGAACGAATTTGTAGGCGTCCTCTCTTTGCGCACCCTTGCGCACCAGCGACAGGAGGATGCTCTGGGAAAAGATGAGACCTCCCGTGATTTCCAAATTCTTCATCATATTTTCCGGGTAAACGATCAAGTCCTGGACCATCCGGGTCATTTTCCTCAACATATAATGAAGGAGAATCGTGCTGTCTGGGCCAACCACCCGCTCGACGGAGGAATGGCTGATATCCCTCTCATGCCAGAGCGGCATGTTTTCCATCGCCGCCAAGGAGTTGGCACGCACCACACGGGCTAGCCCGCACATCTGTTCCGAGACGACCGGATTTCTTTTATGGGGCATGGCCGAGGATCCTTTTTGCCCGGCCGAGAAAAACTCTTCCGCCTCGAGAACTTCCGTCCGCTGCAGATGCCTGACCTCGGTGGCGAATTTTTCGATCGATCCCGCCAAGATGGCCAGGGTGGTGAAATATTCTGCATGACGGTCCCGCTGTATGATCTGGCTGGAAACAGGGGCCGGCTGGAGCCCCAGCTTTTTACACACATAGGTCTCCACGGCAGGATCGACGGTGGCAAACGTTCCTACCGCTCCGGAGATCTGCCCCACCGCGATCTGCTTTTGCGCCCGCTCCAGGCGTTCGATGTTGCGGCCGATTTCTTCATACCACAGGGCCATTTTCAGGCCGAACGTTACAGGTTCCGCGTGGATGCCGTGCGACCGGCCGATCATCGGGGTGTTTTTATGGCGCAGGGCCTGTTTTTTGACCGCCTGCCTGAACTGTTTAAGTTCCTTGAGAATCAAAGAAGCCGCATCGCGCAACTGGATGGCGAGAGTGGTATCCAGCACATCGGAGGAGGTCAGCCCCAGATGCATATAACGGGACGACTCGCCCACGTGTTCCGCCACACAAGTGAGGAAGGCGATGATATCGTGCTTGACCACCTTTTCGATCTCATCGATCCGCTTCACCGTAAACCGGGCTTTTTTCTTGATTTCCCGGACGGCGGTTTTGGGGATTTCGTTGCGTTGGGCCAGCGCTTCACACGCCAGGGTTTCTATCTTAAGCCAGATATAGAATTTATTTTCCGGCTCCCAAATCGCCGCCATCTCCGGAAGGGTGTAACGCTTGATCAAATCAAAACTCCCTTTGCTTTAATATCTATAAAAGTTGAGGTAAAATCAATGACAGGGGGTTCTGTATCAGGGTTCCCCAAGGAATGCAGAGGCACATCTTAAACACATTCATGCGTGAAATCAATCTTGAGATGAAACAAGTTTTTGAAGTCAGTTTCGTTTGCCTGGGCAATATTTGCCGATCTCCCCTAGCCCAGGGGGTGTTTGAATCCCTGGTGGCCCGCGAAGGCCTGGGCGACCAGATTTCAACTTCTTCCGCGGGGGTCAGCGGATGGCATACGGGGCAACTCCCCGACGCCCGGATGCGTGAAACCGCCCGGCAGAAAGGCATCCAGCTCAATTCCCGGGCCCGGCAGTTCAAACCTGCCGATTTCAACCGGTTCGACCTGGTCCTGGCCATGGACCAGACCAACCTGAGCGCCCTCGAACAGATGGGCGGCGCTTCGGATAAAAAACTGCGCCTGTTTCGTTCTTTCGATCCCATGAACAACGGGGACCTCGACATGCCCGACCCCTATTATGGCGGCAATCAGGGATTTGAATATGTTTATCAGATCGTTGCCCGAACCTGTCCCAAAATCCTTGAATTTATCCGTCCACGGCTTGCCCCGTTAAAATGAAGGAAAACATTGAAAAGATTCTGGAAGGGAACTTCAACAGGCCTGACCCCTATTATGGCGGCAATCAGGGATTTGAATATGTTTATCAGATCGTTGCCCGAACCTGCCCCAAAATCCTAGAGTTCCTCCGGACCCGGTTTGTCTAATTTAAATGACAGAAGATTTTGAAAAAGTTTTGAAAAAAGTTTTCGGAAAGCCCGTCCAGATCAAGTCCTCCTTCAGAACCGGGGGCGGCTGCATCAACGAAACCCAGATCCTGCATCTTACAAACGGCGAGCGGGTTTTCCTGAAATACAACAACTCAGCCCCGAAGGATTTTTTCCCGGCGGAAGCCAAAGGATTGAAATTACTTTCCAAGGCCGAAAATGGCCCTAGGGTTCCCGGGCCCCTAGGCGTCCAGGAGGGAATCCACCCCAAGTTTCTCATTCTGGAATATGTGGAAGAAAGTCCGGGGGATAAAGGATTTTACGAGCGCTTCGCCCAGGCCCTGGCCCAACTACACCGGATGAACGATAACGAGTTCGGTCTGGAGCATGACAATTTCATCGGAAGCACCGTCCAGATAAACACCCCTGAAAAGGACCCGGTGGATTTTTTCCGCGAGCACAGGATCAGGTTCCAGCAAACCCTTGCCAGAAAATCCCGAAAACTCCCCGCAGGAGTTGATAAAAAAATCGACCGACTCTGCGAGAAACTTGGAGACCTGATGGATACGACCGGGGAGAAACCCGCCCTGCTTCATGGCGATCTCTGGTCGGGCAACTATTTTCCCGGCCCCGGGCAACAACCCTGCATCTTTGATCCGGCCGTTTATTACGGTCTCAGGGAAGCGGATCTCGCGATGACTGAGCTGTTCGGCAGACTTCCGCAACAGTTCTACGACGCCTACCACAACGCCTTTCCGCTGAATCCGGGATACTCACAGAGAAAAGCTCTGTACAACCTCTATCACCTTCTCAACCACCTCAACCTGTTTGGAGGTTCCTATCTGTCCGGGGTGGAGCAGACGGTACGGCAATTCACAGATTAAGGTTTCAGCCAGTCATCGATGAGGAAAAAAATAGC
>JAYZAN010000112.1:0-22257 GCA_036339675.1 Nitrospinota bacterium
TGAAATCACTTCCGAGATCATGGAAAATCCTCCTCCAGGGGCGAAACAGTCGCTAATATGAATATCTTTTTCGAACTTATCTTTTATGCTGAACGATTCGTCAAAAATCGTTTCAATTTCCTCTTTTTTGGGAATGCGCCAATCGTCGTAGCCGGCAAATCGTTTTTCGTTCAACGACCGGACATAATCCACCGCCTCCGGGTAATTGACCCATTTCTCAAGATCGTTGATGGAATCCCTGCGGGCCCACATCAGACCCGTTGATGTGTCTGTTACGGTGTCGTTGCCATTGGAATTGAAACGTGCTTGTTCGTTCATGCTGAAAAAAGGACGAAAATTTGCTTCCTTAGAACCACATCCGAATGTCCATAAAATATCATTTTTATAACCCTTTTCAAAGGAACATCAGTGATGATCCACGTAATATTAGGGTGTGCTAAACTTTACCCGTCAGATAATTCCTTTGTAAATTCATATGAAACCGGAAGACTCGACGAAAATTCTGCTGACCCATTTCGACTGGAATCTGCAGCGCATGTCGGAATCCCTGCAAAACGAAAAGACGGACTATTACAGGGACGCCGCCCTCCAGCGATTCGGGCATACCTTTGACCTGTCTGTAAAATGCATACAGGCTTTCGCGGAAAATATGGATACACCGTGCCAATCGGCCCGGGAATGTTTCGAAATAGCGGTAAAAAACAATTGGGTATCCAAAGACGACAACTGGGAGGATGTCCTCCAGTCCTACGATAACGTCAAACAGCGGCTAAAAGGCGAACCTGCGGAGGAGGTATACAATAAACTGGAAAGATTCCATATCTCGTTTAAAAATATGTATGAGAACTTATCCGAAATGGGATCCTGACCTGTCACTTTCACTATCCAGCTTCGACCACTTTTTTTAAATTTTGAAATGCCCTGTTTCTGTGAGAGATGGCATTTTTTTCATCCGTTGTCATTTCCGCATAAGTGCGCGGGTTATCCTCGGGAATAAACAGCACGTCCCAGCCGAACCCGTTGGACCCGCGAACCCGATCCGCCACAGTGCCCTTGACCTCCCCTTTGACCATGGTCATAGTCCTCCCGTCGTAAACGGCGACATAGCAGAGGGCTTTTGCTTCACGGTTTTCAAAGGGACTCAACATTTTTATCAATCCTTCATAGCCAACGGTAGATTCGAACCATTTTATCAAGGCGCCGGGGAGCCCGTTCCAGGCTGAAAAAATCAATCCCGAATCCTCCACCAGCACGGGCCCACCAATGGCGTCATAAGCTTGCTGGGCCTTGTGACGGACCAGTTCCTCGAGATCGCCGGTTTGAATTTCTATCAAACCTTCGACATCGTAATGATCCAAAAACATGCCTAGGATTTGACCGGCTTCCCGAACCTTGTTGGGGTTTCCGGTTACGAATTTGACATCCTTCCAGATGGAATTTTTATTCATACCTATCTCCCTTGGCAACCGCCCCTTTCGCGTCTCCTTCAAGCCTGTTCAAGAATCCTTGAAAGACCATTTTTCCTATGATATATGCTAAGGTTTGCCAATCAGGAAACCTAATTCCTAAAATGAAATTCCTTCGTATTTCAATATATCTGGCCCTCGCTCTCCTGCTATCGGGCTGCGATAAATTTTTTGAAAACGCCGCCGACGTTCAAGCCCGCAAGGCATTGACCGACCTGATGAAAATTCAGGATTCCTACCGGCAGGAAAATGGAAAATACGCCCGCAACCTGATGCAGATAGAAAAATACAATTTAAAATACCATACTGGGATCGTCTACCTTGAGATCGAATCCTCCGGCCCCGATAAATACAGGGCCATATCCCTTCCCGCCGAGAGTACCACAGCAAGGGTCTTCGCCTACGACACGGACAAAGGCGGTTTCTACGAGATGGACGAAGAAGAAGTTTCCAGCTACGTTCTGGGAGCCCTCAACTTCATCCGCAAGGAAAAACACCAGCAAAACATGGTCGATTTCTTCTCCTTTCTGCTCGTCGGGGTACTGCTGATAGCGGGAGCCCGTTTTTTTAAACCTTACCATCAAAAGAAAAACCGCGTGGTCCTGTTTTCCTATCTGCTGTCCATTTTCCCGCTAGGCTGGTCCGTCGGGGTGATCAACCACATGGGTGTTGATATTGTTTTCAGTTCCACCCTTGCCGGAATATGCCTGGTATCCCTCGTTATCTGCATTTCCACCTTCATGCTGAGTTTCCGCTGGCTGACCGGCAAGGCCGACAAACATCCCTCCCTAGTCAGCCTGATGGCCTGCACCCTCATCCTTTCACTGTTCAGCGGGGGGACCCTGATCCTTACCTTCACCACCTTCTACCGCTAGCAGGGTGCTGAAAAAGTGGATTAAATAATATCTTATTAAATGTCGTGCTGGCTGAGCCTGTCGAAGCATATACCTTGTTTTAAAAGGTTTGCCACCCTTCAACAAGCTCTGGGCGACAACCTCGGTCTGCCCAAAAAAAGTTTTTCAGCACCCTGCTAGGCAACTATTGAATCCTGCAAAAACAACGTCGGGGGTAAAGCGTCATCACTAGCGCCGCTATAAGCGGCGCGGCGATCCAGCCAGGCGGCGCCGTGGCAAGCCCAGAGGGAATATTAGCGAACGATACATCTCCGACAATTAACGCTTCCCGCCAATGCTACGGTCTTTAGCCCTCCGGTGACCAGCGTGGCACTGAACTTAACAGGATAAACTTTTATCTTGCGCTCGGTCGTCAGCGTTCGCCAGTAGAGTTTTAGCTGTTTGCCCTTCCGGCGAGGAGTGGATTGCTTGGCCGGCTTCGCCTCCTCGCAATGACGATCGACAAGGACATTATTATTGCAGGTGTCAATAGCCTTTGAGGCAATGGGCGAAACGTTTATAGCTATCGGTAATCAATGAGGGCGAAACAGAGGTTTTTTGCCACACGCGGGCTTGTGAGCGTTTGTGGCGCGCTGGCCCCGCCCCGAGTGGGTGGTCAAATTAATTGAACGGTCACGACATGATTGGTTCGGAGAACCGCATCGGAGGATGTTCGCGCTTTCAGAACAAAGGATTGTCCATGGCGTGTGGTTTTGGGTAGGACAAATTTTATATCCCCCTGAACGGTCTCCAGGGATTGAACCCTTCCCTTTTCAATATTTCCCCGGGAAATCTGAAGGTCATAAAAAAAATTGGTGTCGCCCTCACATACTTCGTTCCCGGGAAGCACATGGATGTTTAAGATCAGGTCTCCCCTCCTCTTGCCGAACAGGCTGGATTCGCCTTTATCCGGGATTCTGAGGGACATCCGTTTCCAGGTTCCGGAAGGAATTTGAACCTGAAAGTTTTCCTTTCCCCTGCGGACTCGGACCATTCCTCCCTTGGACGCGGTTTCAGAATCGATCTGGATATCCTTGTCGATATCCAGCAGAAATATTTTCTTTTCGCATTCCGTCAGAACCTCACGGACCCGAAATGCCAATTTTCTAATTTTTGGATTTTTGCTCAGTGTATCCATCAGGGGGTTGAGAGGGTTCAGGGAAAACTTTTTCTCCGGTTGCGGCTCCCGGGGTATTTCGAAATCATCTTCCATCACCCGCGGAAAAGAATCGCTCGTTGGTTCCAAATCCGGCTTTTTTTTAGAATTTAAGGACTGGCAATGTAGTTCTAATATTTTATAAGCTTGGGAGATTTCCTTGAAGCGAAGCTCATTCTCCGGGTCACCGGGATTGGCGTCAGGATGAAATTTCTTGGCCAAGTCGTGATACGATTTTTTGATTTCACGCCAACCGATACCAGGCGAAACCCGTAAAAGTCTGTAACATTCCGATAGCCGCATGGATGGGAAATCATTCATTATTTATGCCAAACCCCTATTGCAAGCTTTATAGAAAAAATTATCAATAAGTTACGTGAAAACAGCATTTTTCTGTATTTATCTGGTACGGGTAAAAATTTCCCGGTTTCAGAACCAGAAATCTCTTGCGCCCGGCCAAAAATTCCATTAAACCGTATGGATCAAAACCCTTCAATATTTTGGAATTATTTGATAATACTACCTCTTTTTCGCACGCAATAACAATGGAAAATTTAATCGGAACCCCGGAATCCACCCTTCAGGATGTTTTTTCCGATTGGAGGATAGAGCCGTACCGGATCCACCAGGTTTTCAACTGGGTTTACAATTACGGAATCAGGGATTTTCAGCAAATGACCAACCTTTCCAAGGTCCTCAGGAACCGGTTGCAGGAGAGGTTCAGCCTTGCCCTTCCCCATATCCAAAAAAAACTGTTTCACAGGATGAATCAATCAAGTACCTGTTTGAACTGGCGGATGAATCGACGGTAGAAAGTATCTGGATGCCGTCAGAAAACAGGCACACCCTGTGTATCTCAACCCAGGTGGGTTGCCGGCTGGCCTGCTCCTTTTGTTTAACCGGCACACTCGGGCTCAAAAGAAACCTGACGGCCTCTGAAATACTGGGCCAGCACATGGCCGTTAAAAAAGACCTTCCGGAATCACAAGGGGTGACCAACATTGTTCTGATGGGTATGGGCGAACCGCTCGACAATTATGGCCCGGTGGTGGATGCCGTCCGGCTCATGGTATCCCCAGAAGCGTTGAGAATATCCAAACGAAAGATCACCCTATCCACAGCCGGACAGGTGGACAAGATCAAAAAATTCCAGGAAGAGAAATTACAAATAAGCCTTGCCATATCCTTGAACGCCACCGACAACCCCACCCGGGACAAGATCATGCCGATCAATAAAAAATACCCTATAGAAACGCTCTTGGAGTGTTTGCGGAATTACCCGCTGAAAATAGGACGAAAATTGACCTTTGAATATGTCCTGCTGGCTGATATAAACGACAGCGATGAAGACGCCCGGCGCCTGGCTCAATTGCTGAAAGGGTTTCGTTGCAAAATCAACCTAATTCCGTTTAATCCATTTACCCCATCGGGATATCGGGCTCCTTCCGATGAAAGGGTTCTATCTTTCCAGGATATCCTGATATCCAGAAATTATTCCGTGTTCATCAGGAAAAACCGCGGCGCGGACATCCTGGGAGCCTGCGGCCAGCTGGCCGCTGATAAACATACCGCAAACCATACCTGCTAGAGGAAGTTTTCCATGGAACAATCGCAAACAACAATGCCGGAATCGCTCGACCTTTCCGTGGTGGTTCCGCTTTATAACGAAAGGGAAAACCTGATCTCCCTGGAAAAACTTCTCCAAAAACACCTTGAACCTCTGAACATGAATTATGAGGTGATTATGGTGGATGACGGCAGCCAGGACGGAAGTTCAGGACTCATCCGCTCTATACAAAAATACAATTCCCGTATCCGGCTGGTACGCTTCAAGGAAAACCGGGGACAAACCGCGGCGTTTGCCGCCGGGTTTAAATCAGCAAGGGGAAAAGTGATCGTCACCATGGATGCCGACCTGCAGAACAGTCCGGAAGATATTCCTCTTCTGCTGGAGAAAATTAAGGAATACGATGTGGTTTGCGGATGGCGGCATAAGAGGAACGATCCCTGGATTAAAAGGATATCATCCCATATCGCCAATACGGTGCGCAACAAACTCAGTGAGGAGACCATTGCCGACACAGGTTGTTCCCTGAAGGCATTTCGAAGAGAATGTTTCGAGAACGTGAAACTGTATAAGGGCATGCACCGGTTTTTTCCTACGCTGATGAAAATGGAAGGTTTTAAAGTCACCGAAGTCAAGGTCCGCCACTACCCCCGAATTCACGGCTATTCCAAGTACAACATCCGCAACCGACTGATGCCCTCATTTCTGGATCTTCTCGCTATCCGCTGGATGAAAAAAAGGCATATCAGTTATGAAATCGTCGAAGAGGATTAAAAAATTTCAGGATGCGGAAAATTCATCAATTCCGTGTTTCCGGAAATTGATAGACCTCCACCCCCACATGAATCTGAATTATTCAGCCCATGGGTATTGCATAAAAAAGTTCGCGATAAACCCACCGAAAAGGCTATAATTATTTGATTTCATGTAAGTTTTATGTATTATTGTCACCGGGTTTTGTCCTTATTAAGAATTGATTCCCATTATGGTAAGATTGAGGAGGTGTGAATGACCATAACTCCCTGGGTCATAATCGGTTTGATCGGGCAGGCGTTTTTCTTCATGAGATTTCTGGTCCAATGGATCGTTTCCGAAAGACGCGGTGAAAGTATGATTCCCATAGCTTTCTGGTATTTCAGCATCGGCGGAAGCATGATCCTGCTGGCCTATGCCATCCACCGCCAGGATCCCGTTTTCATCCTCGGGCAAAGTGTTGGATCTGTCATCTATATTCGTAATCTGATCCTTATTTCCCGGAAAAAGAAATCCTTATCTGCATCCGATATTGAAAATGATTAAATGGAAAATCCGCCTTGCGGGATTGATCCTCATGGTCGTCGGAGGCTATCTTTTTGTCTTGTCCGTCAGAGACATCAGCGCCGAATGGCCGCAGATATTCGTAGGCCTTCTCTCAGTATTCTGTACCGCCCTGGGCTTCGGTTTGCTTTTAATGCCTTTAGAGGACCGAACACCTCCCCCGGATTCCCCCTGAACTAGTTTAATGTCGGAAATCAATATTCCTCCCAATGTCCTCAAGAAACATAAATTCATGATTTTGCGAATCCCCTTAAAATTCTTGACTTTGTCCTGTCCCTTATGATATTTGTCGACATCTTTACAGGGCTGTCTTTCACTGCTTTCATTTAAGACGGACCCTTTTATACTATCAGCCTTTAGACACGATAAGCGATTCACGAAATTTTTAAATTCTGATCAGGATTCACCCCATGAACCCTTTGGGTAAAAGATCTTCGATTTTTACCGCCATCCTGGCCCTGATACTGTTTTACTTCATCGGGCATATTCAGTCCGGTACCCTTCCTGCCTTTTCTTCAATTCCGGGATTCAGCGGACCTTCTTTGGCCTACGCCGAAGAAGACGAAGAATTTGAAGATGAAGAAGAGGAAGAGGGCGAAGAAGGTGAAGAAGCCGCTGAAGAAGACGACAAGGCTTATCTGACCGATATCGGTCTTGCCAAAGAACATGAGTTCGAGCCTTTTACTTTTTTGGGCATGAGCAACCGGAAAGTCACCTGGTTTGCGGCTCAGATCCATATTCTATTCGCTTCCTTCATTCTGGGTTGCCCCATGTTCGTGGTCATCATGGAGGTGATGGGAGCCCGGCGCTCCCAGGGAGTCCGTAAAGCGATCATCCTTTCCAACGTCTTCCTTGGGGTCCTGATAGGGGTCGTCATAGGAATTACCGGTGAAATTATCCTCGCCATCCATCACGGCGTCCTTTACGGATTATGGGCCTGTTCCTTTGGCGCCCTGGCTGTTAGTTTCCTGAACTATTTCCACCGCTTGATGAACGTCAAGGTCTCGGCGGTGGTCGGAATCATCGCGGGAACGACCATTGCTATACCTCTGACGCCGGTGGAACAACTCCATATGGACGGTGTAATCCTCGCCATGGTCAATGGCGCCGTTGGGGGGATTCTCTCCAACATGATCATGTTCGCCAAAGCGGATTTCAAATTCGAACGGCTGGCGCATGAGATCACCAAGGTCATCGGTATCTGTTACAGTTTCACCGCCCTGACAGGTGGATTTTTCCTCCTGGTCATGCTGGTAGCCTACAAGGATTTCATCACTTATCTGGTAGCGACGTTTCCCATGCTGTTCATGGTGGGCTACCCCACCCTGTTCATCCTGGAAACCATCGTCATGTATATTTATGTCTATTCCTGGGACCCGTTGAACCAGTCGAATAAGAAGGGACGCCATATCGTCACCGGTGTTATCCTGAATGTCCTGGGGCTGACCCTGCTATGCGCCCTGGACGGCCCCGCCACCTTCATGCAGACACCGACCAAACCCCTTGACGAGTTGTTGAATATCAACGAATGGAATCGCATCGCCACCAGCACGTGGATGCCTCTCAACTACCACCGGCTGGTCGGAAACGGTACTTTCGGCGGTTATATGGTGGGTATCATCGGCGCCTACATGTACCTGTGGTCCGATAAAAAAGAAGAAAAGGAATATTACGACTGGGTGGGTTATATGGGCAACATCATTGGTGTCGGCATCATGATCCCTCTACCGGCGATGGGTTACATCTTTGTCCGTGAAATCTACCAATACGACGCCACCATAGGCATGTACATCATGTCCGACCGGGAATCCATGTACATGCTGGTTCAGGGTCTGCTGGTGGGAACCATGTTCAGTTGCAGTAACGTATACATGTGGGTGAGTATGAAGCGCATTGAAAACGCTCAGCGGTTCTTCCCGGCCATGAAGTTCGGTTTTATATTGATCGTCATAGCGGCCACCATATGGTTCACACCAAGGCGTTTTTTCGCCACGATGATGCCCGAACCGGGAATGGACGCGGAAATGGTTTTACCGGACACCCATGCCTGGATCGCGCTCATGATATCCAAAAACACCGCCGCCTTTGCCTTGGTGACCGTAACCTTTATCAACTATATTTTTTACACCATCGCAACCAAAACCGGGAAAGTGAATTATGGGAAAATCAATCCCCTTGGCCTGTACGCTCTCATTTTCATGGGTTTTTCCGATATCTGGCTGATGAGCTGGATGGGAACCATCCGGGAGCTGTCACGGATGAACTGGCATATCTATAAAGTGTTCAAGGACGTCACGCCGGACAAATTCACTCCGTCGCTGGCGGAGGCCGGATTTTTCGTCACCACTATTGTGTGGACATTTTTTATTATCATGACAGCCATCGTCTGGCTAGGCATCAAATATCCCAAATCGAAGGCCAAGAAAGCGGTACCGGCGGGAGCAACGCCACAGATGGCGGAATAAGGTTTCTGGAGTTATTGAATGCAGCAAAAATCTTTCGGACAAAAACTGGCGCTTATCCTTGCCCTGTTTCTGGGTACCGCGGCGGTGTTCTGGTTTGGCGGCGAGAGTTTAGGGCTCACGCCGGGTATATTTAAAGGACTGACTGCCCTTAGTCTCGTGGCAATGACCTATGCCATCCTCCTGGCTCTTCCCCCAAAGCGTGTTGAAGAAAAAACATTCTTTCAGAATATAAAACTCAAGATTCCAATCATTCTCATTATTTCCGGCATCATTTGGATGGTGGCGGGAAAAACAGGATTCCCCATCTGGTGGCAGATCGAATTTGTAGCCTTTGCGTTTGTCGGGCTGGTATTTTTTGTGATTCTGGATATGAAGACCATGTCCCCGGAGTCCACTACAGGAGCCTGGGTACGGCGCCTGCTGGGAACCTATGCCATCGCATCTGGGCTGTTTATAGCCATTACCGCCCAGCTTCCCCAGTTCGACCCACAGGTCGAGGTGGCCAAACTGGAAAGACCCCCGTTGAAACTAAGCGGGCTTGCCGGACCCGAAGTGATCGCGGCGGGACGGGATGTGTTTGAAAATAACAAATGCTTCAACTGCCACAAGGTGTTCTGGGAAGGCAACTCCGATCGCGGGCCCAACCTTGGAACCAGGCAGATCGGCCTTTATTCCGAGGATTATATTCGAGGACAAATCCTCGACCCGCGAAGGGATCAGGCACCCGGATTCGACGATCCAAAATCCAAAAAGGCCATGCCCACTTACTACGAGGAAGACCTGAGCGAAGATGAAATCAGCGCTCTGATCTCATATCTCAAAACCCTGAGAGACCCCACACATATGCCCGTCGAAGGCAAGCTGGGGAGCCAGTGGTCATGGTGGGACGATCCCAAGATCATCGCAGAAGGCAAGGTTGTATTCGAAGGCGCGGAACCGGCCACAGAAGGCCTCAACTGCTCCGTCTGCCACGGCAAGGAGGGTATTCCTCTGATGACCGGGGCGATGGATTTTCGCAAAGCAGATAATCCGGACACCGAAAAAATGGCGGACCGCCTGGACGGTGTGCTGATGAAAGATTGGCCCGACGAGCTCTGGTACCGTCGCGTAACCCGTGGTGTGGACGCTACCCCGATGGCCCCGTGGGGAATGATTTTCCAGCATCTTTACCTGTGGAAAGCGGAAGCCTACGCCCGCACCTTCCACGATCCTCTGGACAAAAGAACCGAGAAAAGACCCATTCCGCCTATCCCCACCAAGGAAGAGATCGAAAAATGGAAAACGGACGGCATGTTCCTCGATCCGCTCCTTTAAAATTATTTTCACCCAAAATACCGCCGGCTGGGTTCCAGCCGGCTTTTTTTATTTTTACCGTTGGAAATTTATAATTATTTCGGACCTAAAAGATTATCTGATACTATTGTTCTACCTTTTCCTTAAAAAGTTTAATTACTCGAACCGCTTGTATTGCAGGAGTTCAGGATGAGCAAGAGAATCGATGATCTGATTAAAGAAAACAGTTCTCCTAACGGAGAAATCATAAATCTCAGGGAAAAATACCTGGGTTTGCGTGGAATCATGGAAGTCGCCAGCAATCCGGTGTTAAAAAATGTTAAAGAACTAATCCTGCCGGGAAATCAATGCGCGGATGAAGGGGCGGAGGCGATCGCACAATCTCCTTATCTGGAGAATCTGGAATCTCTCAACCTGAACCACAATGAGATCGGGGATGAGGGAGCCATCGCTATCGCCAATTCGGATAAATTACCCAAACTGACCAGCCTGTCCATGTTCGGTAACGTTATCGGGGATGAGGGAGCCAAGGCCTTTGCGCAATCTCCCATCAGCAAGAAATATCTCAAACTGGATCTTTTCAAAAATCAGTATGGCAATGAGGGCTACAAAGCCCTTACGGAATCGGAAAATCTGAAAAACTGCGAAGAATTGGAAGTCTACAGAGAATAACTGCTCGGCGCAGGGCCAAGCCCGCCACGCGGGCAGGGAACGCGCTAATACTTTATCATTGCGATGGAGGATTTTCAGTTCACAGGATAAAGTTTATCCTAATTGGGTCCAGCGTCACACTGGCCCGGGCCATTGATCGGGGGTGAAGGTTTTGATCTGGAGGGCGTGGATTAATTTCGGGTTCCCGTTGATTTCCTCATCCAGGGCCGAGTAAACCATCCGATTCCTGTCGATAAGGTTGACCCCGTCGAACTCCGGGGAGACCACCTTCACCGCATAATGCCCTCCCCCTCCGGCGGCCTTATGCCCGCGATGAAGATAGCTCTCGTCAACAATTTCAATATGCTGGGCCTTTAGTTTTTTCCGAAGATTTTTATCAATGATTTCCGTGGTTTCCATTAGATTTCCTATACTAAAGGATCAATGTTGATTTAGCAGGATTTTTGCTTGATCCACGAAACAATCTTATTGGACTCATTTATTATCCGGGTCCGAACGCAAACCGATATCCGGAAGGTCCGCGAAACTGCCGAGATTTTTCCCGAACTTTGAGAGGGCGTCATGCTCTTCCTCCCCGACAAGCGGGGTCCTGCATTTTGCGCAGACCGGGATTTTATCCGGATCGTATCTTTTAACCCTATTTTTTGCTTCGCAATCCGGGCATGCTATGATAATGAAAGTAGGATCGATCATGCCCTATAGTATCAAGCAGGGACGGCAATTTAAAGAGTAATAGAGCGCGATTTATATGATCTTTCATCAATACATACCTTCAAACCAGAAGATGTCTCTTGTTGCGAAGGTATATCTGGTCCTGTGGATTATATTGTCTCTGGCTCTTCTTTTCATATTCACCTTCACTTTTTTTATCGGCGCCATCATTGTCGGGATCTTGGTGATGGCGGTGAACTTTTTTCGAAAACCCCCTGAAGGAATTCGTCCGGATGGGTCCTCCATCTTAAACCCAACACGTATCTACCAGAGGCCACGTTCCCAAGACGACGATGTCATCGACATTTGATTGAGGTATCCTCATCAGCACGGCCAACATCCCATAGTCCTAATCCCTGAAGAACTCCCGTTTGAATTCAACGCTTCTTTTTATAAATATGGGTGGACCTTCCCAGATAGGCTTCAGCGGCCTCCATGAGAGTTTCTGAAAGCGTGGGATGGGGGTGAATGGAATCAGCCAGATCATGGACCGTGGCACCCATTTTCAGGGCCAGAACCCCCTCGGCGATCAGTTCTCCCACCTCGGCTCCCACCAGGCCGACACCCAGAATCCGTTCCGTCTTCGGATCGATCACCAGCTTGGTCATCCCTTCCGTCCGGCCCAGGGTCTGCGCCCTTCCGGAAGCCCCCCAAGGATATTTAGCCACTGATATTTCAAGTCCGGTGGACTTGGCCTCAGATTCCGATATTCCGCACCAGGCAATCTCGGGATCGGTGAATACGACAAACGGTATGGCACCGGCAGTGCCCGGGGTATCTCCCGATAAAATTTCCACTGCCCGTTTCCCTTCCTGGCTTGCCTTATGCGCCAATTGAGGTCCGTCCACAATATCGCCTATAGCCATTATGGCTGAATCGGCAGTTCTAAATTGCCCGTCGGTCTTTACCCGTCCCAGCTTGCCCGTTTCGACTTTTGTGTATTCCAGCCCGATTCCCCCTGTATTCGGTTTCCGTCCCGCAGAAACCAGGATGCTCTCAAAATTTCCCTCCCAGCGTTTTTCATTTTCCTGAAAATCGACCTTTATGCCGTCTGAAGAACCGTTTAAACCTGCAACCGTAGTATTCAGATGAATATTCTCAAATTCTTGTTTTAATTTATTTGAAAGCGGTCGCACCAAGTCGCTATCGACACCGGGAAGAAGCGAGTCCATAATCTCCACCACCGAAACCCGGCTGCCCAGGGCAGAGTACACCGTTCCCATTTCCAGACCTATATATCCCCCGCCGATGACCAGCAACCGCTCGGGAATCTTCTCAAGCTGCAAGGCGGATGTGGAATCCATAATGCTTGGATTATTATCGGGTATTCCGGGAGGAAGAAAAGGAGATGAACCGGTAGCCAATATGCATTGGTCAAAAGATATTCGATCTCCATTTGAAACCTCAACGCTATTGGAATCCTTAAAAATACCGTGGCCTTGAATCCATTTCACCCCACGTTGCTTCGCCAGCAGGGTCAATCCGGAAGACAGTTTATCGATGATCTCATTTTTCCATTGTTTCATGGCCTCCAGATCGATGCCCGGAGTGCCGAAATCCAATCCCCAGGCTTTGGCCTCCCTGGTTTTATGGATCAGTTTAGCCAGGTGCAGAAGAGTTTTGGAAGGGATACAGCCTTTATGAAGACAAACACCGCCCGGTTTGGGGTTGGAGTCCACCAGGGTAACGTCCATCCCTTTATCGGCGGCCATAAAGGCCGCGGCATACCCACCCGGACCCGCCCCCAATACTAAAAGTTTTTTACTTTTCATTTAGTAGAGTTATAAGTATTTTTATTTATGACGTTTGCGGCTTATTTGCTCCCACTGGCGGGGTTTTGCTTTCTCGCGTATTTGGGAAAAAATATGATTATAAATTTTCTGAGTGTCTTCCTTACTTGTGTTGGGCCCCTGCAGGCTGGAAAGGGCCCGGTTTTCCATTTCCAGAAAGGGTTGAAGCTGGCGGCCGATTTTTTTCACGATCTGGAGGTTGCTGAAATCGGATGATTTTTCCGGCTTGGCAGACCGGTTTTCATTCGCGGTTTTCCTTCCTCCATCCGCCGCAAATAACGTTTCGAAATTCCAGGATGGAGAAGGAGCCCCCTCCGGACGGGAGAGAAAAAAAACTATCGCGAAACCTTCCCGGGTTTGACTTAAATCCATCATTCGCCGTTTCAATTCACTCAAACCCATATCTATTTCCGGGTCCAGACTCGAAATTTTCCACAAATCTTTTCCGGATTTTGCAAGGATTCCCAGGTCGACCAAATGGAAAAGGAAAGCTCGGACGGTTTCATGCTCAATCTTTGAGGACAACAGGTGGTCTTTAAACCAGTAAACCCACTCATCAATGGGTAGAACTTGGGCCAAAGGTTCGTTAGGCATTTAAATCACAAATCCTCAAAAATTTTTGAAATTAGTTTCAATCAACAATCAATCCGGCTTTTTTTCTGACTATCATACGGAATTCATCTGCAAGGGCGGTGACAGAAAGTATTCTTTTATAATTAATATTTTTAGAACGATCTTTTCTAATCGATCGATTGACCTCCGCGACTGAAACTCTTAGAAATCCGGGAACCATCCGTTCAAGTTTCATTCCCGCATTAATTCTTCCCGGTTTGATGACCCTCAAATAGAATCCGGAGAAGCCCGCCGTTTTGACCTGACAGGCCATTTGCTGGTTATAAAAAACCTTATTCAGTTTATGACAGGGCTGCCTTGGCTGGGAACATTGAACTAGGGCTTTCCCGATTATAAAAATATCACCAATATGGATGTCCGTTTCGCTCATCCCCGAAATCGTCAAATTCTCACCGAATGATCCCGGAAGAATTTTCCGGCTATACTCATTTTCCCAATATGGAAAATGACCCATGAAATAAGCACAGACAGCTTTATCTTCCCCGCCATGCATTTTTTTGTCGCCTACCCCGTCGCCGGACAATCCAAGTTTTCCAAGGTAGACAGGTCCATGAACAGGTTTCTTTAAAATTCCAGTTAAGAATGGGCGAGACCCATTCGCACTGATCTTTCTAGGCAAAGCGATATTAATAGATTCAATAATGGACATATTAATTATCTAATGTACAAGATGTTCTTGAGTCAATTATGATTACCGGGAAATTTTAGCCGTGAACGCCGACTTGACAAAATTCACTCATCTGGAAACGGGTTGGAGGGCTTTGTGGAATATAACTGAAATTGATCTTTGCCTTGATTTTTTGCTTTGTATAAAGCTTCGTCCGAGTTTTCCACCTCATCCAGCAAAGAAACCGCATCAGAAAAAACTTCTTTAAGCATTTCCCGATTTAGAAGGGTATCTTCTTCTTCATCATCGGCGATTAATATTTTCAGATCCAAGTCATTCATAGAAATCCCTTGCTGCAGGCAGTCTCGAGAACCCAGGTGGTAAAAATTTTAATAAACAGGCACTGAAAAGTTCAACAATCTTTTATAAGATTGCGCTGCGGGCGACCCTGATCTCCGACCCAGGATTTAAAGCCATCAAGGGAGCCAAAGATACATGAAACGGGGACCCGCACCTCCCATCATGTCAAGTCCCAAATTTATGTTGAGAAAGTTTATTATGGGAGACCCTGGAAGGGAAGAGTACATATTAGTTTTATATTGCCCCGGCCTGTGATACACCACAATCCGGGGATTGGAAAGCTGTAAATCTTTTTTAATCAATGAAATCACATCATCGAGATAGCCAATCTCATCGATCAGCTTGTTATCGCGTGCTTCTTGGGCCGTAAAAATCCGCCCGTCTGCCAATTCTTTAACCGAGGGAATATTCAGCTCCTTCCGATTATCCGCGACAATCTGCACGAATCGGTTATGGAAACTATCAATAGTTTCCTGGAACAGCACACGCTCTTCTTTAGTTAAAGCGCGAAAGGGGGACAAAAAATCCTTTTTCTCAGCAGACTTGACGATTTCCCAGTCCACCCCCACTTTATTGAACAGCTCCTCCAGGTTCACTATCATAGCAATCACACCTATACTTCCAGACAGGGAAGTCGGATGAGCGATAATCTTATCCCCGGCGACGGCGATGTAATATCCTCCCGAGGCGGCCAGGTCAATTATGGAAGCATAGATTTTTACATTATTCCGTTCCTTGAATTTTTTTAACTCATGATGAATGATATCACTGGAAGTCACCGTTCCACCGGGGCTGTTAATACGAACCATGAGGGCTTTGATCGCTTTATCCTTTTCAGCGCGGGAAAGAATCTCACGGACTTTTTCTATCATCCCGATTTCAACCTGAAAGCCCGCCATGGATTTTTTCGCCTGGTTGGAGATCACCCCTTCGACATCGAGAATCAGGATTTTATCGGCCCCATCCCCCGACAAAACTTTTTCCTCGAGGGGTTCCATGAGGGGACCGAAATGGAGGTGGGCGCATCCTGCGGCCAAGCAGACCATAGCAATTAAATTGAACACAAAAAAACTCCTGGCCCATCGATTTCTTTCAGGACAATGCTGTTTAAGGATCGATTTCACCATCAACATATAATCATTCCTTGAATCCAAACAGGTCATACACCGGCTGCAGATGATTAAGTATTTCTCTTGTTTCAGGACTTTCGCCAAACAGTTCCGATAAACGCTTCCATACTTTGCGGATGACCTCCTCATTCCGCTGCTCCGGTGGAACACCCAACTGCTTTACAAGCGTGTGAACGTCATCGATCAAGTCCTTTAATAAAAGAGTTCCCGAAATAATCTGCTTTTTTTTTGCCCTTCGGGCATCCACCGTATGCGCGGCCTGCATTCCCGCACCGGCGCTGTCCCCCAACCCCACACACTCCAAAATTGCCTGAGTGATGCCATCATATGCATTCATGTATCTTTCGTCTTCCTTCCGGCAGTTGAAGATTTCATGGATATACTGCAGGGGGGTTATCGCCTTCAAATCCACCAGAGCGGATTCGTCCATTTTAAATATCCGGCTCAATTCATGGGGTGGAATTTTCTCAGGACGAGATAGATCTTGAGATAGTTTCTCTTCCAGTTTATCCATCTGGCTTGTAAAATTTTCTTTGGCCGAAACAGTGATTTGTCTAATTTTCTCATCGAATTGCTTTTCCTGTCCCAAATTAGAATACTCAAGCCTGAGGTCTTTAACCATTTTTTGAATGGTCATTTCGATTTCCGAATTCATATCCTTCATTATTTTTAATTTGCGGTCCGCCTCAAGGGAAACGACATATTTCATGCGAATTTCCTTTTCCATCTTGAGGGGTTGCCTGATTATTTCCCGTAACATTTTTTCATAAGATTTGAATCTCTCGTTCATCCTGTCAATAGTGTATTTCTGATTATTTTTTGTAAAGCGGATGTTTATTTTAATCAGTCGAACACTATTTTCCTGCATCAGGGAGGTTATTTTTTTACTTTTCATCACATCCAGCTTATCGTCCAGACTTTCCATTTAATCTTCTCTAAAATAAGGATTGTTATGTTTATGGTACACCGCCGGTGGCAGATTTAGCGCACCGGCACCCGATCCCGTAAAAATCCTTGGCGTCGTCATACCCATACCGGTGGGCGGATCTTAAATAGCCGGAATAACTATTCCAGGCCCCGCCGCGGATGACATGATTCTTTCCATTTTCCGGACCCCGTGGATTATTATAACCACCGGAATTATAATAGTTTTTATCATACCAATCGAAAACCCATTCAGCAACATTCCCGGCCATATCATAGATACCTTCGGGAGTTTTTCCTGATTCCTGGGCCCCGACTTTATTCAGAACTAGCCCCTTATTGATAAAACAACAGCGGCCAAAGTTTGCAGTTTCAGAGGTTGGTTCCGCATTGCCCCATGGGTACACCCGGTTCCCCGTTCCGCCGGCGGCCCTCTCCCATTCCGCTTCCGTCGGCAGCCTTTTTCCTTTCCACCGACAATATTCACGACAGCGTTTCCAGGTCAAACCGAATATCGGGCGGTCTACCATTTCCGGAACGATTTTTCTTCCATGCCACCCTGTTATCGTGGGATGGGAATCGGGGTTGGCTTCCAAAAATTCTTCAAAATCCTTTCCGGTTACCTCATATTTATCCATGAAAAAGGTGTCGAGATAGACCTTATGCCTGGGATGTTCATCCCGCCTTCCCTTTCCATTTTCACTCCCCATAAAAAATTCACCGGCGGGGAATATTACCATGTCCACTTCCGTCGCCACGGAATTAGGCGCAAGCATGAAGATCAGTAAAACGGTCCCTAAAATTTTATTTATCACTGGAAAATTTTATAGCGCCTTCAATTTATTATATGGTTGTGGCACAAAGCCAATCGACTTATTATATAATTATGAAATGATGGGTATTCCATTCCAAATCAAACCATTTGATCCCTTCGGATGCTTAAGCCCGAAAATCCTCTTGAATCGTTTTTCCAATAGTGAATGTTATAAAAAATTTCGATGAGTTTCTGGCCAAGCTGGAAGGCACTTTTATCGCCCTGCTTCTCAGCATTATGATTATTCTTTCATTCGGCCAGGTTATATTGAGAAATTTCTTTCAGGAAGGCATTCTCTGGGGCGATATATTTTTACGGCAACTGGTCCTGTGGGTCGGTTTTCTAGGAGCCGCCCTTGCAGCCCGCGAAGGCCGGCATATCACCATCGATTTTCTGCCCAATCTATTACCCCAAACCTGGCGTCGCTTCATTCACGTCCTAGTGAATCTATGCACCAGCCTCATCACAGGTTTGCTTGCATGGGCCGCAAGCAAATTCATTCAATTTGAGCGGGAAGCGGAATCCGTCCTCATACTCGATCTCCCGGTCTGGATATTTCAAATCATCCTTCCTTACAGTTTCTGGGTCATCTCCGTCCGGTTTCTATTAAAAAGCCTGGCACTTTGTTTTCCCTGAAGAACAGCCTCTTCATGACTCTTCTCCTGATTTCAGGGGTTTTCCTGCTGGCTTTGCTGGGCATCCCGCTCTATGCCGTCATTGGTTTTACCGCGCTAATTTCATTCTATCACGCCGAAATCGACCCGGTGGCTATTTTTATTGAGCTCTACCGGATGGCCAGCACCCCTACCCTGGTGGCGATTCCTCTTTTTACTTTTGCAGGGTTTATCCTTGCTAACGGGAAAACGCCTGAACGGCTGACCCGCCTTTCCAAGGCCCTTCTGGGAGGCATCGTTGGGGGAGTCCCATTGGTCGTTCTTGTCGCCTGCGCTTTTTTCACAGCCTTTACCGGAGCTTCGGGGGTGACCATTATCGCCCTGGGGGGCTTGCTATATCCATTGATGATCAAGGAAATGTACTCCAAGAATTTTTCCCTGGGGTTGATGACCTCTTCCGGCAGTCTTGGACTCCTGTTTCCCCCCTCCCTTCCCTTAATACTCTATGGAATGGTGGCCCAAGTGAGCGTGGACCAATTATTTCTTGCAGGGATTATTCCAGGCCTGTTGATGATTTTTATCCTAGCCGTTTACAGCATGGTTAAAAGCAAAACCTTTGGAATTGAAATAACGCCGTTCAATTTCCATGAAGCCAAAACCGCTCTTAAAGAAGCCATCTGGGAAATCCCCCTTCCCTTTATCATTCTCATCGGTATTTATGGGGGATATTTTACCGTTACCGAAGCGGCCGCAGTGACGGTGTTCTATGTCATTCTGATCGCCACACTTGTTAATAAAGATCTGCATCCATTAAAAGATTTGCCCCGCCTCATGCAGGAAAGCATGGTGCTTGTGGGTTCCATTCTCATCATCCTGGGTACCGCCATGGGACTCACCAACTACCTGATCGATGAGCAGATTCCCATGCAACTGCTGAACATAATGCATGAGCACATCGATGACAAACTGACCTTCCTCATCATTCTGAACATTTTTCTTCTTTTGGTCGGCTGCATGATGGATATATTTTCCGCCATTATTGTTGTTGTCCCTCTAGTGGTTCCCATAGCAAAAAGTTTTGGAGTGGATATGGTCCATCTGGGGATCATCTTTCTGACCAACCTGGAAATCGGGTATTCAACCCCACCTGTGGGCATCAATCTGTTCATATCCAGCTCCCGGTTCAATGAGCCCGTGGTGAAACTGTATCGTGCCACCCTTCCCTTTCTGGGGCTTCGTCTGATCGGTCTTTTATGCATCACCTATATCCCGGCCCTGAGCCTGGTATTTTTACACCTGATGCAAAAATAATTTTTCCAGATTTCGGCTTTATGGTATCCTAAAGACACTTGTTTTTAATCACTTAGTCAACGGATGGCACAAACCTTACCTTAGTAATGACATCGGATTAATCAAGCCTCTGAAAATCAAAGACTTGAAACAATTTCCCGAAATTTTTTGTCCTCACCGGTAGAATTTTCGATAATTGGATCAAGCCATTAAAGAATTTTCCGTTGAGGAATCATGGACAGAAGAGGATTTTTAAAAAGTGTGATCGGTTTTGGCGGGGGTTTGCTTGCCGCTCAATTGGCTATTCCCGACGAAGCCAAATGCAAAATAGTTTCACCCGTGGCCGATCTGGTGGCCCGTCAATATCTCGATGGCACTCTCAAATCAAAAATTTCCCGTTTAAAAACCTCGCGTCGGGAATTAAGGATTGGAGAAACACATTGTCATTCGACATTTTCCGACGGCTCCAGTTCTGTGAAAGATATCCTTCACCGAGCTTCGGAACTCGGTTTGGATTTCCTCATCATCACCGAACACCTGATCCCGGATAAGTTCCCCCTGGATAATACCCTGGCTTCCATTCACGAGCGCTGGCGCTGCGTTCATGAATGGAGCTCCAGGCACTATGACCCGGTTCAAGTTTATCCGGCCTTTGAGGTCAGCACCCTTCAAGGGCACCTGATCATCGTCCTGGACGAATTCTACCTGCAAACAAGGACCTTCAAGGATATCGCCCGGCAATTTTCCCGGTTCAACATCCGGATGAGTTCCATGGACCAGACAGCCCTGCTGGCCCGACCCTTCGGGGGCATTACAATCGTTCCTCACCCGGAGAGGAGAAGGAGCTACCCCTTCGGCGCCAGCATTCCGTTTATCAAAAAACATTTAACCGGACTGGTGGATGCCATCGAGGATATTTCCACCGGCCACGGTTATGATGAAAACTATTCGGACGAGTTGGGAATCGCATCGATCGGTTCCAGCGACGACCATTTTAATCTGATAATCGGGACCACGGTAACCGCCTACGATTCCACCCGGCACAAAGACTTCATTTCCGCTGTCCGGGCCCGGGAGACCCAAGCCATCAACATTGACGATTCTCTAAGAGAATTAATCGCGGCCGTACGCATAGTCCTCTAAAAATGATAACCACCCTTCCAAAGGGCACCATCAAAAAACCAGTCACCTACGCCTCGTTCCCAACGCCGTTTGGCATGATGGGGGTTGCTTCTACGCGCAAGGGATTATGCCAGATCGTATTGAGTATGAATTCTGAGAAAAAATTTGTGCGGCATTTGAAAAAAACTCTTCATCCAGACCCACAGAAAAACGTTAAAGTTTTTAAAGATCTGATCCGGCAATTCAACCTCTATTTTGCCGGCAAACTCAAGACATTCACCTGCAAGCTGGATTTTGTATACGGTACCCCATTCCAGAAGGCGATCTGGAAAAAACTTCAGACCATTCCGTATGGCAAAACCCGAAGTTACCAGTGGCTGGCCAAAACCATCGGGAATCCACAGGCCGTGCGGGCAGTGGGAAACGCGAATGGGAAAAACCCGCTATCGATCATCGTTCCCTGCCACCGGGTGATCCGCAGCAATGGGCACCTTGGGGGCTATACCGGGGGCGTTCACTTTAAGCGCTTCCTGCTTGATCTGGAGGAAAAATATCGTGGCCTTACATAGTACCCCCGCCATCGTTCTCAGAAGCATCAATCTATCTGAAAATGATAAGCTGATCACCTTCATGACAGAATATTTCGGGAAGGTGAAATGCGTGGCCAAGTCCGCCAGAAAACTCAAAAACCAGTTCGGGGCGGCCCTGGAACCGATGTCCCATATCAATCTAATCTTCTTTGGCAGACAAAACCAGACCTTGTACAACCTGAACCATTCCGATATCATCCATTCATTCCAATCGGTCCGAGAAAGTTTTCGGAAGGTGTTCATGGGCATTTATTTCACCGAGGCGGTGGAGGCCATGGCCTCAGAAGGACATCGTGAAGCGGGTCTTTTTTATCTCCTTCTAGATTCCCTTAAAGCCTTAAAGGAGCAGGAGGAACTGGAAACCCTGTGCCGGCTTTTCGAAATCCGGCTGCTGTGCCTTGCGGGTTACACCCCCCACTTGGACCATTGCGTGGTTTGCAAATCGGAACCTAATACGGAATGGATCGGTTTCAGTTACCATCGCAACAGTATCGTTTGCGAATCCTGCGCAAAACGAAACAAACTGGAAACACGGTTCAAATCGGGAATTCTGCAATATTTAAAAAAAATGATCACGATGGATATAAAACTCTCAGAGAGGTTGAAATTCCCAAGAGGAGCGGATAAAGAAATCGAAAGAATAATACACAGAATGATTTTGTCACATACGAGAAGGGAACTTAAATCTTATCCCTTCATCCATAAAATGAATCGGTTTCAGATCGACTATGAAAAAGCAAGCTGTTAGAACCGATAAGGCGCCAGCGGCTATCGGCCCTTACGAACAGGGGATACGGGTTGGGGATTTCCTGTTTACCTCAGGTCAGATTGCCCTGGATCCGG
>JAYZAN010000113.1:0-25716 GCA_036339675.1 Nitrospinota bacterium
AAAACATATTTCAGCATCACTCCAACCCAGTCGGATACGACAGGTATTTCGGCTTATGACTCTGGGGGGGGGATCAAAGATATCGGGGTGGGAGCCGCTTTAAAATACGATTGGGACGCTCACTGGATCTTAAAGGGAAAACTTGCTTTTACCCGGCTTCTTGGGGACGCCCGGGACAGTCCTCTGGCGAATTCAGAAACCGGGCGGGGGTCAGAAAATCAGTTCAAACTAGGGATGTTTATAGCTTATCGTTTTTAATAAGGTCCCCATTCTTGAAAACGGCGGATATGAATTCTAAAATTTTTAGGGAATGGCCAGAATTCAGATTTCCGCGGAGAGCCGGATCGGTTTTGACCGGGATTGCGGGGAGCGAGATTTCTGTTTCGTGAAAAACCTGGATATGCTGAATTTTTCTGAGCTTCCTGAAAATGCCCTCTGAGTTGGAGGAATAACGCGGATTTGAAATTATCGGTAATGGACACCCTGGGAAAAAAGATGGAAAGCGTTTTTCCTCATTATGAGGGAAACGAAATTCGCCTGAAGCGGTCTGTCATCCCTTCCATGTGTACCACCAATGAATCCAGTGTCTACTAGGACTGCCTGGGATACCTGATGGAGCGCCATTCCAACTTTAAACCCTGAAACCCCCTATTGAAAAAATTCCTTGATCGTTTCCACGACATACTCCTGCTGTTGCGGTGTGACTTCATGAGAGACGGGCAGGGCCAAAACTTCCCGGGCCGCCTTCTCGGCCACCGGGAATTGCCCGGACCGATACCTCAGGTCCTTAAAACATTCCTGGAGGTGCAGGGGAAGGGGATAATAGATTTCGGTCGCGATGTTTTTGCTTTGCAGAAAATTTTTCAATACATCCCTTCTTTTTTCCACGCGGATGACATACTGATTAAAGGTGTGCTTCGGAAAACCTTCTCGGGGAATTTGAATATGGTCAAGTAAACCCTGTTGTTCAAATAGTGTGCTGTACCTTTGAGCGTTCTCTCTGCGTTTATCGTTCCAGCCCTCCAGGTATTTCAACTTGGCAAGGATCACTGCGGCTTGCAGGGTGTCCAGCCGGAAATTGCCTCCCACTATTTTGTGGTAGTACTTGGGGTTGGAACCGTGGACACGAAGGGTTTTTAATTTTTCTAAATTGTTTTCCGAGCGGGTGGTCACCATTCCGCCATCGCCGAACCCTCCCAGGTTTTTGGTTGGAAAAAAGGAAAAGCATCCGAAGTCGCCCATCAAGCCTGCCCGCTTGTTTTTAAACTCGGAACCTATGGCCTGGGCGGCGTCTTCGATGATTGTCAGATTGCTATCCTTCGCGATTTTAGAAACGGCTTCCATGTCCGCGCATTGGCCGTATAAATGAACGGGGATGATGGCCCGGGTGTTATCTGTAATGGAATCTTTCAATAAGGCGGGGTCGATATTGAATGTTTCCGGATCGATGTCCACAAACACCGGCCTGCCCCCTGTCCTTGAAATACATCCTGCCGTTGCAAAAAATGTGAAGGGCGTCGTTATCACTTCATCTCCCGGGCCGATGCCGCAGGCCATCAGGGAGATTAAGAGAGCGTCCGTTCCGGAAGAAACTCCAACGGCAAATCCGGTTCCGCAATAATCGGCGATTTTTTCTTCGAGTTCCCCCACCTTGGGGCCGAGGATGAAGTGCCCCGAACGGATCACTTCAGAAACGGCTTCCTCTACATCCTTTAAGATTTCGGGATAGGTCGCAGGGATGTCCAGTAATGGTACCCGGGTCATGTTCAAGCCTTTATGATTTTGGTGGAGTGGATTCCTGCGCAGGCGTTACGGGTGTCCACCACAAGCCTTGATTGTTCCACAATGGCTTCGTAGTTGTAGTTGGAATGATCGGTCAGGATCACCGAAAGGTCATAACGCTCCAGCTCCTGCAGGGAAACGCTTTTTTTGCCGACGAATTGTGGGTATTCTCGCTTGGGCCCGACCACTGGAATGTAGGGGTCATTGTATTCCACTTTCGCCCCGCTTCGAGTCAGGGTGTCCATGATCTTGAAACTTACGGATTCCCGGTCGTCGTCGATATTTTTTTTATATGCAAGGCCCAATATTAGAATACGGCTTTCGTTCAGGTTTTTTCCCGCGTTTTCCAAAGCGGATTTTATTTTTTCAATGACATAGTCGGGCATGGATATATTCACCTCCCCCGCCAGTTCGATGAAGCGGGAAGATATTCCATGTTTTTTCGCTTTCCAGGTCAAATAAAATGGATCGATGGGAATGCAGTGTCCTCCCAACCCGGGGCCGGGATAAAAAGGCATGTACCCGAAAGGTTTAGTGCTGGAAGCCTGGATGACTTCCCAGATGTCTATCCCCATTTTGTCGAATACCATTTTAAGTTCATTGACCAAGGCGATGTTGATGGCTCTAAATACGTTCTCCATTAATTTAGTGGCTTCGGCGACCCTGGTTTCGGATACCGGGACGATGGTTTTGATGATGGAGGAATATAATGCTTCGCTGAGTTCTCTCCCCGTGGGATGATCTGCCCCGATGACTTTGGGGATTGTGGCGGTTGTGTATTCTTTATTATTGGGGTCCTCTCTTTCCGGAGAGTAGGCCACGAAGAAATCAGAATTGGCATTCAGGCCGCTTCCGGATTCCAACTCCGGTATCAGAACTTCCTGAGTGGTTCCCGGGTAGGTGGTGGATTCGAGAACGATCAGTTGGTCTTTTTTTATGTGGGGAGCGATCTGGCGGGCTGTGGATATGATATAGCTCATATCCGGTTCGCGATTTTGGCCCAGGGGTGTGGGAACGCAGATGAGAATGACATCCAAATCCGAAACCGTAGAGAAATCGGTGGTCACTTCAAAATCTGAATTTTTTGCCAGCGCGCCGATTTTTTCGGTGGAGATATGACGAATATAGCTTTCACCCTTTTTTATTTTTTCGACTTTGTTTGCGTCAATATCCAGGCCGGTAACAGGAAATCCGTTCCGAGCAAATTCCATCACTAATGGCAGTCCTACATAGCCCAGCCCGATTATTCCTACACGGGCTTTTTTTTCTCTAATTTTTCCAATTAACATTAATTTCTCCCTGAACCTTTAAGGGTTGAATTGTAACCGGAAAATTAAATGGTTGTCAGAGAATTTGCGGGATTTTTTGGCAATGGCCGCAGAACTTGTTCTCATCGAGGCGATTGCCGCATTCACACATCCATCCCTGCAGGGTTGCCGGGTTTCCATATACCAGGGCGTGATCCGGGACATTCTTAGTGACCACCGCCCCCGCTCCGACAAATGAGAACTTTCCTATAGTTATGCCGCAAAGAATGGTCGCGTTGGCGCCGATCGTGGCGCCTTTTTTAACCAGGGTGGGTTGAAATACATCCTTTCGGGGTATGGCGCTGCGGGGATTGATCACGTTGGTGAAAACGCATGACGGGCCGCAAAAAACATAGTCTTCCAGTTCCACTCCTTCATAGATCGAAACATTATTTTGTATTTTAACATGGTTGCCGATGTTTGCCCTGGATCCGATCATGACATTCTGACCGATGTTGACATTCTGGCCGATTTTGGATTCTTTCAAAATATGGGAATTATGCCAGATTTTTGTGCCTTTTCCAATGAGGCATCCTTCGTCGACAACGCTGGATTCATGAATGAAATAATCTTTCCGGTCGGGAAGTTTTTTCTGGCGGTCCATACTTTCCTGAGCGCGCTGTAAAACACGTAAGACCCTCAGGCCTTCCTGGCCGTCGGTGAGGATGGGTTGGCCTGTAACGCCCTCGAGAAATGCCCGGCATTCATTGAGAAGAGGTTCCTGCCAATCTTCCGCAAGGTTTAAAAGTATCCCTTCTTTTTTTTCCGGGATGGGCATGCCATCTTGCCAAAGAATATTGTGCGGATAAAGGACTAGTTTTTCCTCGATGGGTGCGGAATCGCTAAATACAACCATTTTTCGCTCCCCGATAACCACCAGTTTCTGTTCTTTAAATGGATGAAGCCAGGAAACGAAAATATGTGCCGTGATTCCGGAAGGAAATCGAAGATGGGTGAGGGTGATGTCGGCTATACTCGGATGAAGTATATTCGAACCCACTGCTTGAACTTCTTGGGGTTCCTCGTTGGCAAAGGAAAGAATAATGGAAAGGTCATGAGGAGCGAAGGACCATAGAATATTTTCCTCTCTTCGAATTTTACCCAGATTCAACCGGTTCGAATATATATACTGAAGCTTGCCCAACTCTCCTGTCTTTAAAAGCTCTTTGATTTTCTGGACCGCAGGATGATATTGAAGGATGTGTCCTATAAAAAGAGTTTTTCCTGTTGACTTCGCCAGCTGAACCAGCTCTTCACCTTCCAGAACAGTCAGTGCGAGAGGTTTTTCCACAAAAACATGCTTGCCGGAAAGGAGGGATTCCTTAACCATGGGATAATGTTTTTCAGCCGGAGCGGCGATGACCACCGCCTCGATATCCCGACGGGAAATTGCGTCAGAGAACGAAACGGATACATCTATCCCGGGATATTTCTCCTTTTTTCGGTTGAGGATTTCTTCGGACGGATCGCAGATCAGTTTGAGGGCGCCCAACTGATAAAAATTCCGGGCGAGATTTTTCCCCCAAAATCCTGCCCCTATCAGTGCTGTGGATATTTGATCGCTCAAAAAAACTCCTTTACTGAATCATTAAAAAGTATAACCTAACGGGTGAACCCCAATAATGATAAATTGGATCAATGAATGAACCATTTATCGACCTCGCCCCCGTGAGAATGTTTTTGGTCCATTTCCCAGCTGTGCAGGAGGTAATCCAGGCTGAAGGATTCTCTTGTGGTGGGATTTCTCAGATCAAAGTATCTGTGGCCGCGGTAGGTGGGATAAAAGTCTTCCATGGAAATAGATTTGCATTTCATTCCTTTGGATTCCGCTTCTTTCACGATTTCTTCACGTTGTTTGAGATCCGAAAATTCCACCACAATGGTATATCCGTCTTTTCCCAGAACCGTCAGTAGACGCTCTCCATCAGTCATGTCACTTTCCTCTCAATCTCGGTTTTTATCAGGCTTGATTGAGATGTTTTTCTATTTTATCGCAAACGTAATCCGCAAAGGGCAATGAGCAGGTGAACCCGGGAGAAATAGCGTTCAATATATGCATGGATTTTTCGTTCCCCTCTAAAATGAAATCCATCTCCAGCTTCCGGGTTTTGATATTGAAAAGCTGGGCCCGTATTCCCGATTCCCCCCATGTTTTATAATCAGATATTTTAACATCATTAAGAAGGGATGAAGCCATTGATACCAGGTTTTGTCGGGAATACTTTTTTAATTCTTCCAGTGCGAGATTCTTGAAATCAAAATCTGAAAACAGAAAAAGTCCCATCTGGCTGAAACCAATCTCTATCAATTCCTTTAGATTAAAATTATCAAACCCCTGGTATTGCTCCCGCCATATTGCGGGAATAGCAGTGGGACCTATTTTAATCTTTCCGTGCACCGTGACCGTGAAATGAATGCCCAGAAAGGGATTGCGAAGGTCCGGCACCGGATAGATGTTGGTCCGCAGGGACCCCGGAGGCTCACTGGAATACAGGTAGAGTCCCTTAAACGGGAGTATACTGTAGTTTTTTGAAAAGCCGAAATCCTTTCCGATTTTATCGGCATAAAGCCCTGCAGTATTGACCAGATACTTATATTCGAATTTTCCAGAAGAAGTGAGCGCCCCGTTTTTAATCGGGGAAAGATATTTTGTATTGGTTTGAATCTCCACTCCGGCCTCCTGAGCCTCCCAAATCATGGATTTCAAAACTTCAGCGGGGTCGACCGATGAGGTGGAAGGTGAAAAAAGAGCCCGATGAAAAGTTTTTACACGCGGTTCTAGGGATCGGGCTTCCTGTTCGGATATGTCCTGTAAAGGGACGTTGTTTTTCCGGGCCCTGTCCAGCAACTCATCCAAAAGGGGGAGTTCTTTTTCGTTTTTGGCTATGATAAGTTTTCCGCATTTATTGATTGGGATATTTCGGGAGTCGCAATATTCAGTCAGCCTTTGGTTCCCGTTTCTGGTGAACTTTGCTTTCAGGCTGTCGGCGGAATAGTAGAATCCTGCGTGAAGGACACCGCTATTTCGAGAGCTGGCGTGGAGCCCGCAGTCAGTTTCTTTTTCGATCAGAATGACACCGGCGTCGGGAAAGCGGTTTTTGATTTGGCCGGCGATGCTGATCCCGATAATCCCGCCGCCAATAATTAAAAAATCTGTTGAAACCATTCAATGCGTTTGGCTGTTGGGTTTATGGAGAAAATAGCCCTTTGAGTTGAAATAATTCATCATGGTTTGTGCACATTCATCTATGGATTCTTTATCCGTATTAAGATGGATGTCGGGTGCCAATGGAGGTTCATAAGGGGAAGAAATGCCGGTAAAATTTTTAATCTCGCCTTTTCTTGCTTTTTTATAAAGTCCTTTGGTGTCTCTTTGTTCGCATATTTCGAGCGGACAGTCTACAAAGATTTCCACGAATTGTTTGACCGGGAGAGAAGCTTTCACCCGTTCGCGGTCCTCGCGAAGCGGGGAGATGAAGGCCACAATAGTTACTATGTCCGCATCGGTAAATAGCCTTGCCACTTCCCCGATCCGGCGGATATTTTCTCGGCGATCCTCCAGGGAAAACCCGAGATCCGAATTAAGCCCCATTCGAATTAAATCTCCGTCCAGCACATAGGTGTGCAGACCCTGTTCCATCAATCGATTTTTTAATTTGAGAGAAAGGGTTGTTTTTCCGGCTCCGGATAGCCCAGTGAACCAGATTATCAAACCGTCCTGTTTTGTGAGTTGTTTCGGTTCCAGTGTCATAATTCTTCCTAGAGGTGCTTTAATAAGGTATTTATGGTTTCAAACAATGTTTCAAACTGGTTTGCCATTCGGGAAGTTCTATGTTGAAGGATTTTTTTAGTTTTAAATTGGACAACACCGTATATTTGGGCCTCGTTGCGGGGGTGGGGTGTTCCGTGGTCGGGACGGGTGTCAGTTTCGGTGCCGTTCTGCCGCTTTTTTCAAAAATGGCTTGTGCAAACCCATGCCAGCTCGTTTCTCCCATGCAAGTCATATTGTAAATGCCGGATATATTTTTGATGGCTGTTATTATATTTAGTTGATCCTGCTGTAAAAGGTTCAAAATAATTTTCCCAACGGCTTCTGCTATGGAAACACACCAGGTAGGGGTCCCGACCTGATCGTCAACAATTCTTAATTCTTTTTTTTCGGCTGCCAGCCTTTGCATGGTCAGAAGAAAATTTTCCCCTTTCAATCCATAAACCCATCCTGTGCGAAATATAAGGTAGGGGATTTGCAGTTTCTGAATGGAAATATCTCCTTTTAATTTGGTGTGGCCATAGACATTCAATGGATTCGTAGCGGCCTTTTCCGTATAGGGTTGCCGGGTTTCCCCGTCGAAAACATAATCCGTCGAAAAATGGATCAGTGCGCCATTGAGTTGTTTCGCTTCTCCAGCGAGAACTCTCGGTGCGGTTTCGTTGACGGCCATGGCCAATTCCGGTTCATTTTCTGCCTGATCAACCGCTGTATAAGCGGCGGCATTTATAATCAGTCCGGGTTTGATTTCTTGGATTTTCTTGCGGATTTGATCGGGTTTGGCGAGGTCAAGATCTTTCCGCTCAAGGGCGATCAACTCGCACGAACCTGAAAGAATCCGATTGAGTTCCCAGCCAACCTGTCCCTTTTTTCCAACCAGGAGGATTTTCATGCGCCCGCTGATTTTTTTTGTTCCATGGTTTTAATGAGAATCACGAACGGCTGAAAATCCTTATGGTCTCCCGCTTTGTTGGATGAGATCCAGAAGATATTGTCCGTATTGGTTTTTCTTGAGGGGCTGAGCCAGCCGATCCAATTCTTCCTTACCAATCAGGCCTGTTTTATAGGCTATTTCCTCTGGGCAGCAAATTTTGAGTCCCTGTCGTTTTTCAATGGTTTCGATGAAATTGCTGGCTTCTAAAAGCGATTCATGGGAACCTGTATCCAGCCACGCATAGCCCCGCCCTAGTTTTTCTACGGATAACTGTGTCTGCTCCAGGTAGACCTTGTTGATATCGGTGATTTCCAATTCGCCTCTTTCTGAGGGTTTGAGAGAGGCTGCGATATCCACCACCTGGTTGTCATAGAAATATAAACCGGTGACGGCGTAATTGGATTTGGTGTTTTTCGGTTTTTCAATAATACTGATGGGACGATCTTCATGGTCGAATTCCACAACGCCATAGTTTTTTGGGTCCTTGACCCCGTATCCGAATACGGTGGCCCCCTTTTCGCGTTTCCTGGCATTTTGCATCAGGTTTATAAGACCGGCTCCGTAAAACACATTATCCCCAAGGATAAGAGAACAGCCTTCATTTCCAATAAAATTTTTTCCTATTATGAAGGCCTGGGCGAGGCCTTCCGGCCGTGGCTGAACGGCGTATTGGATCTGAATCCCCCACTGACTTCCATCATTCAACAAAGCCTGAAAAAGTTTTTGGTCCGCTGGAGTGGTGATGATCATTACTTCTGTTATTCCGGCAAGCATGAGTGTGCTCAGCGGATAGTAGACCATGGGCTTGTCGTAAAGCGGCATGAGTTGCTTGCTGACAACTTTGGTGAGCGGATACAGTCTTGTGCCCGATCCGCCTGCGAGAATGATTCCCTTTTTAATCATTTTCTTCCCCGGATGCCGACCCCCAGCCCCAGCCTTTCTCCCCGATAATCTCCCGACATGACTCTTTGGACCCAAACCTGGTTATCCAGATACCATTGGACGGTTTTGCGGAGTCCGGTATCAGACGTTTCTTTTGGAGACCATCCCAACTCATTCTGGATTTTACTGCAATCGATGGAGTAGCGGCGGTCGTGGCCTGGCCGGTCCTCAACATGATGGATCAGCGATTTATGGGGACGGTACGGTGAATCCGGAACCCGTTCATCCAGAATACCGCAAAGAGTCTCAACCAGGTCCAGGTTGGTCTTTTCATTATTCCCGCCGATAGTATAAATGTCGCCCGTTTTCCCCGAATCAATAACTGTTTGGAGCGCCAAGCAATGGTCTTTGACGTAGAGCCAGTCGCGAATGTGCAGACCGTCGCCATAAACCGGCAATGGTTTTCCCGCCAGGGCATTATGAATCATCAATGGGATTAATTTTTCCGGAAACTGCCTTGGACCGTAATTGTTGGAGCAGTTCGTAGTGATCACGGGAAGCCCATAGGTTTTGTGATAGGAGCGCACAAGATGATCCGCTGAAGCTTTGGATGCGGAGTAGGGGGAATTAGGGGCATAAGGGGTCTCATCGGTAAAACTTCCTGCATCGCCCAAGGCCCCATACACTTCATCGGTTGAAACCTGGAGAAATCTGAACAACCATTGTTTGTCCCCTTTGAGTCCCCTCCAATACCATCGGGCGCATTCGAGTAGTTCAAAGGTGCCCACGATATTGGTATTGATAAAATCTCTAGGTGAATCGATGGAGCGGTCGACATGGGATTCGGCGGCAAAATTAACGATGGTATCGATATCATGCACGACCAGGAGTTTTTGGATCGGTTCCCGGTCACAGATATCCCCTTTCACAAAAATATAATTGGAGTTTCCGGAAACGGATTCCAGGGATTCCAGATTTCCCGCGTAGGTGAGTTTGTCGTAATTGATGACGGTGGCAGCACCTTTGGATAAAAGATGAAGAATAAAGTTGCTGCCAATAAATCCAGCCCCGCCGGTTATGAGGTAAGTTTTCATCTTAAAAGGGTACGGGGTTCGTCAAGGTTTATCAACCTGTTATCTTTACGAAGTAGAAGCGGTGGCAGCTTTGAGATTTTCCTTGCTTTGAAAAAAATGAACCAGATGAGAAATGGCCTTCCTACCCATGGCTTCTACGGCTTCGATCGCATTTCCTCCAGTATGCGGGGTCACCATCAGGTTCGGAAGGGCCAGAAATTCAGAGTCGGTCGGGGGCTCCTCTTCAAAAACATCCAGGGCGGCTCCGGCAATCGTATTTTTTTGCAGTGCGGCCTTTAATGCGAGTTGGTCCACAATTAATCCCCGGCTAGTGTTGATCAGAAAAGCTGTTTTTTTCATCTTTCGCAGGAAATTTTCATCGACCATTTTTTGAGTGAGCTCTGTCTGCGGAACATGAAGGGAAACGATATCGGATTGATCGAGCAGCTCGTCTTTGCTGACCTGTATGATTCCCATGGCTTTGCAGAAATCGGATTTTTCCAAAATATCATTCATCAAAATATGGCAGTTGAATGGCGTCAGCAAATGAACCACCTCTGTACCGATGTGTCCGCAGCCCACGATCCCGATGGTTTTTCCGGTCAGTTGGGTTCCGCCGTTTTTTCGCCATATATTCTTCTTTAGGGTAAACCCACCGGCAAAAATATTGCGGCAAAGCCCCAGCATAAAACACAGGGTCATTTCCGCAACCGAGCGTTTATTGATTCCACCTGTCCAACCTAAAGCTACCCCATGCCGGTCCATCGCTTCCCGGTCTAAATTGTCCAGGCCAATTCCATATTTTGCAATTATTTTCAATTCAGGCAATGCACTCAACATTGCCTCGCCCACGGGTTCGACTCCTATGATTATGCCTTGAGCTTGTTTGCATAATTCGATAATTTCTGGCTCGGAGAGAGAACGGTTTCTTGCATTGAATATGGAATTCGGGAATTCCCTGGACAACTCATCCTTCAATTTGGCGGAATGGCAAAATGACGGAGAAATAACGGCCACGGGAATCTTAGGGTCAGTCATGATTATGTTTCATAAATTAGGAAAATAAAAAAGGGGTTTCGGCCTGCATTCAGTTTATCGTCCCTTTCTTAGCGAGTATAAAGCTTTGAAATATTGATTTCAAGCAATACCCTTTGGAGGCATAATGGAAGGGTTTCTTGCAAGAATATGAAATAGATTCATGGTAAGGTTTTTACCGGAATGGGGTGTCCAATTTAATTTCATGGTGATTGAAAGCATAATTATTCAGGAATAAGTCCATGCGGGTGGCGGTAGTCATTGTTAATTTCAATGCGGGTGATTATCTCAGGAAATGTATTTCAGCTCTGAAAGAGCAGGTGTTTTCTCCCGCCCGGGTCCTGGTCGTCGATAATTATAGTCAGGACCATTCCCTGGAAGGGATTGAAGAATGCTTTCCGGGTTTGGAGATCCTACGCCAGGAACAAAACCTAGGATTCGCAGCGGCCAATAATCTTGGGGTTAAACAAGCGGAGGACTGCGAATGGATCGCGTTTTTGAATCCGGACGCATTTCCCCGTCCCGAATGGCTTTCCAGTCTGGTTCGAACCGCGAAGGAAAACCCGGGCGATACTTTTTTCGGATGTCATATGACAGGACATGGGGCTGAAAATATCATGGACGGAACGGGAGATATTTATCATGTCAGCGGACTGGCCTGGAGACGTGATCACGGGTTGCCGGTTTCATCGATAAGCAGGGATTCTGGAGAAATCTTTTCTCCCTGCGCCGCCGCGGCTTTGTTCCGCCGTGACGTCTTTCTTGAAGCAGATGGTTTCGATGAACATTATTTCTGCTATTTTGAAGATGTCGACCTGGCATTTCGATTGCGCCTGAAAGGCCACCGGGGCAGATATGTTCCTGATGCAGTTGTGGAACATGTCGGGTCGGCCACCACGCATCCCCAAAGTGATTTTTCCGTTTATCACGGGCACCGCAACCTGGTCTGGACCTATTTTAAAAACATGCCCTCTCAATTGGTTTGGATTTACCTTCCGCAGCATCTTCTGGCAAATTTTGCCGCCCTGTTCTGGTATTCCCTTCGAGGCCAAGCGGGTGTTATCTTTAAATCCAAGTGGGATGCGTTAAAGGGGCTCTCCCGGGCGCTGGATCGGAGAAAGGATATACAGAAAGCGGTTTGTGTGCCTGCCCGATCCCTCAGGAGGGTGATGGCAAAAGGATTGTTCCTTCCCTATTCGAAGAACAAAAGGAGGGTTTAGATCGGAGAATTTCACCAGAGTGGTTCAAGGAGAAACCTGTTTCATCAAAGCATTAATATTATGCGTCAGGGTGGGGTGTTTGCTCCATTTCAACGCTTCCTCAAGATGTTCTTTGATTTTTTGGTGATCTTTTCCCATTTCGAGAAGTAACCGTCCAATATTGTAATGGGTTTTCGCCAATGTGGGGTTCAGGGCGATGGCCTGCTCAAACTCCCTTAGCGCTCCCCCGAGGTTGCCTTTTTTCAGGTATGAAATTCCAAGGCTGTGATGGGCGTTTGCTTTATTTATGCTCAACATCTTAGGTTTGCTGTAACCCCAGCGAAACTCTTCATACCGCTGTTCGGCCTTTTCATACTCGGCGATGGCTCTTTCAAATTGCCCTTCTAAAGCATAATGGGTTCCCAGATTGAAATACCCGATGGGTAATGTGCGGTCCAGGCGTATCCCTTCCAGAAATTCCTTCTTCGCTCTTTGAGAATTCCCCATCTTGCTGTAAATGGTCCCAAGGTTGCTGTGTGCCTGGGAAAGGTAAAACGGCGATGCCTTGGACACGGTCATTCTGTTTAAAGTGACTAATGCTTTTGAATATTGTTCTTTCTCAAGATAAAAGTGGCTCAGGTTATAAAGTGCATGGCTGTTTTCCGGGACTTTTTCTACCGTGTCTTCCCACAACAGGATGTTGGAGCGGTAAACGGAATTTCTCGAAATCAGCAAAACAGAACTCAGGCTCAGCACCGCTAAAAGACAAGCTGCTCCGAGGGCACCCCTGAAAAAAGATTTTTTCCGGTTCTGGAAAATGATTGAATGAAAAAAAGTCGCTAAAAGTAAGCACACCCCGAAAGCGGGGACATAAAGGTTTCTCTCGCTCAGCCATTGCAGGCGAAATAGAACGCTGTTCGTTGGTGCCAGGGTGATTAAATACCAGAAAAAGGAGAAGGTTAAAACGGACGGAACTTTTTTGAAATTTTTGATGATCAAAAAAGCCGCCGACAGTATTAAAAGAGGTGAAAGATATCTTAATATTCCTGCTGGGATAATCGGGATTGAATCCGGATCGGAATAATGGTCGAAGGTCAGGCCCATTGGAAAAAGTATCAGCCGGAATGCATACATGACGACCCCGGCCTGGTCAATGGTATTAGAAAAATCAATTCTCGGAAGCCAGGTCAACAGGGTATTTAACAGCAAGGGGGACCCCACAATGAGCAAACCTCCGGCAATAGGAATGGGCAGGTATAAATAAATGAGCCGTTCTCTGAAGGCTCGCCAGTTCTTGTTCCTCATGAAACAGATATCATATAGAAGAATAACCAATGGGAGGGTAGCGGAGGTTTCCTTGCTGAGAATTGCCAGGACAAATGCGAACAGGGATAAAAGGTAAAGACTCACACGGCAGAAAATCGAACGGATACTCTGCAAACTCCCTAAAATAAAAAATAAAAGCGATAAGAAATAGAACAGGCCCGATAAACTGCTTGCCCGTCCCGAAATGTATGTGACCGCTTCGGTATGGACCGGGTTCAGCACATATAAAATTGAGGTGATGCCCGCGATGGAAAGTGCGGACTTGGTCCCCTTTCCCATACCCTGGTGTATTGTGAGATAGGTGATGAAAAAGAGGATGCAGCCGGTTATGAAATGAATCAGGGTGTTGAAAAAATGATATCCTATAGGACTTAGGCTTCCCCACTTATGGTTGAGAGCGAGGCTCAGGTAAAACAGGTGACGGTATTGGGGAGGAGAAAACCGGAAAAATTTTTCGCCGCCGGAAGCTATCTCTGAGCGTATTACAGCTTCATCATCGAAATTCAGTGGCGACTGAAAAGTGTTCCCGTAAGTAATGAGGACCAGCCCGAATAGGATAAGAATAGAAAAGAAAAGGCGGGTTTTCAAGAAATGTGCTCCGATGAAAATCTGAATTTTTGTTTTTTCTCAGAACGACGTAGCAAATAAACGAGAAAAATAATATTGAGGATGATAAAGATAAAATAGATCGGAATAAAATGGAGAATCAGGGTGATATGGAAAGAGGGAACCATCGCCGTCATGTCAAAATAAAACCCGATCCCGAAAAGTAGCCAAATGGCTTTGGAAGATGACAACCCCAGTTTCTGCAGACGATGGTGAAAATGCTCGGCATCTTTGGAAAATGGGCTGATCCCTTTGAACAGACGCCTGAAAAAAGAGAACGTGGTATCCATGATCGGAATCAGCAGGGTCACTACAGGAATGATATAATAAATTTCGTCGGTGTAGCCCTGGTTCAAGGGAAGAAGGGTGATCAAAGCTATGAGCAACCCAAGGGGAAGGCTGCCCGTATCGCCGAGGATGATTCTTGCCGGGGGCAGATTGAAAAAAAAGAAACCGAGCACGCTTCCGGCCAGGATCACTGCCAGAAAAGAGGCCTCGATGATTTCTCTATCCATATAAATGAATATCAGGGTCAGGCAGGAGAAGAAAACGATCCCGCTCGCTAATCCGTCCATTCCGTCGATGAGGTTCAGCGAGTTGGTGATTCCCACAATCCATAAAATGGTTAACAGTATGGAAAATTGCCTTAATTCTATGAAACCTCCAATTCGCTCGATTTGAAATCCTGAAAAATACAAAATTACGGCGATGGCAATTTGAAAAATCAGCTTTATTCTAGGACGGCAATTATAAATATCATCGATGATTCCAAGCAGAAACATCAATCCCGTCCCTAGGGTTAGAACAAGATACAGGTTCGTGTTTCCACGATCGACAAGCCCCGCGGCGATAAAAACCCAAAGAGTTAAAAGGAATGAAAGAATTACCGCAACCCCCCCAAACGGACCGATCCCTCTTTCTTCAAAGAGGTTCCATTTGTGCAACAGATTGGCAACCGTTTTCGATTCCGATGTTAACCGGATGAGGAAAAAAGTAAGCGTGAAGGAGAGGAACAAGGCAATCCCATAGGCCAAGAGATAAATATTTCCTGAAATGGGGAAACTGTTGAAGGTCATTTAAACAGATTCAAGAAAAGTTGGGAGAGGCACCTTAAGGAAATCATAGCGTTAACCATCATTTGCGTGAGGACATTTTCCGAATGGTGCTTCTTGAAATAATAGCTCATACCCTTATGCCGCTTAATAATAGCCTGGGGGGCTGTTTTGCCGTCGCTCGCGGTAATATAATGATAAACTTTTGCGTGAGGATAATAGATGACCGGATATCCAAAACTTTTAATCAATCGGCACAAGTCTATATCCTCATTAAATAAAAAGTAGTTCTCATCGAATTTCCCCACCTGTAAAAACTTTTCCCTGGATATCATTATGCAGCAGCCTGAAACCCAGTCCACTTCCCGGGTTTGATTATGGTCGAAGTCCGTCATTAAATAATGGGCTGAGAATCGATTATGGGGGAACAACCTGGATAACAGGGAATATCGGTTGAACAATCCTGTCCAGACCGTCGGAAAATGCCTGCATGAATACTGAAGGGTCCCATCCGGATCGAGCACTTTTGGGGCCAGAATACCGATATCCGGGTGGGCTTTGAGGTGGTTCAACATATCCAGAGATATTTCTTCAATTAAAACGGCATCCGGATTCAAAAACATGATTGTTTCTCCCCGGGAATTTTCAAAACCCTGGTTGTTTCCCACGGCAAAACCCAGATTCTCGGCATTTTTCAGAAACCGTGCCTGAGGGAATTTTTCCTCAACTTTTTTCATGTCCTCATCCTCAGGACTATTATCGACAACGATCACTTCAAACTCGATTCCCCGGGTGGTTGTAAAAATAGATTCCAGGCAATCGACAAGGGTCGAACTGTTGTGGTAGTTGACGATGATAAAGGAAAGTTCCACGGGGTTCTATGGGGCGAGAAGAAATATTGGGCCTAAGTTTTACTTCCCCGATTATTGCTTAATTTTATTCCAATTTCAAGACGGGGCTATATATGGAAAATACCCTGTTATCAATCATTTTGTCATGATATTATGGAAATATCAGGCGATCTTTTTATGATTCGGAAAGGTTTTCTTCCCACAGCCAAAAAACGATACCCCGCCTCAATGTGGATTTACTGGTTTCCCGCCTTGGCACTTACAATTTTCGTCTATTCCACCCTTTCTGTTGTTCCGGATTGGAGGGAATCGCTGGTTTCTATTTATGGACCATCGATGATCACCTGGGGGATTGCGATTCCTCTTGGGGTTTTTTTTCTTGCCCTGGCAGTTCTCTCTGATACACGGGAAGGACCCAAAAAATTATACGGTCTCATGTGGCTGGCGGTGATTTCTGTCTTTACAGGATATTTTCTGTTTACCATAGATATCCTCGTTGAGCAGGTTCATCTGATCGAATATGGAATTCTGGGTTGGCTGTACTACCTGCCGTTGAGAAAAATAATTTCCAACCGGTCAGTTTTTATCACAGCCTAGATGATAGTCTTTTTTGGTCCGGTAGGTTTTCATGATTACACATCTACATAGGGCCCGGAAACTCATCATTTCTTAGGTTTTGGTAAAGGCAAAGAGGAAGGAGGCGCACAGGTTCAAAGAGGCTCACGTTTGGATTAGTTTGACGGTCAAGGGATTTTGCATGGATTTCCCCTTGCCGGATCAAAATACCCAGAGAGACGGGAAATGCCAATTTCTCAAAGTATTTCACAAGTTAGCGGATTCTGGATGACCGAGGTTCTTTAATCAGGTTTCATCACAGTCAATTTGAGAACATTTATTGAGCCAATCTCCTTAATATTTTTAGATATTTTCCGATAAGAAGAATAGGGTTTTCCCCTTTGACAACAAGGGGCATTTAATCATTTCTCAAAATGTTGGAGAATGTTATGAAAACTGCTAAAATCGTCCCAACTCCCAATTCGTTTGATACGAATTGGCATCCACATCTTTTAAAAAGCTTAGCGGTTTTGGCTTCCATCATAGTTATGTTACTTTTAATTCTTTTTCTCGCTTTCAAAAGTGAATATACTCTTCCCGTTTTTCAGGAAGAATCCATGGTATCCGATTTTGAAAACCTTTCAAAAAAGTCAGCAAGTGCGATCCTTGCTTGCGCTTTCGGGGAATGTAACGAAGTTTCAAACCTGAATTGATCCTTCCCTTTCGATTTCTATAACTTCCTAACCCATAAAAATTAAATAAGGCGTCTCCTCTCAAGGGATTGGTTGAAAATGCCGTAGGGGTATGGTACGGATAGGTTTGTTCGAATTGTCCTGCGGCCGAGTTTTGGGCGGGTCCTGGGTTAATTTTCATGGAGAAGATTTTCTATGGCTAAAAAAGTTTTGGTGACAGGCGGTGCCGGGTTCATCGGCTCGCATACAGTGGACGCCCTCATCGAAAGGGGGGATACGGTCCGTGTATTCGATAACCTGACTCCCCAGGTTCATGGAGAGGACGCCGGGCGTCCGGCTTTTCTGCATAAGGATGCGGAATTTATAAAAGGGGACGTTCGTGACCGGGATGCCCTCAAAAAAGCCCTCGACGGGATCGAGATCGTCATCCACGATGCCGCGGAGGTGGGAGTCGGCCAGTCCATGTATTCCATCGACCAGTACATCTCCACCAATGTGGGAGGAACCGGAATCCTCTGGGACATTCTGGTCAACGATAAAATAAACGTGGAGAAAGTTCTCGTCGCCAGTTCCATGAGTAATTATGGAGAAGGGCGTTACGTTTGCGATATTCATGGGAAAATAGCCCCGCAACCGAGATCGGAGGAACAGATGAAATCGGGCCAGTGGGAAATATTGTGTCCCGAATGCCAAAAACCCGCCGCCCCCGTTCCTACGGATGAAGAAAAAGAACTCAACTGCACCTCGGTTTATGCGCAGAGTAAAAAGGATCAGGAAGTCTATTCATTGATGCTGGGCAATGCATATAAAATTCCCACCATCGCGTGCCGTTACTTCAACTGTTATGGTCCCAGGCAGAGCCTGAACAACCCTTACACTGGTGCGGCGGCCATTTTCTGTTCCGCCGTAAAAAACAACAAGCCTCCTCTCATTTATGAAGACGGACACCAAAAGCGCGACTTCGTCCATGTGAAAGACCTGGTTCGCGGCAAACTACTGCTTCTTGATTCGCCCGATGTAGGAAACGGTGTGTACAATATAGGGCGAGGGGAACCGGCCAGCATCCTGGAAGTGGCGCAAACCCTTATCGAGATTTTCGTGAAGGACTTCGAACCCAATGTCATCGGCAAGTTCAGAAACGGTGATATACGCCACTGTTATGCGGACACGTCAAAACTGGCTGCCGTAGGATACCGACCGCAGATTTCACTCAAGGAAGGATTGAAAAACCTGGTGGAATGGAGCGACAAGCAGGAATCGGTTTCCAATGTCGAGGATGTCCATAAGGTACTTGTCCAAAAAGGCCTCGTTCACTAGCCGCTCAGCGTGGGGCCGGATGGCAAAAATTCTTGGGCTGACGATGATCGTTGAGCGCGAGATAAAGTTTATCCATTCTCCTCCCACGTAGTGGGTGGGCGTTGCCCGGCCGCTGAACCGAACTTTCCGTATGTCTAAAAAATCATTATTTCTTTTAGGCAGCATTTTTTATCTTGCCTTTCTGCTTTTGACTCCGCTGGGAGTATTCAACGACTGGATTCCTCCCTTATCCCATACCGGCTACTACTCCGTCACCACCGTGGATGGGGGAGATGATACGGGATATTATTCTTACCTGCGCTCGGCGTTTTTTGACGGAGACCTGGACTTTATCGATGAACGCCATTACGCTCACTCGGAACGGTTCAATGACACCGGATATGTTTTCAACAACTGGCAGTTGGGCCAGGGAATTCTTTACCTCCCGTTTTTTCTCATTGCGCACTTTCTGGCAAAACTATACGGCGCGATGGGGTATCCGGTCGCGTCGGATGGGTATTCAGTCCCTTATTATATGGGCACTGCCATTGCGACGGGCACTTACCTGTTTCTGGGCCTGCTTCTTGTCATAGAGATATTGAAAAAGTTTTTCAGCGGACGGGTGGCCTGGGTGGCTTCCCTTGCGATCTGGCTGGGATCCCCGATCCTTTACTATACCTTCATCCGTTCGCGGATGGCACACGCTACCGAGTTCAGCCTCGCCGCCCTTTTTATTCTTGTGTGGTTGCATTACCGCGAATCGGAAAAGATATCCCATCATGCACTCATAGGGGCCTGTCTCGGATTTCTCTGCTTGGTTCGACTGATCAATATCTGTTTTCTGGTTCTCTACGCAGGAGATATTCTGGTCCGATGGATGTCCAACCGCCAACGGTTCCTGGAAGGGGGATGGCGTGATGATTTTTGGCGTGCCGCCTGTTTTTCCGGAATGTTCCTGGTGCTCATGCTGCCGCAGTTTTATGCCTGGAACCAGTTGAACGGATTCATCATCTCTCCGTACCTTTTGAAAACCGCGGCGGGACAAACGCAATCGGCTTCTTTAATGGTTACCCTGGAGAAGGGGTACAAAATATTTCTGAGTCCCCAATGGGGTCTGGTATTTGCGGCGCCGTTGTGGTTTCTAGGGCTAGGCGGGTTATTTATGAAGCGGGATTTTCCGAAGGATATTCGCCTCCCCGCCCTGTTGAGCGTGGCGGGGCTTTTAGTGATCCTGCTTTCGTTCATAGAGTCGGATGCCTATGGGAACCGTTATTTTATCCCGGCCGGGGTCCTTTGCGCGCTGGGCCTGGGAGCCCTATTGCAAATATGCGAACGTTCGAAGCCGGCTTGGAGATCAGCGATAATTTTTGTTTTTGCCTGCGTGCTGGCGCAGTATTTCATGATCGCCCAGTACAAGGTCACTTTGCCCTATAACCATTCCGAGTTTACCCTTAAGGCCCTTAGCGCCGTCCCGACTCTTCTGTCCGAATATCCCGAGAAGCTGCTGCGTTCCACGAACCTCATTTATCTGCTGTCCTTGGACCGTAACGCCCCATGGGATTACCGGGATATTCTTTTCTTGGTTTTATTTCCCCTGGGGCAACTGGCGAGTGTCCTTATCATAGCGGCAGGGTATTTTTATTTTACCGGGAAGGAAAATCTTCCGGCGTGGGCCTCCGATCCTAAAAAGGTCCTGGCCGGGATCACCGCAACCAGTCTTCTACTCTGCGGGGCGGTAGGATTTACGGCACCATCGATGTACGAAGAAGCCATCGAATCGAGGCAGAATTACAAAAAATTGCTGGGGGAAGGGGGCGGTCTATTAAGCCAGGGCCGGGTGGAAGAAGCCAGGGAGAAGTTCGTGAAAGCGTCCAATCTCATGCCCCGATTATGGAATCCGAATTATAAAATAGGCGTCACCTGGAGTATCCGGCAAAACCTGGAGGAGGCCAATAAATACTATGAAAAAGTTCTTAAAGTGTATCCCAACCATCCCTATGCCTTGTTTGGATACGGCAACAACCTAAAAATGGCGGGTAAATGGGTTGAATCCGAACAGATGCTGAAATCTGCCATCCGCGCCTGGCCGCTCAATAAACAGGCGTACGATGCTTTGGGCCAAGTGTATGTGAGCCGGGGAAAACTGAAAGACGCCCTGGAGATGCTCAATAACTCCGTGATGATCGATCCGGCCTACGGACCCGGCCACGCCAATCTTGCTGTGGTGTATACTATGATGAAGGAGGAGGCCCGCGCGGTGAACCATTTGAACATCGCCCTCCGACTTGGAGTGAAAGGGCCGGCGATTGACAATCTGGTCGCCTTGTATTCTCCGAAACCGGCAAACGCTTCCCAGTGAATCGAATATGAGAGCTCCGGGACTATCATGATTGATGAAATAGATTATTTCCCCAAGCGGGATAAATACAAAAAAAAGAAACCGGTCGATGAGGGATGGGATGAATTGAAAAAATCCAAGACCGCCCAGGGTAAAAAGGGCCAAAAAGAAGATCCTCTATTCCCAAAGCCCGGCGGAAAATCCTCAAAGGATAAAAACCCGTCTTCTTGATCGCGTCAATAATTGGAGTTCACCATTCCCTTTCTCTTAACCGCCTTATGTTGAGAGGGTTAGAATTCACCTCTGTGTAAGAAACCCCGCCTCCTGTTTTTTTTGTGTGTTATAATCGGGTTTCCAATACCATTCACATTGGTTTGCAGGGAGCGATCCTATGAGGGTTTTATTCCATTCCTCGAATCAAACATATAAATTTTTATATTCCGTTTTCTTTTTCTGCATTCTGGCCTTCTCCCCCTCTCTAGTACTGGGCGATATCGTGAAGCACATCACGGAAGGAGACCGCGCGGTTGAAAAAAAGAAGTATGCTGAAGCCGAAACCGCCTACGCTAAGGCGCTGGAAATGGATCCTGAAAACCATCGGGTATTAAAGTCCCAGGCCGAGGTTAAAATAGAACTCGGGAAATACCGGGAAGCAGAAAAACTGATCGATAAGGTTCTTGCCATGAAGGTGGCCAAGGGCAAGCAGGTGATGGTCACCCTCGAAGGGGAGACAGAGCCTATGGAAGCGGAACTGGTGGACGAGAACGTACTGCCTTCGCAGTTCGGCAAGACCAACATGAGAAACTATCTTGATCCGGTGGAATCTGAATTGGAACCGCATTACCGTTTTTTCTTTTTGAAAAAAGGAAAAATGGAACTGGTTCCGAAAAGCCAAGCCCGGATCAAATACATGGGGGTCCAACGTGCCACCTATGAGCAGGTGAAAGAACTACAGGGAATAGTCAAGATGAAACTCATCACCGCTTCAGGGCCGAAGGGGCCAGCGAAAATGGTGAGTCTTCCTGCCGGGTGTTTCTTGATGGGCAGCGATAAGGGCACTCCCGGGGAAAGCCCGGTCCACGAGATATGTGTATCGGCTTTCAAGCTGGACAAGCATGAGGTGACGCAGAGGAAATTTCAATTTAAAATGGGACACAATCCTTCCCGGTTCAAAGGAGCCGATCTTCCGGTCGAAAGCGTCACCTGGTTCGAAGCGGATGAGTTTTGCAGAAAATCCGGGAAGCGCCTGCCCACGGAAGCGGAATGGGAATACGCCGCACGCGGAGGGACCTCCAGTGAATTTTACTGGGGCGATACCCTCAATGCCCGCATGGCCAACTTCTGCGACTCAGAATGCGAGCTGAATATGCGTCTTCAGAATGTTTCGGATGGATTCAAACATACCGCCCCGGTCGGGTCTTTTCCGGAGAATCCTCTCGGGCTTAAAGACATGGCGGGTAACGTGAGTGAATGGGTATGGGACTGGTACATGGAAAATTTTTATGTGCTCAGTCCTAAAAATGATCCTAAAGGTCCTGAGCATGCAGGGGGAAATGAGAAGGTGGTCCGCGGCGGGTCCTGGGAGAACAACCTGCCGGAACTTCGCTCCTCTGCCAGAAAAGGGTTCTGGCAAGATTACCGGATCGAGGGAATCGGGTTCCGTTGTACGCAGGATTCTTAAAACTCCAGACGCTTGTTTATGGGTCACGGAGTTGGGTTTTCAGGACCTTCCCGGTGGCGTTTTTAGGCAGTGCGTCGTAGAACTGAATCATATCCGGAATTATGAAGGCCGGAAGTTTTTTTCGGCAAAATTCCCTGATCTCCTGTTCTGTGGCGGAAACTCCCTGTCTTAAAGTGACGCAGAGTTTAACCCTCTCTCCTGCCCTTTTATCAGGCACCCCAACCGCCGCCGCCTCCGCGATGGCGGGATGGCTCATCAACGCGTTTTCGATGGCAAGGGGAGATATATTTTCTCCTGCGCGTATGATCAGATCTTTTTTTCTTCCCTGGGAAATATAAAGGCGGTTTTTTTCGTCCAGGTGCCCCAGGTCTCCCGTTTTGAACCACCCGTCCGAAGTGATGGTTGCCCGGGTCTCATCAGGCCTCTTCCAGTATCCCTTCATCACCGTGGCGGCCTTCACCCATATTTCCCCCACGTCCCCCTGCTTCATTTCTTCGCCCTTATCATCCGCTATTTTAATCCGGACATTGGAAAGTACGGGGCCCACGGACGCGGGAACACTTCCATCCGCGAAGGTGTTGACGGCGATCACCGGTGAAGTCTCCGTCAAACCGTAACCTTCGATGACCGTTACTTTCAGCACTTCTTCCACTTTCTTCAGCAATATTTCTGGAAGAGCGGCGCCACCGGAGACGCAATAGCGGAGCGAGGAGACGTCGTATCCCCCGCGCGCAAAAAGCTCCACCAGAAAAGAGTAGATGGTCGGGACGAGCGGGAGAATGGTCGCCCGGTTTTTGCCGATGCTCTCGAGGATGGACTTGGGAGCGAACTGCTTCAGGAGAATCAGGGTCCCTCCTACATGAAGAATCACCAGGGCGATGATATTTCCGAATGAGTGAAACAGGGGAAGCGCCATGATCACCCGATCTTCGGAAACGAACTGCAGGTGGGAGAGGAACCCTTCGCAATTGATGTCGAACTGTGTCTCGTCGAGCATCACCCCCTTGGGTTGGGCAGTGGTTCCTGATGTGTAGAGGATGACGTCCGGGATCGACTCTTTCCTTTCATGTCTTGTAAAGGCTTTTTCACGGTCGCCTTTGTTCAGGAAACCCTCAAAGTGGAGGGTACCTTCCCCTAACGCGCCGGGCCCAGCTTCGCCGATCAGGATTTTGTTTTTGAAGAGATTGAAAAACTGCTTGGTTTCCGGTTTGATAAACATGGAATCCACCACAATGGAATCGATCTCCGCATCTTTGGTTATGAAAACCAAGTCTTCCGGTTTCAGCATGAAATTGAACGGCACCACCGTGAGTCCCTTTAGAAAGGCTCCCAGGCAGGCAACTAGGTATTCTTTCTGATTGGCGCACAGGAGTCCCAGTTTGCTTTCGGGATTCAGTTTCAGGTTGTCGAGTCCGCCGGCGAATTGTTTGATTTTTTCAAGAAGCTGTCCGTAGGTGACCGTTGTTTCGCCATCGATGATAGCGGGGTGTTCCGGATTTTTTTCAGCGTGGGATTTTATATGCTGGTAAAACTCATGTGCCATAAATATTTCTCTGGTGGGGTTAAAAAACGGTTTTCATTATAAAGGTATTTCTTCAATTCATCACCCTTCTATAGACTCGGAGAGACAATTTTCCCCATTCTACAGCCCGCGTTGCTGCCCTATCACCCGTGGAGGCTGCTCGCCTCAGGGGCGAATTATAAAAACTTAAGCTGGCGATCTTAAATCATCAACCACGAGGCCGAGTTTGGCCAGCTTCCTCTCCACGTGGTGGGGCCGTCCAGCGGGCGTAGAATCCGTTTGGGAGATGAAGCCCCGACCCGGTATCGGGCAGGAACATGTCTCCCATTTGAAACGATCCCGAATCCAGAGGAGCCAGGAATTTAAGGATCAGATTTTTTAAAGCCAGGGCCGATACTCCCGGAGAATGAGTGGTGAGAAGAACCATCAGTGGGTCATCGCTCAAAACATCCCGGCAAAGTTCCATGAGGTCGGCGAGCTGGTTTTCCAATTTCCAGACTTCCCCCTTGGGCCCGCGTCCGAAAGAAGGCGGGTCCATAATGATCCCGTTGTACCGTCTGCCGCGTTTGTGCTCGCGTTTCAGGAATTTCGCCGCGTCGTCGACGATCCAGCGCACGGGCCTCTCCCCGAGCCCGGAGAGTTCCAGGTTTTTCCTAGCCCAGGTCACGGAAGGTTTGGAGGCGTCGAGATGGGTGACCGTTGCCCCCGCTGCCGCGGCGGTCAGGGTGCTGGCTCCCGTGTAGCCAAAGATGTTCAGCACCCGGGTTTCACGGTCTTTGCGTGACCGGATGCATTCCTCGATCCACGGCCAGTTGATCGCCTGCTCCGGGAAAATCCCCAAATGGCCGAAAGAGGTGGGACGAATCTCGAATCGGATCTGTTGGAACCGGATCGGCCATCCGTCTTTGGGCACTTCGGAAAAAAATGTCCATTCCCCTCCTCCCGACGATTGACCCTTGTGGTTCCTGAATTCCCCGTCGGCCTTTTTCCATTCGGTATCGGCAAGCCGGCGGGGCCAGATCGACTGGGCCGCGGGACGGATAAAGGTGTACGGACCGAACCTTTCCAGCTTTTGGAACCTGCCCGAATCGATCAGGGCGTATTCGAAGCCTTCCAGGGGGAACGATTCGGGTGAAGATGATGGGCTCATGAATATGTTAATATTTCGTTTTGTAAAAAGATTTTTTGAAAGTCATCAATGCGATTGTAAACCGGTGTGGCGGATTATATCAGATCGGGGAAACTGAAATGAAACGAAAAGGGTGTGTGACAGGGTGGATATGGCTGATACTCTTTTTCGCCTCACCCGCGTGGGGGGAGGATGCGATTATTTATGACCTGGTTGGGAAGAATATCAAGTCGGCCGAAACGTTCGATCCCCCGGAGGTTTTCGATTCCGTTGATATGGGACTTGCTGTTGACAAATTCACCTCTGCCATGTTGAACTCGACGGTGTTTTTTATAACCCAGATCCACCAGGCCATCATAGCCGCTGTGCCCAGCGGAGTGGATCGTGCTTTCATGTCCACCTTGCCCCGGATCACCCGCTTGTAGAGTGGCTCTGGATCAGTTAGGAACTATTTTTGTGTAGACTTTTCCGTTGCGTTTGAGCAATCCGAAAACGATGGTTTTTCCTCCGGCCCCACGGCCTCTTTTTTCTTTGATTCGTCCGGCTCCGAAAAAACTTTCGTCCACTTCAACTTCACCGGATAAAGGAGATTCGATCGCACATTTTTCAGCAATTCTTTCTCGGATATGGAGCAACTATTTGTTAATCGTATTACGATTTAAATGGGTTAATGGTGCGATCTTGGTG
>JAYZAN010000114.1:0-8597 GCA_036339675.1 Nitrospinota bacterium
TCCTGCCGAACCGCGACGACGGCGTGGACGAAAGTTTTCCCGGTGCGGTCGAACCATTCCCGGCTCAGGTCGAACACATGGATATGAGAGCCCGGACGGTATTCCAATGCCCGGTCTCCGATGATCAGTGCCGCGTCGTGGCGGTTGAGCATTTCTCCCGGTTGGGGCGTGGTGGATTCAAATTGCACCGACTTATCGAGGGGAAACAAAATTTTTAAAAGGGCGACCGAAGTTCTGGATCGATGATCCAATGCGATCGACCGGATTTTTTCAGGGGCAACTTTTGACAACAGAAGAACTGTTCCGACATCTCCACGTGAGGCGATGCATATTCCGGGTGCCAGCCGGTAATTTGCGGCTTCTTTCAGGTATTCAACCGCGGGGATCATGGCAAGATCCAGTTGTCCATCTTTCAACCGGTCCGCCAGGGCAGAAGGCACATCCACCACGATACTAAAACCTTCCTTCTCTCCTCTTGGAAGAACCTGTTTTATCAATGGCTGAGCGTTTAGGAAATCATGGATTCCGAAACGCAATGAGTTCTGAGACATGTTTGAAAAATAAAAAAAGGATGGGGCCTCCCCCATCCCTTCATTAAAACTTTATAAGATTAAATAAAAATTGGCGCCAGAACCAAAGAAACGATAGACATCAATTTGATGAGAATGTTCATGGCCGGTCCGGAGGTATCCTTGAGAGGATCGCCGACGGTGTCTCCCACCACGGTGGCCTTGTGCGCTTCGGACCCTTTACCGCCCAGTTGGCCTCCCTCCACATATTTTTTCGCATTGTCCCAGGCACCGCCACCGTTGGACATGAAAAGGGCCAGCAATACCCCTGCAAGAGTAGCTCCCATCAACATTCCTCCCAGAGCCTCGGGTCCCAGAAGGAATCCAATTAAAATCGGAGAAACAAATGCCACGGCTCCGGGGGCTATCATCTCTCTGAGAGCGGCCTGCGTGCTAATGTCGATACAACGTGCGCTGTCCGGCTTTCCCGTTCCTTCCATCAGTCCGGGAATTTCACGGAACTGGCGGCGAATTTCTTCCACCATTTTAATAGCCGCGTCTCCAACTGATGTCATGGTCAGCGAGGCCACAAAAAATGGAATCACGCCCCCAATGAACATCCCGATCACTACCTGGGGCTGCGTGATATCTATCGAATCGATATTCGCCGCCTGGGTAAAGGCTGAAAAAAGAGCCAGGGCCGTCAAGGCGGCCGATCCGATGGCGAACCCTTTTCCGATTGCGGCGGTGGTGTTTCCCACTGCGTCCAATCCGTCGGTGATCTTCCGGGTCTCTTCCCCCAGTCCCGCCATTTCTGAGATACCGCCTGCGTTATCGGCGATGGGGCCGTAAGCGTCCACCGACATGGTGATGCCCACCGTAGCCAGCATTCCCACCGCCGCCAGGGCCACTCCATATAATCCGGCAAACAGGGAACCAAAATAAATAGCCAGAGCGATGACAATGACCGGCAGGGCCGTACTTTCCATGGCTACGGCCAATCCGGTGATCATCACCGTAGCAACACCCGTTTGGCTGGATTCGGCAATCTTCACAACCGGTTTACCCGCCGTGTAATACTCGGTGATAAGGCCGATGGCGATCCCCGCCACGCATCCGAAGAACAAGGCGAAAAATACATCGCTGGGCAATCCCATTATTTTGATAACAAAAAAGGAAGCGAACAGCATGGCGCCGGCGCTGACGAAAGTTACATTTCTCAGGGCGGTTGCGGGATCCTGGTTATCCAAGGCATTCATGGCGCGAATCCCGACGATGGAGGCGATGAGCCCGATCATCGCGACGATCACGGGCAGGGCCATATACTCAAACTTCATGGTGGCCATACCTGTCGCAATAGCGATGGTGGCGATCATCGAACCGACATAGGACTCGAAAATATCCGCTCCCAGCCCGGCGGTATCCCCTACGCAGTCCCCGACATTATCGGCGATGACCCCGGGATTTCGCGGATCATCTTCAGGAATTCCCGCTTCCACTTTCCCAACCAGATCTGAACCGACATCTGCGGTTTTGGTATAAATCCCGCCGCCGACCCGGGCAAATAGGGCAATGGTGCTCGCGCCCATGGCAAAGCCGCTGATCACGCTGGCGGAATCTCCCCGGGCGAACAAGAGGAACAATCCCCCGACACCCAACAGTCCCAGGCTAGCGACACTGAGCCCCATCACCGCGCCGCCATTGAAAGCGATATTGAGGGCTTTGGCCTGTCCCCCATCGTTGGCCGCCTGCGAGGTGCGTACATTGGCCGTGGTGGCTGCGTTCATCCCAAAAAAACCGGCCAGCATGGAACAACCTGCCCCGGAGATATAGGCCACCCCGGTCCAGAACCCTATCCAGAATCCTTTCTGGGAAGAAATTACGATGACAAGTAGAAAAAACGCTCCACCTATAAAGTAACCGAGCATTTTATATTCCCGGGATAAAAAAACCATAGCGCCTTCATGGATGGACTCGGCGATTTCCATCATCTTTTCATTTCCTTCAGGCTGGTCGTCAACATTTTCAAAAATCTTCCAGGCAACAACCAGACCGAACAGGCCAAAAATGAACCCGCCATAGACAAATTTCTGCGAGGCGTCGATTGAGGCAAGAAAAATATAAACCGCCATGGAAATGCCGATGAAAATCAGCTCTCCTTTATAATCCTTTAACATCCTTTTTGCTCCTCCGTTAGGTTAGTTCTTTTGTTCAATTCAACGAGCGTCATTTCAACCATGCGCAACGCCTGCTCAATCACTTCATTCAGAGTATCGCGCTCATCTTCTTCAAATGGAGACAGAACGTAATCGACGATATCATCTTTTCTTTCTGACCTGCCGACACCCACACGTACCCGGTTGTAAGCATCGGTACCGATACACTCGGTGATGGAGCGTATGCCAAGCTGGCCTCCATCTCCTCCTTGTTTTTTAAATTTTATTTTCCCCAGCGGAAGGTCGATGTCGTCGTGAATCACGATCAGACATTCAGGCAATATGTTCAAAGCCTGGAGAATGGACCTGGCCGCCTTGCCACTGTGGTTCATATAAGTCAGGGGTTTGACAACCATAGTTTGTTGGCCATTGATCTCTCCATAACCATAAACAGAGGAATATTTCCTCTTGGTCAGATCAATCCCATATTTTTCCGCCAGGTTATCCAAAACCAGGAAACCCGCATTGTGGCGTGTTATTTCGTAGCGGGGGCCGGGGTTGCCCAGGCCCATTATAAGCAACACGGTTTATTTTATTTTTCTTCTTTTTTATCTTTGTCAGGTTTAGCCGCCTCTTCCTTGGAGTCTTCTTCATCGGCCGCTTTGGCGCCTTCCTCCTCAGAAACTTCACCTTCTTCAGGAACCTCTTCCTCCTTGACCTTCTCGATATAAACGCTGACGACCGCGTTGCCCGGATTGTTAAAACAAGCCACCCCCTGGGGCAATTCAAGGTCGGACACATGGACCACCTGTCCCAACTGGACCTCTTCCATATTCACCGACAACTGATTGGGTATATTTCCGGGCAGACACTCGACATCGAGGAGCTTGGCCACGTGGTTAACTATCCCTCCCAATTTTTCTCCGGGGGATTGGCCTTGCAACCGGACGGGGATCCGGACCTTGATTTTTTTATCCGGGGCCACTTCCAGAAAATCTACATGAACCCATTCTTCTTTCAATGGATGCCCCTGAAACTCTTTCAGAACCACCTTTCGCTGCTTGCAACTGTCGCCTTCGATACTGAGATCGATCAGGGCGTTTTTACCCTTTTCACTCAAAATCTTTCCCAGTTCCTTCTGGTTGATGGTCAAAGAAACGTTGTCCTTCAACCCGTACAGGACAGCCGGCAGAAGTTCCTCCTGCCGTGCTTGCCGGGAAGCGGTTTTCCCAGTTTTGTCCCTCAATTTTCCGCTTAAAGCTGACATGGCTCACTCCCGTTTAATCAAACAATGAACTGACCGAGGTCTCCTGATGGATGCGAAGAATCGCTTCGCCCAACAGGGGAGCCACCGAGAGGATTTTTACTTTCGGGTTTTCCTTCAATTCCTCTCGCAAGGGAATCGTATTGGTCGCCACCACCGATTTAATGGCACCCTCAGAAATTCGTTTGCCGGCATCGCCGGAAAAAACTGGATGGGTGCAACATGCATGCACTTCCCTGGCTCCCGCCGCAATCAAAGCATTGGTCGCCTCCATTAAGGTTCCCGCTGTATCGATCATATCATCTATGATGACGGTAACCCGGTCCTTAACGTCCCCGATGATGTTCATGGCCTTGGCTTCATTGATGTCTTCCCGCCGCTTATCGATGATAGCCAGAGGACTTTCCAGTCGTTTGGCAAAAGCCCGGGCCCGTTCCACGCCCCCCGCATCCGGCGAAATGACTATCAAATTGGGAAAGTTAAGCCCATTGATATACGAAATGATCACGTTCATGGCGAACAGGTGGTCCACAGGGATGTTGAAAAACCCCTGTATCTGGCCTGCATGCAAATCCACCGTCAGTACCCTGTCCGTCCCGGCTGTCTGCAAAAGATCGGCCACCAGTTTGGAGGTGATCGGAACCCTCGGTTCACATTTTCTGTCCTGCCTTGCATAACCGTAATACGGAATGACCGCAGTGATCCGTTTGGCCGAAGACCGCCGGAGGGCATCGATCATGATCAGCAACTCCATCAAATTGGTGTTGCCGGGATAACAGGTGGGCTGGATGACAAAAACATCTCCACCCCTGACATTTTCTTCAATACGGACATAGATTTCGCTGTCGGAGAAGTCTTTGATCACCGTTTTCCCCAGCGAAATATTCATGTACTTGCAAATATCTTCAGCAAGCTCGATATTTGCCCGCCCCGAAAAGGCCAGTACCCCTCCATTTTTAATTTTATCCATAACCCCTTCCGGTACTCATATACGCTGGGGCGGGAGGACTCGAACCTCCGAATGCAGGAATCAAAATCCTGTGTCTTAGCCACTTGACGACGCCCCAATGTTTCTACAACCCTGTATCTAATAATCCTCTATCTTTTAAAAACGGCAACTAAACATATTAAACACCGTTTGAATTGATTTGGATATACCCCTGGTCCGGCCTGGAATTTGATGCTCACAATTTATGTTGTGAACAGGCCGTCTTAGAATATGTCAGGTTGGGGAAGATTTTAGAAGTAGTCCGAAATGATCGACCGCCAAGATATTATATTCACCTGCCCGCTTTTATTATGGGTAATTGAGAATTTCTTCCGGTAAAAATTCATCAAAGGTTGCGATAGTTTCCGTCAAAGAACGATCCCAATCCCCATTCTCAAAGCTGGCATATGCGGTCTTAGCCTGCTCGGGGTCATCAAAAAGGCCAAACACCGAAGAGCCGCTCCCTGACATGAGGAAGCCCTTGGCATTTTGGTCCCTGAGTTTATCCTTGACCGTCTGAATGACCGGAAACCTTTCGATAACAACAGGTTCCAAGTCATTAAACAAACCAGCCCCCAAGCGGTCTATCTCCGATTGGGATAAAAATTTTTGCAAAATGCTAATATTATTTTCCCTATTTGTCAACTTCAAATTTAGATTCCTATAGGCCCAGGTGGTGGCGATTTCGATCCGCGGCAGAATCAGCAGAACCTTAAATTTTTTAGAAGGTTGGACGGAATCGAGAATTTCGCCGCGGCCTCTTCCCACAGCCGCCGGGGAGGTCAGAAAGAAGGGGATGTCCATACCCAATCGGGCGGCAAAAGGCACTAGTTCCTGACGGTTCAACTTTAGGTCCCACAAGACATTCAATCCCATCAGGGCGCCGGCGGCATTCCCGCTTCCGCCGCCCAAGCCCGCTCCGGCAGGGATCTTCTTGGAAAGGTTGAACCGAATCCCGCGGCTCTTTTCAGGAAACTCCTTTTGCAACAGTGAAGCCGCACGCATCACAAGATTGGTTTCATCCACGGGTATCCCCGGCATGTCGCATTTCAGCTCTATTCCCGATGCGCTGTCCTCCAGCTCCATCTCGTCATATAAATCGACCATCTGCATCAGGGTTTCCAGTTCATGATACCCGTCCTTCCGTTTTCCCAGAATATGCAGACCCAGGTTGATTTTGGACGGTGTTCTCAAAGACAGTTTCATATTCCGATTCATTCATTGACTGTGATGGAAGTTTTGGTCGGGACAATCTCGAAAGCTTCCCGTGGAATTCCCTCGTTGATTTTTGGATCGGAGTATTTCACCTTCAGTATTTCACCCCGGTTCGGAAACGATATGATGATTTTATGGGGGAAATCCCATTGATCCACTTTTCGATAATCGTCCCAGGAAACGATGAAATCAGTTTTACCATTCGCCGAGACGGCCATTTTAACTGGCAGCGAGTTTCCCGTATCGATCTCCAGGTCAACGCGCTTCCTGTGCACCGGATCATAGCCCTTTAAATAATAAATTTTTTGATCCCGACTCAATATTGTGTCGCGCAAAATAAAATTTTCAATGTAGGAAATGTTTCCTGAAAATATGCCGATGTACTCGATGATGCTCATATCAATCCCCAGCATCCTTTCCATGGCATCCCAGACTTCAAACCCCTGAATGACCCGGTTATTTCCCGGATCATACAGCAGGGTCTCTTCTCCATTATGGATGAACACCCCTAGAGCCTGCCCGAACATTCCATAGGTGTCCAGCCTGATGGACTCCTGGCCGCGCAGAATGAGAGTCTGCTTAAACGAATGACGGAACTTTTCCCCGCTGATGGTAGTCCGCACAAAAGATTTGACGTCGGTGATCGAGTTCCGTCTTTGGGATAATTGTTTCAGGAGTGAATCCGGCGAAGGCACTTCTCCCTGCAATTGGGGCTGAACAGGTTCAACCTTCGGCTGGCAGGAGGCGAGAGCGATCATTAAAAATACGGGGCCCGCTCCCTGGGTGAGTTTTGGTACTTTTATCGGCATTGGTGATCATCGGGCGGGACTTTTCGGGTTCAGTTTTCCCCCAGAAGCTTGATGGCTTTTTCAATTTTGATTTCAAGATCTCCGGGATTGGGCAATTCATCCTCCAAATCATCTTCGCTGGCATTAGTTAAAGAAAGACTGGTTTTCCATGCCCTGCTGGCCTCGTGATAATTTTTCAGGGAATAATGCACATCACCGAGGTGATTGTATAAAACCGGGTCGGGGGAGGTATAAATCAAGGCTTTTTTAATTTCGGAGAGCGCTCGGTCCGATTCACCCTTTTTGTAATAAATCCAACCCAGGCTGTCGAGAAAATAACCGTTCTTCGGCTGAATGGATATGGCTTTTCTCAGATGCTCTTCCGCTTTATCCAACTCTTTCCCGCTCAATGCATACATGTAGCCGATAAAATTATGCGCGTTGGAGTGCATCGGATTGAGTTCCAAAGCTCGCTTCATACTCCCGATTGCTCCTTCATATTCCCCCGCCTTTTCCAGTAAAGCGCCCAGCTCAAAATAATAGGAGTCTTTTGCCGAATTCAAGCTGATGGCGCGCCGCATATTCTCGATGGCCAGATCATGATTTTTGACGGCCATGTATGCCAGGGCCAGGGAATGGAAAAGGGTGTCGTTTTCGGGTTCGAGTTGAACCGCCTGATTGATCAGCCGTATCGAGTCCCGGGTCTGATTGCTCATGTTGTACAACCGGGACAGGTACATCAGGAGGGTGACTGAATTGGGCTGGTGGGTTTGCAGGGTTTCATATTCCTGAATGGCCCTGTCCAATCGGCCGAGGGTTTCGAAAAGTTTCGCCAGAAGAAAATGGATTTCCAGGTTATCCCCCCGTGCCAGCACCAGCTGAAATTCGTCCAGCGATTCTAGATACTGGGCCTGCTGATAATAAATGATGCCTATTTCCAGGTGCGGTTCAATGTCATCGAGAGCTTCTCTCAAATCCGATTCAAGGTTTCCGATTTGACTGTCAAACATCCCCTTCGGTTTGAGAAGCATGGTCAAATGATTCCGGATCTTCTTGTTTTGCGGGTCCAGCTTTAAAAGGAGCCGGTATTCCTGTATCACTTCGTCCGCTTTACCGTTCTTTTCCAGAACCATGGCCAACAGACGCCTTGCTTTGGCGAAACTGGGCCTTAGAGAAACAGCCTCCTTAAGGGATTTTTCGGCTTTGTCCAGATCAGCGGCCCTCACCTCTGAACGGGCTAGGAAATACTGTCCCAGAGGATTGTCGGAATCGGCAATGATCATCTGCTGGTACATTTCCGTGGCCTCGTCAAACTTGTTCATTGACTCCAATGCGATTCCGCGCAGTAGAAGAGCCCTGGAGTTAGCGGGCTCTTTGTTTGAGACCTTTTCATAATAAAGAGCGGCCCGTTCATGTTCTTTCCGGCTGTAGAGGATATCCCCCATCATCATATTGAGCTGAGGATCATGGGGAAAACGCTGTAGGCCCTGTTCGCAGGCTTGAACCACCTTGTCAAATTCCCCAGACCGCAATAGTAGTTTGGTCCATACCTCGTAAAACTCCACCAAATTCGGATCGAATTGGATCACCTTTCCGTAGTGCTGAGCCGCGGTTTCAAACTGGCCCTCCTGGTCGGCTTTCAATGCCATCAAGTAGTGGTAATAGGCCCTGGGATCC
>JAYZAN010000115.1:0-6379 GCA_036339675.1 Nitrospinota bacterium
TGTCTTTATAGCTAATACCTCGAAAAACTCAGGTCGTACCATTGAGCCTGAAAAAAACTTTAACCTTAAAAGGGAGGTGATTTATGAATTTTCTGGTAAAACACCTCGATTTCAAGAACAAATCCAAAAATTCTCGGGGAGGGAGCAGGGACCATAAGCCCCGGAAACCCAAATACCTCACCCGCCTGAACCAGATTCCTGAGTTGAATGAAAAGGAAAAGGCGGAACTCGCTCCGGTGAACGATAAGTTTGTGTTCCGAACCAATGACTATTACCAGTCCCTCATTGATTGGAACGATCCGAAAGATCCCATCCGTCGGATCGTGGTGCCCGAGGCCCAGGAAATGGACGAGTGGGGAATTCTGGACGCCTCCAACGAAGAACGTTATACCAAAGCCAAGGGACTGGAGCATAAATACACCTCCACCGCTTTACTGCTGGTGAATGAAGTCTGCGCGGCTTATTGCAGATTCTGCTTCAGAAAACGGTTGTTCATGAATGAGAACGACGAAGTGACGAAAGATATTTCCGAAGGCCTTGAGTACATTCGCAATCACAAAGAAATATCAAACGTGCTCTTGACAGGCGGAGATCCTCTGGTCCTTTCCACCAGCAAGCTGGGACCCATCATTCAGCAGGTGCGGGAAATTCCCCATGTCCAGATCATCCGGATCGGCACCAAGGTCCCCGCATTCAACCCATTCAGAATCATCAACGACCCCTCACTTCTGGAAATGATCCGTACCTACAGTACCGATGAGAAAAAGATCTATATCATGGCGCATTTCAACCATCCCCGGGAGCTGACCCCGGAGGCTATAGAAGGACTGAATCTGCTCCTGAAAGCAGGCGCCATTATCGTCAACCAGACGCCTTTAATCCGTGGAGTCAATGACGATTCACAGGTATTGAACGAACTATTTAACAAATTGTCGTACCTTGGGATACCTCCCTATTATATTTTCATTTGCCGGCCGACCCTGGGCAACCTGACCTATTCGGTTCCCATTGAAGAGGCGTATACAATCATTGAAAAAGCCCGGTCCAAATGCTCGGGCCTGGCCAAAAGAGCACGGCTGGTCATGTCTCATGAAACCGGCAAGATCGAAGTCCTGGGCCTGACCGAGGACGAAATAATTTTCAAGTACACCCGGGCGGCTGAGGTTGAAAATAATTCCCGGGTATTGATCTTCAACAAAAACCCCGATGCCTACTGGTACGACGATTATGAGGAAATGGCCGATGAATGTTCCTTGTACGACCTGGTAGGAGCCAACGAAGCTTGAAACGGAAACCGTCCGCACACCTCCGGTTTTCATCGTCAAGCCAACGTTGAAAACATCCAAGCTCCGGGATGGACCTTGCCCTACTCTTTCTGATCTTTCTCGCCTTCTTCCTTGTCGGTGACAAGGTGTGCAGGTCCTGGCCCCTGAGCTTTTCCGGCCCGACCGAGGCATTCGTTTTCTGCTCCTCTCTCGGACTAATCATCGTATCTTTCCTGATCCTTCTTCTGGCTTTCCTGCACTGGATCACCCCTGCGACCCTATGGATTCTGCTCGGCTCCATTTATTTATGCTTCATGAAAAGATGGACGGGGTTTCTTAAAAATTTTCCGGATTGGTGGAACTCCCTTGCAATCCGGTCAATCCCTAAAGGCGACTGGTTTGAACGGTTGAACTTTTGGATTCTTGCCATCCTTGTGCTTTTGGCATTTACACTGGCGATGACTCCCCCGATCATGACCGACGCCCTGGTCTACCATCTCGCGGTTCCAAAAACCTTTCTGGAAAACCATGGGCTCGTCAACCTCCCGAACAACATCCATTCTTATTTCCCGCAATTGTTCGAGATGATTTTTCTCTTCTGCCTCGGTCTTGGAACCGATTCCCTGGCGAAACTCTGCGGGCTGGGAATGGTCCTGATCCTGCTTTCAGCACTGGCGCTGTATTTCAAGCAAACCTTTTCATCCAGATATGCCATTTTCGTTCCCGTCCTGTATTTTTCCACCCCCACTTTTTTTTCCATATCCTCTTCAGCTTATGTGGACATTCAAGCCGCTTCCTTCATATTCCTGTCCTTTTTTTCATGGGATCTCTGGATAAAGCGCAAACAGGAAGGCTGGCTGCTGTTGATGATCGTTTTCGCCTTATCGGCGGTTTCCACAAAACTCTCTTCGGCGATCGTTCTGCCTCTGGTTCTATTAGGAATAGCCTGGAAAGACAAAAAGCATTCCCCGCCTCACCGGGCCTTAAGACATATCCTTCTTTTAGCCCTGATCACGTTGCTCCTCCTCTCGCCATGGTGGGCTAGAAACTGGTATTACACGGGAAATCCTTTCGCTCCTTTTTTAATCCAGTTTTTCGGGGGAGAAGACCGGTTCAACTGGGATTTGGGCCGGTCTCTGATGCTGATGAAGTTTTTCAGGTTGGTGGGAATGGGCAAAGAGTTCACGGATTTTCTCCTTCTACCCATCAACCTGACCTTTTTCGCGGAAAAAAACAGTATCCAATTCGACGGGCATATCGGTATTTTATATTTTCTCCTGCTTCCCGCGTTATTACGGATTCCAAGGCAGGCCTTCCCAGCCGGTATTTTGTTTCTCATTTTTATTCTATTCTGGTTCGTTCATTTTCAATACGTCCGTTTTCTGGCACCCAGTTTTACATTTTTAGCAATATTAACAGTGGCAGGCCTTGAACGATGGACCCGGGAACCAGTATCTGGGGACCCGGGTTCAATCCCACAGTCAGTTTGGAAAAAATGGGTTCCTGTAGGGGTGGTCACCGGACTTATCTTCAACCTGGGTGGAATCATCAAAGAGTGGGATCAAATACGCCCTCTTCCCTATATTGCGGGAATCGAATCCAGGGACCGGTTTTTAACACGGCATATTCCCTCTTACCCCTTATTCCAAACTGTGAACCGGGAACTGAATGAGGATGCGGTGGTCCTTTTCGTCTATATGCGCAACCTCGGTTACCTGTCCGACCGCAAATTCATCAGTGACACTTTTTTCGAAGCCCATACCCTGCAAACCATACTGAAAACGGATTCCACCCCCAAGGGAATCGCCCGGCAACTTGAATCCGCCGGCATCACCCATCTCCTGTTCGATCATAATTTTGTGTTTGGTAAGAATTCGGCCTTCTCGATGAAGGAACGAGAGCGATTGAAATTATTCCTCGATATCCGGGCGCGGCAACTCAGGGCTGAGAAGGGGTATTACCTGTATCAGGTTTCACAAAAAATCAGATAATCCTCCCAGCCAACAACCCCCCCCCAGTAACCAGTTATTGATTGGGGAGCAGGTTTTGATTGCTGCTGAAATTACCAAGGGCAAACAGGTCATGAAATTCCACAATGAAATGGAATGGCCCCGAAAGGATGAAGCTTTATAATTTCAGACTGGAAGAGAATCGAGAATCCAAGAACCAGCTAAATGCCCATGGCTTCCTCAATAAATGAAAATGCGTTGCAAAAATTATTCTGGAAAAATTTTCAGTTATGTTGCCACAGTTTAAAAAAAATAGACTAAAATTAGTTGAAAATAAAGGGCTTGCTTTGTCCTGCCCCTCACGAGGATCCGGGGAATAAAATTACTTAATCCTTAAGTTTTGTTTTTGAAGATGCCCCCTTGAAAACTGAAATTATGGAAACCATAACTCAGTTTGTATGGTAAACTGCCTGGCAATCCCAGAAGCCAAAACCAATAAACCAACCGCGTTTTGGGGTTCCAAGAAAGTCAGTCTATCCGTCCTCAAGAGGTGCGCGGGGCGGGAACACCCTCTGCAACTTATCGATAGGAGAATTCGTGCTATGGGTCGTTTGACCAATAAGAATATTCTGTTCGTGATTCCCAAGGATTATTATGACGAGAAGGAACTGGACCAATTGCTTCCCATTTTCAAAAATGAAGACGCCACCATCATGATCGCCTCTGGAAAGCTGAAGGAAGCCGTCGGGTTAAAGACCGGAAGAGTCGCCCCGGACATTCTCATTGTCGACGCCATGGAGGGAATAACCGGAGACAGTTATGTCACGGGAGGAACGGGTACCCGGCAGATCAAGGGAATCTTCCACGGAGTGGTGGTCATCGGCGGAAGGGGCGCCCGATCTTACTTATGGAAGGACAGACTTCTTAAACTGCTCCTGACGGACCGGCATCGAAGCGGATTCGTGGTTTCAGCGATCGGCTGGGGTGTCCCCTGCCTGGGAATCGCGGGACTGCTGGAAAACGTGGAGGTTGCCGCAGAAGAGGATAAAAAGATTTTGAGCGAGCTTGAAAAAGCCAAGGCCCTTCCCTGTGGCGAAGAGGTAACTGTTTACAACCGCGTCATCGCCGCCAAGAACGCATCAGCGGCCCAGGAGTTCGCGGAAGTGGTGATCCAGGAAGTAGGGAAAACCCCATCTAAATAGAACACCTTACCGTCCGTCAACCTTCCCCCAGGGCATCCTGCCTTTCTTTATGCATCTTGATGATCTTCATCCTCAACTTCAAGGCATTGTTCAGTTCCTTGACGTGCCTGTCATTGGCATCCGGAAAATGAATTTTCTGATTGAAATCTTCCAGGGAATACTTTTCCAGGATCTTGCCGAATGCCTCATCCGCAAAAGGACGGGTCATTTGCACGATTCCATCGAAGTAGATCTGGATTTTTTCATACTTTTCCCAATTATCCAAAACCAGGTTCCGGATTGTATCCCCCGCGGGTTCCCCATCTTCAGAATGCCTACCGGAGGGGGTAGAAGTTTGCATTATTTCAAAAATCTTGATTGAAAATTCTGTTTCCATAACTTGAGCGGACCTTTTCAAATAAATCAGAAGCTCGGTGGATAAAACAGGTGGTTACCGATCTTCCACCTGAACACTTTTCATCTCGATTCTTTCATTGGGATTGTCCTGGGGGTCTCTGGGCATGGAAACTATTTTATCCGCCACATCCATCCCATCGGTCACCTTTCCGAAAGCGGTATACTGGCCATCGAGAAAATGAGAGTCTTTCACCACAATAAAAAACTGCGACCCGGCGCTGTTCGGGTCCTGGGAGCGGGCCATTGAAAGAACACCCCTGTCATGCGGGGTCTCGTTGAACTCGGCGTCGATGGTATAACCCGGGCCACCCATACCATGCTGGGAACGGTCCTCGCTTTTGGTGTTGGGGTCGCCGCCCTGAATCATGAAACCCGGGATCACCCGGTGAAACGTTGTTCCATCATAAAACCCCTTCTTGGCAAGGTCGATGAAGTTTTTGACATGACCGGGAGCCGTGTCTTTAAAAAATTCGACCTCAATCGTTCCCAGGGTGGTTTCGATCACTCCTTTGAGTGTTCCCATCAACTATACCTCCAAACTGAAATAATTTGATTGAATGATCGAGTTAGCGATCCTCGATCATGACCTTAATTTCTATTTTTACATTGGGATTGTCCCTGCCGTCGCGAGGTTCGGCTACGATTTTGTCCGCCACATCCATTCCCTTGATCACTTTTCCGAAAACGGTGTACTTCCCGTCCAGAAAATGTGAACCCTTAACCACGATGAAAAACTGCGAACCGGCGCTGTTCGGGTCCTGGGAGCGGGCCATTGAAAGAACACCCCTGTCATGCGGGGTCTCGTTGAACTCGGCGTTGATGGTATAACCCGGGCCACCCTTACCATGCTGGGAACGGTCCTCGCTTTTGGTGTTGGGGTCGCCGCCTTGAATCATGAACCCGGGGATCACCCGGTGAAACGTTGTTCCATCATAAAACCCCTTCTTGGCAAGGTCGATGAAGTTTTTGACATGACCGGGAGCCTTGTCTTTAAAAAATTTAAGTTCCATCACCCCTTTGGGTGTTTTAATCACGGCAATCTCTTCCGCCATGACTGCAGAACCGAATAGGAACAAAAAAGCCGTAGTGACCATTAAAAAATATCCGGAAAATCGCTTCATGTCTCCTCCAAGATAAATTAGCGCGTTTTTGGCGCTGAAAAGTTCAAGGGTTTGAAAACTTATTTTAGATAAAGGAATATTGATTGTCAAACCACCCTGAATAGCTAGGATCATTTGCCAGCTCGGAACACTTTAGGATTGTCCGGGCCTTCTGCGACGATCTGGCCGATCGCTCCCTTGGCAACCCGGAATATGCTGTGATCTACCAAAGTATAGGAACCGGGAACATCGATCTCGAATTCCACGATGGCGGCACCCGCAGAAGGAACCAGGGTGGTCTGCACGTTTCGATTGACCGTACCGTCCAGAGCCCCTTCGACATAGACCTTGTCGAATATTTCCCCAATGATATGGAAGGAAGAAATCCCGTTGGGGCCGATATTACCGAAGTACATCCGGACTTTATCCCCGACTTTCGCTTTCAATACGTTCGGCCCCATCAAGGC
>JAYZAN010000116.1:0-10386 GCA_036339675.1 Nitrospinota bacterium
GGTTTCTGTATCACCCATGGCCTTGTTCCAGTTTCTTAAGAAGAGTGTTGTTGAGATCTTCCACCACCATCGGAAACTTCATTTCCTGAATAATGCTTTCGGCAAAACTTTTCGTCAAAAGCTCCCTGGCCCTGTCCTGTGAAAGCCCCCGGGTGGTCAAATAAAATAATTGCGTTTCATCGATCTGCCCCACGGTGGCCCCGTGGGTGCACTTAACATCATCCGCGAAAATCATCAGGGTCGGTTTATTGTCCGCGCGCGCCTCGTCCGACAGCATGAGATTATTGATCAACTGGTCGGAATAGGTGAGCTGCGCTCCGGGATTCACTATGACGGTGCCGTCAAAACTTGCTCTCCCCTTATCGTTGATGACGTTTTTGAATTTCTGGTTGCTGGTGCAATGCGGCGACTCGTGGTGAACCCGGACAAAATTATGAACCTGCTCCTCGTTTTTAAGCACGCTCACCCCGTTCAACCTCAACTCCGCATTGACGTCCTTAAGATGGACTTCAAAATGATTCCTGACCAGCCTAGCCCCGTGGCAGGCATTGTCTGCAATCGTCCAACTGTTTCGGTCCAGATGGAAGCGGTTTTTACAGAAATTCCAGCTGTTTGAAGGATCGGACTGAACCTGGGCGTAAGTGATGCCCCCTCCCTCCCCCACCAGAAAATCCTGGACGCAATTGACGAAATAGTTTCCGCGTTTGCCGGCAAACTCGATGATCATCCTCAATTCGGAAAGCTTTCCAAGTTTTACGAAAAGCCTCGGATGGGTCGTCACCGGTTCCGAATCGGACCCCGTGGAAACATGAAGAATCTGCAAAGGGGGCTCCAATTGCTTTTTTGGCGGCACTTCCAGAAACACTCCATGCTTTAAAAACGCTCCATTGATCGCGGCGAAGGCGTCATTCTCCTTGTCGATGGATTCGGACAGATACTTCTTGATGGAAGGATCGGAAACCGCGTCGGCGAGGGAAGAAATTTTCAGCCCGGTCCCAAACGCGATGGGATTGGACAGTTCCGGCCGGAACACGCCATCTACCAGCACCAGATAACTCGATTCGCAACCAGGATAAATATGGCGTTGAATAAATTCCTTTTCGATCTGGCCCTCCCACTGGAGAGAGAACCCGGTGGCCGCAAGTTTCTTCGTATTGACGAAGGTATACATTTCATGCTTGGAATGCGGGAAGCCGAGCGTTTCAAATCGGTTGATGGAAGACTCGTTAAAGGGCAACAGATTGGGATGTGGTTTTCCCGTTTCCAGAAATTTTTTATGGAGATCAAGAACCCTGGTTTCGATCCCGTTGGATGTATCTGCAAGCGTAGGGGTCATAGTCTTTGCTCCATCCTCAGTCTTCAACGGTCGTCAACCAATCGTAACCCTGGGCTTCCAGTTCCAGGGCCAAGCCTTTTTCACCGGATTTCACAATCTTTCCCTTGCCCATTACATGAACATGATCGGGCTCGATATAATCCAGGAACCTTTGATAATGGGTGATCAGAATCAGCGCGTTATCCTTGTGCGCCAGCTTATTAACACCTTCGGCAATCACTCTCAGGGCATCGATATCCAAACCCGAATCTGTTTCATCCAGAATGGCGAGTTTCGGCTGCAGAATAGACATTTGCAGGATTTCATTTTTCTTTTTCTCGCCTCCCGAAAACCCGTCGTTGAGGCTTCGTTCCTTATATTTATTTTCCATCCCCAGTGAGTTCATTTTTTCACTGAGAATATCGTCGAACTCCAGCGGATCCAGTTCCTCTTTTCCATGTATCACAAGCCTGGCGTTGTAGGCCATACGGAGAAATTCCGCATTATTGACCCCAGGGACCTCCACCGGGTACTGAAATCCCATAAAAACACCTTCGAGCGAACGGTTCTCGGTGCTCATCTCCAGAAGGTCTTTTCCTTCAAACAGAACCTTTCCACCCATTACTTCATAGGAAGGATGCCCGACCAGGATTTTGGCCAGGGTGCTTTTGCCCGAACCGTTGGGCCCCATAATGGCATGGATCTCCCCTTTTTGGACCGATAGCGAGACCCCTTTTAAAATTTCTGTGCCTTCAAACCCGGCACGTAAATCCTTTATTTCCAGCATAAAAAAAACCTCAGTGAATAATCGTTTTTCAAAACGGAACTTTGTTCTGCTTAAAAGAAAAGAGGATGCAATAATCTGCACCCTTCTTCTTTGTTCCAGTTAATTTTTCTGAATGGCCCGGAAAATTCCACCGGAAAACGGGTTTTAACCGACGCTGTTTTCCAGTTTGAGGGTCAACAGCTTTTGAGCCTCCACGGCAAACTCCATGGGCAACTGCCTGAAGACCTCTTTGCAGAATCCGTTGATGACCGCGGTGATGGCGTTTTCCCTGGAAATTCCCCGCTGTTCAAAATAGAACAACTGCTCTTCGCTGATTTTGGAGGTGGAGGCCTCGTGTTCGACCTGAACGGAGCTGTTTCCGGTTTCTATATAGGGAAAGGTGTGCGCACTGCATTGGTCTCCCACCAGCATGCTGTCACATTGGGTGTAGTTCCGGGCATTGACTGCGCCCTTGTTCACCTTGACCAGGCCACGGTAGCTGTTGCTGGAGCGGTCTGCCGATATTCCCTTTGCAATGATGCTGGACCGGGTGTTTTTCCCGATATGGATCATCTTCGTGCCCGTATCGGCCTGCATAAGCCCGTTTGTCAAAGCCACTGAATAAAACTCTCCAGTCGTATTGTCCCCCTGCAGGATACAACTGGGATACTTCCAGGTGATCGCCGAACCGGTTTCCACCTGGGTCCATGAAATCTTCGAATTGTCTCCCAGGCATTTCCCCCGCTTGGTCACAAAATTGTAAACACCTCCTTTACCCGTTTCCGGATCGCCCGCATACCAGTTCTGTACGGTACTGTATTTGATTTCTGCATTATCCATGGTCACTAACTCCACCACCGCGGCATGCAACTGGTTGGTATCGAATTGCGGGGCGGTACAACCCTCCAGATAGGAAACATAGCTATTCTCAGCGCAGATGATCAGGGTACGTTCGAACTGCCCAGTCTCCTCGGTATTGATCCGAAAATACGTCGAGAGTTCCATGGGGGAGATGGTGTCGGGGGGAATGTAAACGAAGGAGCCGTCGGTGAACACGGCACTGTTGAGGGCCGCATAAAAATTATCTCCGATGGGAACCACCGTTCCCAGGTATTCTTCTACCAGTTCCGGATACTCCTGCACAGCCTCTGAAATGGGGCAGAAAATAATTCCCACTTCCATTAATTTTTTCTTGTGAGTGGTCGCCACGCTGACGCTGTCGAAGACCGCATCGACGGCGACATTGGCCAGCTTCTTCTGCTCGTCCAGGGGAATACCCAATTTCTCGAAGGTCCTGAGAACCTCCGGGTCCACCTCATCGAGACTTTCCAGTTTTTTCTTTTGCTTGGGAGCGGAAAAATAAGAAATGTCCTGAAAATCTATGCGGGGATAATGAACATTGGGCCAGGCTGGCTCCTTCATGGTCAACCATTTCCGATATGCCTTGAGGCGGAAATCGAGCATGAACTTGGGTTCATTTTTCTTTTTGGAAATGGCTGCAATGACATCCTCATTCAGCCCTTTGGCAAACGTTTCGGTTTCGACGTCGGTGACGAAACCGTATTTGTATTCATTTTTTTCTACAACTTCGGAAACGACATCTTGATCGGATTCCATATTATGACCCTCAATGGGGAAAGAAAATTTATATTACATGTTCGGAATAACGGTCAACCCATTATACACATCTCTTCTAAGCGCCTGCTCTATAAATGAAAGTGTGGCCCCCAGCGAAGACCCGCAACTGCCGCAGGCCCCCTGGTACTCTATCATGACTTTTTCACCATCGACCACATTGAGGACCCTGATATTTCCCCCGTCATTCATCAAGGCGGGGCGGACTTTTTCATCCAGAACCAGATCCAGCTGCTCAATTTGCATCTCTTCACCCAAACCCATCCAGGCCTGCTCGGCCATGGTCAACTCCGCCGTCGATTTTACATCCTCTTTTTTAATCGACGCGCTGGCCTGGGCAATCGCCTTTGCCGCCGGGAAGTCGTCATTGACAATCTTCAACAATTCCTCGACCACAACGAACTTTCCCATTTTCGATTCGGGAACAGCGGGTACATCGGGATCGTCCCGAAGATTTCTTTCAACATCGGAACCTAAAAGAGAGCAGGCTTCCTGTACGGACAGCCCCTGGGCCATGGAACAGAGAGTTTCTCCGATTGCCAGGGAAACTTTCCCGCCATACGCAAAGAATTTGGCGCTGTAAATGCGGTCTTCTATGATATCCACCAGCCAGTACAATTTTGTATCTTTGTATTTCGCTTCGACCAGGGCCATTCCACGTTCTTTTGCGTCTTCCTGATAGTGGGCACCCCGATGGTCGGGTTGACCGGCGGCCTTGTCAAACTTGCCAGAAAATTTTTCCTCTGCGACTGACATTTCCTTATTGTAAATCCGATAAGTAAAATTCATGTGGGCCAAGATATCAGAAAGGCGTCCCAAACCCGAAAAGTGATTAAAAACATTATATTTTATCCCTCGTCTCAACTCAACATACATTAGATGCCTGAGGGAAACCAAGGTTCTTTATATTTAACGGTTTCCTAACCTTAAAACTCGAACAGCTATCTGCCTTCCGCTGCCGTTCAAAAAATATCCTTTTCGGGGGCAATGGCTTTCACCGTTTCACATCATATTCCTATAATTACAATAGAAACAAATAGTTATTTTATACCTTGGGCGTCAGGATGGGTAAAATCGGCCTGCTTCCATTGAATCATTAAACCTTTCGCATGCTTATGAGTGCCTCTAAACTATTCAAGTGTATAATCCCTTTAAAAAGGTTATAATTGTCGCAAGCATCGCACAGATGGAAAGGGTTTGGAAAGATACTTGGTTTCCCAGTCCGAACCTTGATATCACCCCTTCCGGAGTGGATTTTCCGCGCCGGCAACCGCTTTAAGGACCCAAGGCATGGAACAAAGAGAACGGCTACTTGTTGACGGAATGGGACGAACGGTGGTCAACCTTCGGATATCGGTCACCGACAGATGCAATTTCCGATGTACCTATTGCATGCCCGCGGACAACGTCGAATTCATGAACCGGAGCAAGTTGCTGACCTTTGAGGAATTGACCCGAGTGGCCGGCATCGTATCCAAACTGGGGATCAACCGCCTGCGGTTGACCGGGGGAGAACCCCTGATGCGCAAGGACCTCCCGGTGCTGATCCGTATGCTCTCAGGTGTGGAAGGGATTGACGATATCGCCATGACGACCAATGCCTTCTTCCTCAAAGATCATGCCGAAGCCCTTCAGAAAGCCGGATTGAAAAGGCTCAATATAAGTCTGGACGCTCTGGACCCGGAAAAATTCCGCCATGTCAACCGCAGAGACTGCCTGAATGAGGTTCTGGAAGGGATTGGCGTAGCCTCACAGGCCGGGTTTCAATCCATCAAGATCAACGCCGTCGCCATGCGCAACTTTTCCGAATCAGAGATCATGAAACTGATCGAAATGGGACGTTCCGACAGATTCGAAATTCGCTTCATCGAGTTCATGCCCCTGGATTCCGATCAAACCTGGGAGCGGGACAAAGTTCTTTTCGGCCATGAGATATTAGACATCATCCGGGAGAAATACGAACTTGTTGCCATCGAGAACTCCCTAGAGATAGGCCCGGCCAGCGAATACAAATTTGCCGACGGTAAAGGAAAAATCGGAATTATCACCGCAGTCAGCAATCCTTTCTGCGATCATTGCAACCGGATTCGCATGACCGCCGACGGCAAACTGCGTACCTGCCTATTCTCCACTCACGAAACCAATCTAAAGGATCTGATCCGTTCCGGCAAAAGCGATGAAGACATCGCCGAGACGATCATCCAGGCTGTCCGAAACAAGGAGCCGGGACACAAAATCAATCTAGATGATTTCGAACGGCCGCAGAGGGCCATGCACGCCATAGGCGGCTGACTTTCGATTCACCCAACCCCATTCGTTTTTTCTCTTAAAAAAATTTCTTTGATTCCGTTTTCTATTGAGAGGTTGGCTCCTAAAACTGTAGTTTATGTCCAGCATTTCTTCTGGAGCACCCAGTCCCAATCAAAAAACAGTTTTAGTTTTAGGAACTTAGCGGACCCTTTGGTGTCACATCAAAATGGAACCTGTTCACCATGACCCCTTCAAGAATTCGAGTTCATAAAAATGTTCCGTGAGAAACCAACGGGTTTAAACTGAATGTAGGGAGGTGGATCACCCAATGGTTCACCTCCAAAGAAACACCTCCTCCTCGAAATCCGGGAACAGCCCTACCTGTTCCCGGATTCTTTTTTCCACCCGAGGTTTATGCTACCCTTATCCTGATACTCACAGGATTTTTCAAATTATGGTTCTTGCCCAAAAACGCGAACATCTGGAATCTTCATTGCAAAAACTGGGGAGCGCTCTCGTAGCGTTTTCAGGCGGAGTGGACAGTACATTGGTACTGGCCGTGGCGTATTCGGTCCTGGGCAAAAACGTTCTTGCTGTAACGGCTCAATCGGAAAGCCTGCCGCAAAGAGAACTGGAACAGGCAGCCCGCTTGGCCCGCACTCTAGGGGTGGACCACAAGATCATCGCCACCTGTGAAACCTCTTCACCGGATTATCTAAAAAATCCCGTCAACCGGTGTTACTTCTGCAAATCTGAGTTGTACGATAAACTTTCCAGCGTGGCATCGGAGCATAAACTGGCGCATATCCTGAACGGCGTCAATAAGGACGATTTAGGCGATCATCGCCCGGGGATCTCCGCAGGCAAAGAGGCTGGGGTGTTGAGTCCGCTGGCGGACGCGGGGTTTGACAAGCAGGATGTGCGGGACGTGGCGAAGGAAATGGGACTTCCCAACTGGGAAAAACCGGCCATGGCCTGTCTTTCATCCAGGGTTCCTTACGGAGAAGTCATTACGATGGAAAAATTATCCATGATCGAACAGGCGGAAGGATTCCTGTATTCCCTGGGTTTTAATCAGCTGCGCGTCCGGCATCACGGCGATATCGCGCGCATCGAACTTCTCCAGGAAGACATTTCCCGGTTCATGGAGAAATCCGTGACCGACCGGGTTCAACAGGAATTTAAAAAAATCGGGTTTAAATTCGTTGCGGTGGATATCGAAGGTTTTCGATCAGGAAGGATGAACGAATCCATTAAAAAAAATGGCGACCCCTCATCCAATCCGGAATAAGGTGTTCGATTCGAACGGCGGGTTGCTCCCAACTCACCGGGCGAAATGACGTTTAAACTCCAGCACATTGACGCCATGTTCAAAGTAGAGCTTCGCCCAGAAGTCAAAAAGGAACTGAAAGATCCCGACCTCTTCTCGAAAGGGCTGAGCAACGTCTATACAGGGTTGACGGTCATAATGTGCGGGGTGCTGCTGATGCTGTTCCTTTATTTCCAAAAGCCGGAGCACGTGCTTCATCCGACCTGGCTTTTATTTATCGGGTTCGGGATTGTGGGCTGGGGAGAATGGCAGAAAATCCGCGGGAAATAAAACCGACGCATCTTCTGTTTAAACTCAGCGATCTTCTTCGGGAGTTTGTTGCTCCCCCTCCTTCGAAGCATTTTTCCCCAGGACTATTGATCTCTGGGTAGCGATCTCTACCGCATCCATCAAGGACGTTCGCAGTCCTCCCGCCTCCAGGGTATGTAGGCCCGAAATTGTCGTGCCACCCGGGGAGGTCACCATATCCCTCAATTCGCCCGGATGCTTGCCGCTTTCGCGGGCCAGTTTCGCGGATCCCAGCACGGTTTGAATAGTGAGAATATTGGCCACATCCCGGGACAATCCCATTTTCACACCGGCATCCGAAAGGGCTTCGATGATCATGAAAATATAAGCGGGTCCGCTCCCGCTCAAGCCGGTGACGGCATCCAGGTGGATTTCATCCACATCAACGGTTCTCCCTATGGCTTCAAAAATGCGATGGGCTATTTTTAAATCAGCTTTCGTAACCTCCGATCCCGCAGAAATAGCAGTCACTCCCTCCTGGACCAGAGCCGGCGTGTTAGGCATGGTCCTAATAATACAAGGTTCCCGACTGCCCCCGTGGTTCAAAATATGTTCCATGGTACTGATAGCAAATCCCGCCGCAACAGAAATGAAAAGTTTTTTGTCGATTTTTAAATCCGCAATGCCCTCCAGAACTTTCTGCATCAACTGAGGTTTTACAGCCAAGATAACGACATCGCTTTTGGACACCACCTCCCGGCTATCTTTAGTGACCCGGACTTTATATTCCGAATGCAACTCATCCAGTCTTGATTGAATTACGTCTACCACCAGAATATTCTTAGCTTCTATGAAGGAGGCGGTGATCAACCCTTTGATCATGGCTCCCGCCATGTTTCCTCCCCCAATAAATCCTATTTTTTTACTCGTCAGCACAATTCATTTCTCCAAGATTAATTTCCATTTTAAAGCCGGACAAATATGCATGCCCCGGCCTTTTATCCGGTGGTTTTCCTGGGACCGAAAATGGCGGTGCCCAAACGCACCAGGGTCGCTCCTTCCTCAATCGCAACGTGAAAATCGTGGGACATCCCCATGGACAACTCATCCAGCCCGATATGGTCCATTCCCAGTTTTACCATATCGTCACGCAGGGTCCGCAACAAGGAAAAATAAGTGCGCGAATTCTCCGGGTCGGGATCCCAGGGAGGGATGGTCATCAACCCTTCCACCCTGAGCCCCCTCAACCCGACAATTTTCTGCAATGTTTTTTTCAAGTTTCCTGGATCCACCCCGAACTTGGATTCTTCCCCCGAGACATTGACCTGTATCAAAACGGGAGTCACTGTATTGTGTTCACAACTTTTTTTATGCACTGCCTCCGCCAGGGATGCGCTGTCGATGGAATGGATCAAATCGAACTGACCCACCACAAATTTGACTTTGTTTTTTTGTAAATGCCCTATGAAATGCCAACGGTAAAAATCCCTGCCCAACCGCTCGATTTTTTCCATCGCCTCCTGGACTTTATTTTCCCCGAAAAGTTGGTGGCCACAGTTTCCGGATTCGGTAATCTTTTCGAATGAAACTCCCTTGGAAACCGCTACGAGCCTGATGCTTTGCGGATTTCTTCCAGATTTTTCCGCCGCATCAGCAATACGGTTTTTTACCTGCTTAATAATTTTCGATATCAAGGACCGCTTGCCCGAGCAAAAAGAAATGGGTCATTCAGTTTTCAGGAGATAAGCGTTTCTGGGGAAGGGCGAGAGAGGTTTATCAATAAAGGGCTTGCGTCCCTTTTTCCCCGGTGCGAATCCGGATCGCGTCCTCAACCGGAAGGATAAAGATTTTTCCGTCACTCAGGTTTCCAGTCTGGACCGTAGCCACTAGGGTTTCCACAACCTCGCCGACCGCCTCATTCTCAAGAACAATGGAAATTTCCACGTTGGGATGAAATTGGGGTACTTTCGAATCCGGGCTTGACTGCAACTGGCTCATAGGTTTGCCGATTCCCTTTGCGTCCTTGACCGATAGCCCCGGTACCCCCAACTCGAACAGCTTTTCCCTTACCGCCTCAAGTTTTTCGTGCTGGATGTAACATTTAATCATTTTCATAACGATTTGAACAATTTAGACCAAAAAGAAAGGCTTTGCAACCTTTTCAGGTGGCAAAGCCCTCCTTATATTTTGATGCCGCCAAGACGCAAGAATCATAATAAGATTTTTTATACTCGGTAAAACCAGGGTCAAAAATCAACCTTTTTGCCCGCGGAAAGCTCTGATTTCTTCACGATCCGGATGATCTCCAACTTCTCCGTTGGACCAATCCACATACATCGGCTCCATTGGAATCCGTGCCATTCAGACTTTTTTTAAGCATGCGGTTCTTCAAAGCAATCTCGGCAACCAATTGCTTTAACTGCTCATTTTCCTTTTTAAAATTGGCCACTTACTTTGAACTGGCTTCACGAACCGCATCCCTGTATCCCCGTATCCCTTCTAATCAACCGATTTGTTAGATACTGCGGTTCGCTTTTGAAAAAAAAATGTCATTTTTTTAATCCTAAATAGTGTTTAATTATTGTTTTTTAACTCTAAATGGCGTTTAATTTTGGGCATCTCGGAAAAGTGAATCAATTATGGGGGTATTTTAGTATGGGATTAAAAAAACTTGTCATTGGGATATCACTGCTTTTATGTGCTGTGTCAATTTCTATTCCTCAAAGTTTTTCCCAACAAACCACGACTGACGGAACAGGTACATTACCGTCCATTTTCAACGAAAACAAACCAGCAAATATAGCACTCGCGCAATTCATAAACGATACGCTGAAGGAAATGGACCTGCCCAACAATGTTTCT
>JAYZAN010000117.1:0-15770 GCA_036339675.1 Nitrospinota bacterium
CCATCAGGCGCTGGAAATTGTCGCGGTGCTTCAGGGTGGTCAGTATGGCGATCAGGGTGGCGGTGAAAATATAGGCCACAGGGGCGTTCAGAAATATGCCGAACACGGGCAAGAGCAATGCGGCCAGAATGGAACTGATTGATACGTACCCGGACAGAAACAGGGTAGCGGCAAAAACGGCCACCGTGCACAGGGCCGCCTTGGGCATAAGGAAAAGGAGGATGCCCAGCCCGGTCGCCACTCCTTTCCCACCTTTAAATTTCAGGAAAATGGAGAAGAGATGGCCTAGATAAGCCAACAGCCCCGCCACGGCGATTTCCATTTCTTGTCCCAGGAAAACGGTAGCGATAGCCACGGCGGCCAGGCCTTTTAAGGTATCTCCGATTAAAGTCAGCAGACCCTGTTTTTTTCCCAAGACCCGGGCGACGTTGGTGGCCCCTATATTGCCGCTGCCGTGTTCCCTGAGGTTGATATTCTGAGCTTTGGCGACCAGGAATCCGAAAGGAATCGATCCCAACAGGTAGGCTGAAATCCAGATGAGGTAGGTTGTCATCGTCTTTTAGGGGGCAACCCGCACAGTCGTTTTAAATGATGTGGTCCATGAGAGCGGTGTCTTTGGATTTGGATCGCAGCCGGGCTTTGGCCCTTTTTTCAATCTGCCGGACCCGTTCCCTGGATAGGCCCACCTTTTTTCCGATTTCCTCCAGGGTTTTGGATTCGCCGACAAACCCGAACCGCATCCTGAGAATCAAGCTCTCCCTTTCCGGTAGATCGTCCAGGAGCTTCTCGATCCTCGCTTTCAGAGTTTCCTTCATAATTTGGTCGTCGTACGGAATGGTATTTGGGTTTTCCAGCAATTCCAGGTAAGGGGTAGAGTCGCTTTCCCGAAGAGGGGTGTCCAGAGAAACGTGGGTCCGGTAGGCCCTCATGATGGACTCGATTTCTTCCACCTGATAACCCAGGTCCCTGGCCACTTCATCCCGGGTGGGTTCGCGTTCTAGAATTTGAGTGAGATCGTTTTGTTTCCGGTCAATTTTGAAAATTTTTCCAACCTGCTTGACCGGCAATTTGACGGTTCCCGATTGTTCGGCCAGGGCATGCAGGATGGCCTGTCGAATCCACCAGACCGCATAAGTGATGAACTTGACATGGCGGCCGGGATCGAATCGTTTTGCCGCCTGGATGAGTCCGATATTTCCTTCTTCAATCAGATCCTGCAGGGAAAGCCCGCAGCCGCGATATTTATTCGCGACGGTGATGACGTACTTGAGATTTCTTTTGACCAGTTCCTGCAGGGCCTGGAAATCCCCACTCGCTACTTTCTTTGCCAGTTTAACTTCTTCCTCCCGGGTGAGTATCCGGATTTTACTGATCTCATTCATATACTGAGTCAGTGTGTCCGCAGGCCCTGGTTTTTTTTCGTTCTTCCTGCCTTTGGTTTCCGTTCCAGAACTTTTTTTTGTTTTGGCGGCCATATTGATAAAAAGTTAATGGAGTTTTCTTAAACGAAGACGCGCTTCTTTGGCAAAAAGGCTTCTCGGATATTGCTTGAGAAGCTTTTTGTAAAAGCCTTTGGCTTCCTGATAATTTTGCTCGTTGAAATAAGATTCCCCCAAAAGGAACACTGCTTCATCCATGAAGGACTGGTTGGGGTAAAGGTTTATAAATTTTTTAAACCTAATAATGGCGGATTGATAGGAACCGGTCCGAAAATAGAACTTCCCGATTTCAAAATAATTTTTGGCCAGATTGTTCCAGCATTCATGTTTTTTCTCTTCCGCCTTTTTCCGGTAGGAGCTTTTTGGAAAATTCTTGATCAGATTTTCAAAGCCTTCGAGGGCATCCCGTGTGCTGGCTTGATCCCTGGAGGAGATATCCATCATCTTGTAATCGGACATGGCCTTGTAAAAATGCGCGTGGTCAACGTTTGGATGCGCCGGATACAATTCGATAAACTTGTTGAAGTGAAATTTGGATTCCTCGTATTCCCTATCCTGGTAATACGCCCTTGCAAGGAGCAGAAGGGCGGTGACCCGCTCTTTACTGTCCGGATAGTCTTCAAGAATACTCTGGAACTTGAGTTTGGCTTCCTCGCCATTATCCACTTCGAGCATCTCCTTTCCTTCGGCGATAAGAATCTGGGGAGGAGAGGTGTCTTCCACAGGGGTCGTTGAGCACCCCGACAACCAAACGATGGGAGCGGTAAGGAGAACAACGGCTGAGAAAAAAACTGGAAATTTGAATTGCGACATGGGCGGACCGCTCAGGGAAACTCTGTTAACTATATAATATTAATCCTTTTTATTAAAGGGGTTTATAATATATGATATCCGGCCGTTGTGGCTTGTGCGGTCAGGGGGTTCATGCTATAAATGCAGGATTAGGGCTGGGTTTTAGCCTTTTCGGAATGTTATTTAGAAATCATGATGCGCCCATTCAGCTTTGGAACATTTTCAAGCATCCTTTTGAGTACTTTGGTTTTCCTCGCAGGTACCGCTCATGCGGCTGAGACCGAACCAGTCAGCCAGTGGCGGATCCTTTCGATCATCGAAAAGGGAGGGGTCATGATGTACCCTATCCTTTTTTGCTCCGTTCTGATAGTGGGTATCGGGATTGAAAGAGCCTACAACCTCCGCAGAAAAAATATCATCAATTCCAAATTCCTGGAGGATATCCGCAATCATTGGGACTGGAAGGATACCCAGCTGGGTCTGCAGATGTGCAACGCTTATGATAACTCGCTAGCGAGAATACTCAAAACGGGACTGTTGCGTTTTGGAGGGAAGCTGGACGAGATCGAGCGAGCCATTGAAGGCGCCGGCCAGCATGAGGCCTCCCTCATGAATTCCAACCTCCGCGTGTTGGGCGCCATTGCCAATATCACCCCAATGATGGGATTGCTGGGTACGGTATTCGGGATGATAAAAGCGTTTAACGTTATTTCCCAGAGCGGGACGGGAAATCCCGGCCTTGTAGCCAGCGGAATTTCGGAAGCGTTGATCACCACCGCCGCAGGGATGGTGGTAGGTATCCCGGCCTTGGTGCTGTATCATTATTTCCGTAGCAAAGTCGACCGCTATGTTTTTGAGATGGAGGAGATTTCTTTTCAATTGGTGGAAGAACTCTCCTATGACGCCGTCCAGAAGAAAAAAAGTCAGAAACCGTCTTCGACGCCTCCGGCTTCCCCGCGTGGCGTCCGGGCCGTATAGGCGCTCTTTGAAAACCGGGAATAATTTTTATTTATCTGACTCCAACATCGCCCAATGTATTTTAGAAAAGATGAAGAAGAAAACTTTGCACTGGATTTAACGCCCCTCATAGATGTCGTGTTTCTCCTTCTTATTTTCTTTATGGTGTCCACCGTGTTTGTGGACTTCAGCCGTAAGATGGTTATTTCCCTGCCCACCTCTAAATCTTCTGTCCTGGATGAAGAACCGAAAGCACTGAACGTCGAAATTACTTCCGATAAACAAATTTATCTGAACGGAAAGAAGGCATCCCTGCGCATGCTGGAAATCCGGCTGGCCGAATTTCCTGAAACACAGAAAAAAGCGGCCATCATCCGGGCGGATAAAAACCTGCCTTATGGGGAAGTGATTAAGGTGATGGGAATTCTTCAAACCGCCCGGGTTTTGGACATCAGTATCGCGGTTAAATAATCGGTAAACAATTATCGGGTATTTTGTTTTTGAGTTTTTTGGGAGAATTCTGATTCAGCCCTGCTTGAGAACGGAGGCTTTATTGTTTCGATTCACAATCCACTGGTTCAGCATCCGGACTTCATCCGGTTTGAGAGTGTCGAGAAGAGATTGCGGGTAGGCATGGTCTTCGTCGTTGACCACAAAACAATAATTTCTTTCTATGTACGCTGCGACATGGGCTTTATACTGGGGGAAATTCAGAAAAAGTTCGGAAAAAATTTCTGCATGATATCCCGGGTTGGAGTTTTTCGGGTCGAACTTTGAAAGTTTCTGGTTCAGCTTGGTTTTAAAATCTGCTTTCAGCACCAGTCCCATATGCAGGTTCCTCGGTTTGCTTTCAGGACATTTTACTCAAGTTAAAAATAATTGTTGAACAAATTGTCCCGGAAAGGTTTGGGGATAGCGGGGGTATGCCGGATAACTTCTTTGTTTTTAAGGGATTGTCGAAAAGGATTGGCGTGATATGAGAACAAAACCTGCAGAAAACCGGAACCATCTGTGAGATTCTTGGCTCCTCCACTGATTTTTTTACCGCGATTAACCTTGGAATATAGATTTTCTTATGAAAAAGAAATCGGAAACCCATCTTAAAATCGGGCGATCCCTGTTGGATTTCATTGACCGCTCTTCCGCTCCCTTTCATGTGGTGGACACGTTGGAAGCCCGGATCGGGGAGAAAGGTTTTGTCTGCTTGAAAGAAGAGGATGAATGGCATCTTGTGCTGGAGGGCAGGTATTTTGTGACCCGGAATAATTCCTCGATTGTTATTTTTACAACCGGTTCCAAGTTCCCTGAATCGGCCGGGTTTAAAATCATCTGTGCTTATACCGACAGCCCCAACCTGCGTCTTAAACCCAACCCGGTCTATGAGAAAAGCGGATATGTTCAACTGGGGAGAAGTGTATGGGGGAGTCCTTCTTTCCACCTGGACCGACAGGGATCTTTCTCTGGCGGGAAGGGTGGTATTGGGTTCGAGGAAGGGGCCGGTTTCGAAGCTGGTCAATTTCAAGAAATCCCTTCTTCGCATTACCCAACTGGCGATCTATCTTAACCGAAATGTGAATGACAAGGGTTTGATTCTCAATAAGTAGACCCATCTTCCGCCAATCCTGGGCCTGGGGGATGATAAACGGAAATCTCGGAAGATTTTGAAAAAACTGGTCGCGGATGAATTGAAATGCAGACCCGGCGGCAAGTGTCCTGGTTTTTTACGCCCATGAAGAGGCGGGGAGTGAAGCCGCGCAGGGAGGGCAGGTCCTCCTTCCTGAAAGATGTTCTGGAGCGAATCTCTTTAAGCACGGCCATTCATCCCAGGGAAACGTGTATGAGAGCGGTGGCGCGTTCCATCTTTATCTAGGCGAATATGGCTCATGCGGTCCACCCCAACTATTCGGGAATGCATGATTCCGGCCATCTGCCCATGATCAACCAGGGGCTGGTGATCAAGTCCAATACGGGACAGAAATACGCGACGGAAAGGATGTCGAGCGTTTTTTTTGAAGGGTTGTGCGAACGGGCCGGGGTTCCCGTGCAAAAGTTCGTGGTCCGGTCCGACAGAATGTGCGGAAGCACCATCGGCCCGATAATCGCTGCCAACCTGGATATTCGGACCGTGGACGTCGGCTGTCCCATGCTCTTCATGCATTCTGTAAGGGAGATGGCGGGAACCCGCAACCACGAAAATATCATCAAGGTGTTTAAGGAATTTTTTAAACCTGGATAAAAGACGGTTCTGTTTCCGATTTTGGACCGGGAACCGGCATCACCCGCAATGGGTCTTGACGGTTTCGAGGACCCTGGATTGAAGGATGGCCCAGCGAGCCTTCTCCTCTTTGGTCACCATGATATCTTTTCCCATAATCCATACACTCGCAACACCTGGAATATTGAGCAAATCGCTCCCCAGCGGATGGGAGGCCGCTGATTCGGTATCGGAAAAGGAGAGGCTGGTTCCATAAGGAACCAACTCCTGTTCTACAGTGATTTCAATGGAATCCTGGTTGCGCATGGGGGTGACTTTGATTTCCGCATTCATGGTTCTTTCTCTGAATAATAAGGTTATTGTTTCAAAGCAATTTTCAATGTTTCAATTGTGTCGCAAATTTTTTCAGCGCTTCGTTTAAAATTTTTTCAGTGGCTTCGGCGGCCCTCGGGTTATTCTGCTCCTTGAACAACTTCACTGCCTTGGACAGGTTCAGGATCACCAGAATTTTAAAAGGCGGTCCCTTGTCATAATTGTAATAAGCCCACCCGAGGTTTCCGTGCGCTTCCGCGTCGTTTTGTCTGCGATGGATAACAATGTTGAGCGGACCGATCGCATCTTCCCAGCGCTCCAGAAAATTATAAGCGTTCCCGAGACTCAACTGTGCGTCCAGGTTTCCCGGTTCCATCTCGGCGACTTTTTTGAAAGCCTGTGCGGCCTTTTCATACTGCCGTAAATTTTTGTGGGCGATACCCAGGTTATAGGTGGCCACTGTTGAGGCCGGATCCGACTTGAGAGATTTCTGATAAGCTTCGACAGCATCTTCGAACTGTCCTTGCCGGCTTAAATCATTTCCCCGAAGGAACCATTCCTCGGCGCTTTGGCCTGAAGCCTGAGTGACCAAGACCCCCATCATAAATACCGTAAGAGCTGCTGCCAGGGGATGCTTCATTTTTGAAAGACCCTTGTTGTTGAGTTTGCCCGAGAATGGATTTTACCGTATTTTTTTCAGTTTGGTAAGATTAGGAAGGTAGAAAGCTTAAGATTTTTCCCGGCCGTTTTCGCTGTTTGGGGTGGATATCTGTCACCCAGAAGCGTCCCGAGTTGTTCTGCAGTCGAATGGGACAGCCGAGGGCACCGGATAGGGTTTTGTCTATCAGCAAATCCCCCTTTTCCCCCCCGGCGAACACTTTACCATTTTTTAAATAAAGAACATGGGTGATGAAAGGCATGATTTCATCGATCCGGTGTGTGACATAAACCATCCTGGTTTTCGGGCCGGACAGTTTCTGCAGGGTTTCCAGGAACCGTTCACGGGTCGGGATATCCAGGCCGGTGCACGGTTCGTCCAGGATCAAAAGACTGGGGCGGTTGATCAGGGCCCGGGCGAGAAGGATCCTCCGTGCTTCTCCGTAGGATATCCTCCCAAACGGCGTCGAGGCAAGATGTCTGATCCCCATAAAATCCATCCACTCTAACGTGGCTTTCTTTTGTTTTTCAGAAACCGCTTCGTATAAACCCACCGAAGAAAAAAGCCCCGATGCCACCACTTCCCAGCCAGCCACATGATTCCCATAGCTCTCTTGGTATTCCGCGGAAACGAACCCTACCTTTTCCCGCACCTCCGCCAGAGGTGTGAGGGATTTGTGACCGAACCAGCGAACGACCCCACCATGAACGGGGATTAATTCTCCGAAAACCAGTTTCATGAAGGTGGTCTTTCCCGCCCCGTTGTTGCCGACCACGGCCCAATTCTCATCCGTCTTCATGGTCCAGTTCAGGGAATGGAGAACCCGTGTGCCGTTGACGAAGACGTTGGCGTTTTTGATTTCGACCAGCTGGTTTTTCATATCCGGATTTTCCTGTCATTGAATGGAAATTTTTCTCTCCAACCAGGTGGGCGGGTGTATGTGCTGATGGGAACCACCGATGAGTTCCACAACGGGACTGTCCCCATAATACTGGATGATATTGACCGCACTGTATTCCTGGTTGACCCGGAAAATATTTTTTATGGGCATACCGAGGATGTGGCTCAAAATGATCCGGTTGACGCCGCCATGACTCAAAACGGCGATACAGCCCCCCCCCTGATGGCGGGAAATAATTTCCTCGAACTTCGGAATGACTCTTTCTTTCAATTGCTGAAAGTTCTCTCCCCCTTTGACCTGAAAAGTTTCAATATCATTCAGCCGTTTTTCGAGCGTGTCCGGAAACCGTTCGTTGACTTCCCGGACGCTCAGCCCTTCCCATTCCCCGAAAGAGAGTTCGCGAAGTTCTGCATAGGAGATGGCTGAAAAGTCATGGTGCATGCAGACGATTTCAGCACTTTTTTTGGTGCGGATAAGGTCGCTGGAATAGATGGCTTTGAGAGGAACGTTTTTCAGGGCATCCGAAACCTTCTGGATTTGCTCTTCTCCGCTTGGTGAGAGTTTCACGTCAAAATGACCGTTGAAGCAGACTTCTCCGGCATTGGCGGTTTCACCGTGTCGGACCAGGTAAACTCTGCAGGATGGTGCGCCTTTCATAATGATTGACCGGGATTGGCAAAGGTATAAGGTATGAGGCTACCGCAGACCGGGTTGCGAGGCAAAAAAAATGACAAGCCGTGCGAAGGGCTTGTCATTTTTTTTAATCGATACAGAGGAGATTAATGTCCTCAACCGCTGCCTGAAACCCACAGGTAGTGGAAGTCGAGTCCCTGAACTTTCATCAACCCCCAGTTGATGAAGTAGTAATACCCGGACATGGCGATGAGCGCAATGATGAACCAAGTAATCGATTTTACGGTGATAAATCTTTTCTGTTCTTCGACAGGCGCATTAGGTGTATTCATTTTTGTATCTTTCCCCTTAAGGATATTCTTTATTCATTAAGCCGCGGCCCGTTACCGCCAAACGGAAGCGAACCAGTAAAAAAACCACAAACAAAAAATAACGGTCGCGACGTAGATCCAAGGTCCGGATTTCTCTTTAAGTTTTTCAAGGTCCATTAGCATCCCCTGCTTTGTGTTTCAAAATAAAAACTGCCAACCAAATTACTCTTGACAGTTATAAAAGTCGAATGTTAACTTCAAGCGTTTACTTTTCTTTAAAACAGGGATCTTAATGGCCAGCAAAGACGGAAAAATCTTCGATACCATCGTTTATATCGGCCTTGGAGTGAACGGCCTGACAGCCGTTTATCTCCTCCTCATGTATTTTGAGGTTATATAATATAGTCCCCGATAATCTGGGAGAATTTAGCACAGGCCAATTGAAAGTGTCAAGGGGAAATCTCCCAACATTTTAAAGAATATTCTCCTCCTCAAGGGCTGCAGCAAAAGCATTCCCAACCCTCCAAAATCCACCCTAAAAAACCAGAAACTCCCTTATTTTGCAGGATAAATCACGTACAGCATCAGGTAGGTCAGTGTGCTGGTGACCAGGATCAGGCCGAAAATGACCATAGTTCCCCTTCCCAGGATCCGGTGCCGCCGGGACCCGTCGGGAAGCAGTTTTTCAATCCCTTTTTCGATGCTGACCACTAGGGCAATGGTGGCGAATATCAGCCCCCATGCTAGGCTGGCCCCGAACGAGGCGTGGCGGACGAAGGACAGAAACAACTGATTCACGGCCCACAATCCGAGGAGGGTCAGCATGACGATTTTAAATGTCCTGGGGTTGATTGTCAGCTCCCCGGCCTGAAGAAAATAATCTCCCTCCACTTTTTGGCTGGACCGGAACCCTTCAATGATCATATAGAAGGCCATGATCAGGCCGAGGGTGACTAAAACAAGGTGGGTGGTCAACACCGGGAGAAAAATGTTTTTATACACGGATTCTGGTCCGCCGAAACCTTCCTTCCCTTCAAACGCCAGCACTCCCAGCTGCCTGGCGTAATAGTACGCACAAAAATAGATGATCATCGACACCATAGACACGAAAATTAGCTTATGGTGCTTGGTTCCCTGTGCTTTCTTGGCCAGCCACCATGCGACCAGGAACATGATGGTGAATACGACAGCCAGCAAATAACTGACATCGGCCCCAATGGTTCCAGCTGGAGCTAGGAAACCTGGTTTGGCAAGCAGTTCTTTCATAAAACCGGGAAGGAAAACTGAAACGGGTTGTAATTCGGAAATAAGCTTCCCTCCCGGCATAAACCACCGGACGGGAAGGCGGGTCTGAAAGTTAAGGGAACCTCTAAAAATTGCTCGTTGCCATGAGCTTGCCCTTTATTTGAAAGGGCAAGCGAATTGCGAAACCGTATAATTTCGAATTATTAGAGGCCTCCTTAAATTATTATTTTGAACTCCTGTTCAACAGCCAGGTTCCCCCGTAAAACTGGATCAAGCCGATGATCGTGAGATACAAAAGGGGCTCCATGCTGGTCTGGGTGAAAAACATCAGGACCACCGCGGAAATAACGGCCAATCCGATCAGTTGTAGGGACCGGCCTAAAAAATAAATGAATGGGTGCATGAGAAATTAACTTCCCATAGCCGCCTTGACTTCCTTATTGGCATTAACCAAGTTGGTGACATTGTCCCGGGCCAGACCCATGATTTTTTCCTTCACCATCGCTAAAACCAGTTTCCCCTGAAGGGTATAAGCGCCGGGTATATCGGGAAGGGAACTTAGGTCGTTGGTTGCTTTTATTTTTTTAAATCGGCTGATGACTTCTTTATTGTCATACAGATCATCCAATGGGTATTGATAAAGAAGTTTTACATATTCACGTTCCTTTTCCGTATCTTTTTTGGAATCCCAGACGATATTCTCCATTTCAATCGATACCGGTTTTTCTTTCCCCTTGGTGACGATTTTTTTGATTTCCTGAAAATACGACTTCATATCCTTTGAGCTGTCCAGCTCATCTTCGGGAATTTTGGAACTGATTTCGAATTCAATGAAATTTTCCTTGATGCCCGGGCGGCTGATTTCATAAGTGATGTTATTGTGGTGAAACCGGCGTCCTTTTTTGGGCTTGTATTTGTTCTGTAACTCTTCGACCAGGTTGGTCAGTCCGTCGCTCGCCAATTGGGCGAAAAGAATTTCCTTCAAATTCGACATACATTTCCTCCAAAGAAAAATAGGATCACTGTCAAAACAAAGCTTGGCCGCTCTTTAAGGGGCGTCGTCCTCAAAATTGTTTGATGATTAAAATAACATGTCCGGACGCTAATTTCTAATTCCATTTTTCCATGAACAAAACCGGCCGCGTTTTTCGGAAACAGCCGTCCCGGATATGGTCCTTCTGGATAAAAAAGTATTATTTTTCAAATACTTTGTGTTAAAGAGACCGGGTTTTCGGGAAAGGGATCAGGATTTATTGGATTCCGGGTTGGAGGCCACGGGGAAAGCGAAACTTCCGCGATTTTTCAGGAAACTGTTGGACCCGTTATCTTGATACACATACTGCATGCGGATGCACCCGGTTTCTTTGTTATCGCAATAAAAACTGATGAACTGAATTTTGGCGAATTTATTGTCGGAGGTCCGGATGGCGTAAATATTCTTTTTCGCGGACAGTTTATGGCTCAGGTAGTTATATTTATACCATTTTAAAAGGACCGGATTTTTCGTTTCGGTCCGGGTGGAGACATCCACGACATAGTTGTCATCAGGTACTTCTGAAACCGTATTGAAATCGACCACGCCCATATCCAGCATCCCCGCTTTTCCAAACTTGTTCGTGGCCCCGCCGTTGGTGATGACTTTGCTTCTCCTGAACGCCAAGTCCCATTCCAGCGATGAGGAATCGTAGATTTTGACCTCCGACCCGCGGGAAAAATCGAAATATATCCAGTCTTTTTCGGACGAGGCGTTGACCATCGCATACTGGGTTTCCAGCATATTGCCGAAATGGGTGGGCACCACCTTCGGAGCCTCCTTCTTGGCCGTTTCCCCCTTTTGCGGCAGGTTGACGCTTGGTGAATTGGCGAATTCTTCCAGTTGCGCTATTTTAATGGGAAGCCAGAAAAACCCGACTAGCAAAAGGGAAATGCACAAATTGAGGAGGAATATATTCCTCCACAGCCGTCTTTTTTTATCCATTTCGGGAGTGGGCCGGGAAGATTCCGAAAGGTTTTGTGGATTGTAAAATGAATCGGTCATACAGCAACTGGTTTGAGATGGCTCGATTTATTTTTGCACAGAACGGGTTTTATAGAAAGACTTTAATACATTTTTCATAATTCCGCGGGAAAGTTTCTCCCTGCTCATCCAGATCGGTTCGCTTTTGAACAGACTGCGTAAGCCGATTTCCTGGTTTCCCACGAAACGCGCACCCCAGACGACGTCTCCCGTCTTGCTGCTAACCAAGAAGGTGGTGAATTCCAAACCACTGGAAAGGCTCTCTTTCCGGATCCCATGGTTGTCACTGTACGTATCCAAGTATTTGCTGACCGCGCCGATCATCACCGCGTCGATTTTCTCGCTGGAATAGGGCAGTCCGGACACCGCATCCTGAGAGACCGCTGACGGTTGTTCCTGTGGGAGAGATTTTAAATTGGGTGACGATATGATTTCTATCCGCGCGTCAATCATTTTTGGGGGCGGAATCACCCTGTAGGCCTGCACCATTTCAAGTTCCTGGGATATATGCTTGGCCAATATGGTCCCGGCCGACTCGTCCCTGTTTGGGGAGAAGGTCTTATTGTCAAACCCGGATACTCCGATCCGGCGGATCTGGTCAAAGGCCTGCTGGTTGAAAACCATGCTCTGTACCCGGTCCACCGGCACCTGCTTGAGCAGGTCCGTGTATTGCTGAGGAAGACGGCCGTTCTCGGTGAATCGAAGCAGATAATCCGGTATGGGATGCGGTTCATTGATTTCCGAATTCAGTTGCGGGGTTAGGGAGGGGTGCCTCGTGGAAGGTGTTTCGTTGCGAGGATGAAACCCGGCGGCGGGCTCGATCTCAGCTTGATTGGTATTGAAGGCATCTCCTACTGGAATGGCGTATACTTGGGAACCGGTCAGGAAGATCATTCCTGCCAGAACGAACCAGAAAATAGTTTGGATTTCAAACCGCGGAAATCTTTGCACAATCCATGGCCCCCACAAAAGGTATGGTTAGTGGAAATGGGAGTTTCTCTCCTGTTATAAATATAGCATAGGGGAAATCAAATTCAACAGTAATTCCCGTTAAATCAAAACACTAGAAAATTTTAAAAATTTTTAAATCTCATTTCAGGTTCATGAAGAAAGACCCGTTATAGTTTTGACCCCGCGTTGGGCGGAGTTGACTCACCTTTTTCCCGTCGGATTACACAATGACCGTTTCCAATAACCGGGCCCTGGATTGGACCGGACCCGATGTCCAACCCCTGGTCCTCGGCCTGATAACTCTCTTGGCCCTAGTCTGGTTTCTGGGTTTGCTGTGGCCGAAGTTCAGGGTGCTCAGCCTCGCCGGAAAAGAGAACCGGTTCGAGAACCCTGTTGCCCGGTTGTGGAATACGCTCACCATCGCACTCGTCCAGACAAAAATGTTCAAAGACATGAAACCTGGGTGGATGCACGCGGCGATCTTCTGGGGCTTCCTTGTTTTTCTCATCCGTGCCGCGCAGTTTTTTGTGATCGGATTTTTTCCGGAAACTTCCTTTGAATTTCCCGGCTTGGAGACTTTGGAAAAACTCTACTCACTTATTAAAGATTGTTTCGTCCTGTTGGTGACCCTTGCCGCGTCCTATGCTTTGTACCGGAGACTGGTTTTTCGTCCTCAACGGCTTACTTTGTCAGGGGAAGGGATCCTCATCCTGGCGCTGATCCTCATCATCATGGTCAGTGACGTTCTGTTCGATGCGGCCTGGCTTTCCCGGCATCCTGAAGCGGCGGGATGGTGGGTGCCGCTGGGACTGATGGGTTCCGCAATGATTGCGGGACCGGATTCCAGTTTCGTGGTCCATGTCCACAACCTGGCCTACTGGTCCCACGTTGGATGCATCCTTTTTTTCATGACGCTCCTTCCCAGGAGCAAACATTTTCATATCGTCACCTCGATCCCCAACGTCTATTTTTCGAGAGAAGGACAAGGGGGAAACGGACTGTCCCGGATCGATTTCGAAAATGAAAATGAAGAAACCCTCGGTGTCACACGTATTGAGGAATTTTCATGGAAAAAACTGCTTGATCTGCATACCTGCACAGAATGCGGAAGATGCGATGTGGTGTGCCCGGCTCTTGCCAGCGGCAAACCGCTTTCACCCAAGGAATTCACCATCGAGCTGCGCGACCACCTCAACCGGGAGACTCCGCGCCTGCTTGCGGGCGCCCAGAAAGGTGAGACGGATTCTCAACCTCCCGGCCTTATGGGCCGGGTGATCCAGGATGAAACGGTCTGGTCCTGCACCACCTGCGGGGCTTGCGAGGAGGAATGTCCCGTCATGATCGAATTCGTCAACAAGATGATCGACTTGAGACGAGGGCTTGTCATGGCCGAGGACCGTTACCCGCAGGAGTTCGCAGGAGCGTTCAAATCGCTTGAGACCAACGGCAACCCCTGGGGCTTCGCGTGGAACAGCCGCGACGATTGGGCACAGGACCTGGACGTGAAAATCTGGGACAGGGACAACCCCACCGAATACCTGTATTTCGTGGGGTGCAACGGGTCCTTCGATACACGCGGGAAAAAAATCACGCAGGCGGTCGTGTCCTCGCTCAAAGAGGCGGGGGTCGATTTTTCCATACTGGGTAACGACGAAAAGTGCACGGGCGATCCTGCCCGCCGGGCGGGGAACGAATACCTTTTCGACATGCTGGCCGCCGGTAACGCCGAAACCTTTAAGGAAAAATCCGTACGTAAAATCATCACTCACTGCCCGCACTGTTTCAACTCGATGAAAAACGAGTACGGCGAGTTCGGGGTGGAGCTTGAAGTCATCCACCACTCCGATATTCTGGCCCAGCTTACCGAGCGGGGAAAAACGGTCGGCAAACGATCCGCTGAAAAAGTGGTCTATCATGATTCCTGCTACATGGGTCGGCACAACGGGGAATACGACGCACCGAGAAAGGTGATCCAGGCAAAAGTGGGGGCGGCATCACAACTGGAGGTGGAACAGAGCCGCGAGCGGGGGACCTGCTGCGGGGCCGGAGGGGCCAGGTTCCTCTTGGAAGAAAAAACCGGAACGAGGATGAGCCATAACCGGGTTGACGAGCTGATGAAATCCGATCCCGACACCATCGCCGTCTCCTGCCCCTTCTGCGTCCTCATGATCGAAGACGCGCTCAAAGCCAAGAACCTGAACGATAGGGTCAAGGTGAAAGATATTTCCGAACTTGGGATATGATTTATAGCGCCAACAGCAACAAGGGTTTATGTTAGTATGGCGGCTGTTTGAAATCTTCTGCTGGCTGAAATGTAATGATGAAGGATAAGAATTTAAAGGTAAGTCCAAGCAGCCCGGATGACCCTTCCGGCGGTGCGCCGGAGCCGGAGGCAACATCTAATTTTATCCGCATCATAATTAATGAGGATAATAAAACGGGGAAATTCGGAGGCAAGGTGCACACGCGCTTTCCGCCGGAGCCCAATGGATTCCTGCACATCGGCCATGCCAAGTCAATCTGCCTCAACTTTGGCCTCGCTGAGGAATTCGGCGGCAAATGTAGCCTGCGGTTCGACGACACCAATCCGGAAAAGGAAGAGGACGTCTACGTCAAGTCAATCATCGAAGACGTGAGGTGGCTCGGATTCGACTGGGAGGACCGGCAGTTCTATGCCTCGGATTATTTCGAGCAATTGTACGGATTCGCGGTCAAATTGATCGAAGACAGTAAGGCCTATGTGGACGATCTGAGCGCCGATGAGATCCGTGAGCACCGCGGCACCCTGACCGAACCGGGAAAGGAAAGCCCTTATCGTAACCGGTCCGTTGAGGAAAACCTCGATCTCTTCGAACGCATGAAGAAGGGGGAGTTTGCCGATGGGGCCAAGGTCCTGCGCGCGAAAATCGATATGGCGTCGGGCAACCTCAACCTGCGCGATCCGGTTCTTTACAGAATCCTCAAGGTGGAACATCACCGCACCGGGAATAAGTGGTGTATCTATCCCATGTACGATTTTGCGCACGGGCAATCGGATTCCATCGAAGGGGTTACGCATTCCATCTGCACCCTGGAGTTTGAAGATCACCGCCCGCTCTACGACTGGTTGCTGGACCAGTTGGATATCTATCATCCGCGGCAGATCGAGTTCGCCCGGCTCAACCTGACCTACACGGTCTTAAGCAAACGCCAACTCCTACAACTGGTGGAGGGGGGGCATGTTTCCGAGTGGGACGACCCGCGCATGCCGACCATTTCCGGACTCAGGCGGCGGGGGTTTACGCCGGAATCCATCCGCGACTTCTGCGACCGGATCGGCGTGGCCAAGGCCAACAGTAC
>JAYZAN010000118.1:0-15299 GCA_036339675.1 Nitrospinota bacterium
CTCCCCACCCGTGAGGAACTCCTGTCACTGTACGAGAAAGGCAAAAGTATCCCCTGGTATTATTATTGGACTACAAATGAAGTGCATATCGATCCTATATTCGGATATACCGGTTGCTGTTTCTGGACCAGCGAAACGTACAAGAAAATATATGCGTGGCACATCAATTTTATTCGCGGCAAGGCTTATCTCAGTTTGAAGGAAGGGCTGAAGGGGCAGGCCGCAGGATCGCTGTCCCTTTCAGTGGTTCGACTGGTTAGAAAGGTGGAGCCCGGCGAAGAAGCCAGGGCCGCTAAATAATATTCTCAGGAGAATTCCGGGGAAGGCGGATTTTCAGGTCCCCGGGCTCAAAAAAATCGCATGAGTGAGGATAACAAAGACCGAAGGTGGAAAGATAAAACGGGAAGAAAATACCGGACCTACGGCGCCGAGCAGGAAAAAAGACCCGGGAATGAGCAGGATGAAGAGAACCGGGAGACTTCGGCTTCTGGGGAATCCGATTCAACCGTAGCTGGTGAGGGTGGAGAAAGAAACGAAGAGGCCGGTCTTCAGGAATCCGATGTCGAGGCTGTAGAGGCGAGTGCAGAAGAAGCAGAAGAAGAGGAAAAGGAGGGTTTCGACCTCGAGGCCCAGATAGAATTATTCCGGGCGCAAATCGAGGAAGACCCGGAAAATTGTATCCATCATTACAACCTGGGCGAAGCCCTGGAAGAGGTGGGGGAATCTGAAGAAGCGCTCTTAAAGTACCAGAAGGCCCTGGAGTGCGATACGGAAAAGGAATTCAGCGCCATCATCCACTACTCCATCGGGAATCATCATTATCAAAAACTGATTTCCGGTATTCAGGGAACCGTGGTTCGCAGTTCCGTGGGGCTTCATTCCGCTCACAAGGCCGGCGACACTATTACTGAAGTCCATGCCGAGGATTACAAAGTCCCCATCGACGAATTCGAATCTGCCATCGCCGATTTGTATCGCTTGAAGGCCGACGACGATATTGTAGATTATGTGAATAAAAATGCTCCCCAGAAGATCGCCGATACCCACTACAAATGGGGTTCGGACCTGATCGATAAGTCGCGCCAGATCGAAAACTATGGGGAAGAAATCAAGGACGTTAAGGAGTCCTTGCGGCATTTGAAGAGGACCCTGGAGATCGATCCGAATCATTCGCAGGCCAGCCTGATGGTCAAATACGCCAAAAAAATGCTTCAGGAAGGCTGGGAGTGTTACGATGAATACGGGTTTGTGGCCAAGGAAATCCAAGGTACCGGCTGAACGATGAGAGTGAACGTTATTCAATTATCAAAAGGGTCGCGATGTCAAGAATTGATGAATTGATTCAGGAGAGGCTGAGTAAGGATGGACAGGTATTGAGCCTGAAAGCCCAGTTCATCCGGGAGGTGGGTGCGCGGGAATTGGCCAAGCATGAGGCCTTGAAAAACCTTCAGGCACTGGACCTCACCCAGAACGATATCGGGGATGATGGCGTCAAAGCTCTCGCCGAATCTCCGATATTTTCCAATTTGCGCTCTTTGAACCTGAAGTCCAATCAAATCAGCGATATAGGAGCAACCTATCTGGCGGAATCGAAGATCCTGACGAAATTGCGGGCCGTCCAGCTCGTGGTGAATGATATTTCGGAGGAAGGGGAAAAAAAGCTTCGCAACTCAACCTCTCTGGTCAGTCTCAGTTCATTAAAATTCCGGGTTTGATCGATAAATAAAAGCTTCTCCGTAACACTCTCTCCAGGAAATCCCCTAAATCCTGAAACGGCAGGCCCAAGCCTTTAGTTTCCTGACCCACCTGGGGTAATATAGAAATATATCGTAATCCTTTTTGACCTTGTTTTTTTATCTCCGGACAGGGGGATCATGCTCAGTATATTTGTAGAGGCAAATTGTAATCGTTATGTACGTGATGAATGCCGATTCTGCCACGTGTATCCTCCTCTGTCCGAACATAACCGGGAAGACTGGCATATGACGCCAGACGATGCCCGATCGATGGCGGAAAAAATCCGCGGTGTTGCTCCGTTGTATGAACTGGCCCAGAAGGAAATCAACCTGACCGGGGGTGAAGCCTCCCAGAATCCCCATGTTGTCGAAATATTTAAAATTTTCCAGACTATTTCGTCCAATGTACGGCTCCATACGAACTTGGACATCAACTCGGAAAAATCAAAGCGGTGGGAAAGGCTGGTGGAGATAACTAAGTTAAGCGGCCGTATTGATATCACGCTCTACCCGACAGTATGGGAGACACGGCAAAAACCCTTATTGAAGAAACTCCTCCAACTTCAAAACGGGCTGATCGTAAACCTTATTTTCGAGAACCTGCCCGATCTCTTGAACCAGTTCAAGATTTTGTCCGATTTCTTTAACGAGCAGGGGCCGGATAAGTTCAACCCCGTCCTAGGGTTGCTGGGCACTTACCACGATCGCCTGAAGAAACTTGTGAAAGAGAATCCTGAATGCCGTGACGAAGTTTTTATGGAGAGTATGGGGGACATTGAAAATTATGTTTCCTGCCGGGGCGGGTTCATTTTTGCGCTCAATATGATTCCCTCTTTTTATGTCGATCCGGATGGAATACGGGCCATGACCTCCTTGCCCTTCCCCAAAGACATCCTTACCCTGGAATGCACGGCCATCCGGGGAGTCATCGAGATCATGACCATCCTGCAAACTGGGGAAATGACTCCCTGCTGTGATGTCGGGAATCTCAAATGCAAACCCAAGTTCGGCAACCTGCTGACCGATTCACCCGAAGGCATATTGCAGAAGTTCGATGAATCCAGAAAACTCATGGCCTCCGGCGCGCTGAAAAATCATCACAATATGCAAAACAATAGTGCTGGGGAATGGGTGGAGGAAGGAATACCTCCCTATTGCGTCTAAAGACCTCCGGCTGGAGCTCAGACCTCCGTGAGGAAGCAGGACTGGGAATCGTAGGTCCAAATTTTTGCCCGGCGGTCATTAAAAATATAAAAATTTTCCATTTAATTGGGGGGGTATCTTAGGCTCAAATCGGCCGGATTTTGGGGAAATATTAAAATTTGTTAATGTTTTCAAAAGGTTATACAAATATTTATATTCAAAGGGTTTGTTGGTGTTTTGACCTCCTCGGAATTTAAAGCTTGACTTATATGGAGGGTTTTGATATTTTCGGCTACATCTAAATGGCCCGAAAGGTAAATGGCCCGAAGGGCTGCCGTAGTGCTTGTTTATGTTTTTTGACTGGGTGTTTAAACGACCCATTGAGAATAGATTTGAGTTGGAGATCAGAGAGTTGGAAAATTTTTCTAGTTATTTAAAAACTTTCGTTTTCGAAAGGGGGAGCAACATGAGAAAGATGGCTTTCAGTTTGTTAGCAATTTTTGCAGTTTTATTTTGGGTTACTGTGGCCAGCGCCAATGTAACCTCTCTAGCTTCTGGGGATAAAAGCGTTTGTAAGAACGGCTCTTGGGCAATTCAAAATACGAGTGAAACAGCCGAAACCACGGTCGTTTTTAACCCTGGACCCTATGGCTACCACTGGGGTAAACCCCACAAGCGTAACATTGCCCCTGGCGGATTCCAGCAGGGTGGTATTGCTGTTTTGACTACCTTCGAGAACAAGGGTCCGGCACCGGTTACCGTTAACTGTCAGCGCCGAGCCATTGATTTCTTTCATGACTGGAAAGTGGATTCTGGTTCTGGTATGACCTATCAGCCGGACTACCACATGGACCATGTACAGCCGGGAACTTACATTGAGCCTGGTCTCGGAATGCCGGAAGGAACCGAGCGCGGCATCGCTGGTGTTACGGGTTCTAAGCCGGAAGATCAGCGGTAATTACCCATTCTTAGTTAAATATCTCGCCGGGAGGCTAAAGCCTCCCGGCGTTTTTTTTTGAATTTTCTCCCCGGAGAAGTGTAGAATTAAAGTAAAAAAATGGAGTGAGTCTTTTGGAAGAACCCAGATTCGTGGATAACGGCAATGGCACCGTCACCGATAGGCTGACCAACCTGATCTGGAAACAGGATGATTCTTACCTGGATCTTAATAGATTCGTGATCTATAAGCAGGCAGTGAAGTATCTGGAAAAGAATAATGAAGAATCCTTTGCTGGTCATTCTGACTGGCGGCTTCCCAACAAGTTTGAAGCTCACAGCCTTTTTGACAGCTCCAAATCCATCAAGGACAAATACGATATGGATATTCATATCGACCCTGTTTTTACCCCGGGCTGCGGTTATGATACCTGGACCTCCCATACCAGGGGCAAAATCACCGCTTATTCCTACTCCTTCAACAGCGGTTCGGGGGGGCATAAAGAGGTAGACGACCAACTCAATACCAGCGCCCGGCTTGTCCGGGGAGAATTTGACCGGTCCCGGATCAAGATAGACCAGGTTCCCCAGGTCAGGGATATCATCACCCAGGGCGGGGGTTGGCGCTGAATATCGGCCTTGGCAGGGGAATTCGAACTGTCTTTTCCCTTGCTCGTAGTGCCGCCTGATCTTCCATACACAGGAATTAGGGTCCGGAGGAATCCTGGCTATCCCTCTTCTGCGCCCCACTCCGCGACACTCCCTATTTTTTCGCGAGATTCCCCCGTTTTAACCTCTTTTCAGAGGGCCTTTCTATTTGGAGCTGGGACTTGATAAATGAATTGACGGGTGGTATTTTATTGAAATAACATATCTTTCCCTACAGAAAGTGGACGTTTTTAAGGCTGGCTTTTGGGTGTCTTTGCAAGTCTTTGATACTTGGGTTCGGGTTCTTGAGGTGTCCGGGAGGGAGTGTTTATCCATAATACGCAGATTCTTATCGAGCAATTGAGGTCTGCGTCGTTTTTTTAGAAAGAGGTGCCACTTGGTGGATCAAACAGAGATATTCAAGGTCAATGACGATAAAACGGTTTCAGACCCTGAGAATGATCTGCAGTGGTCTGTTAGGGATTCCCGCCAGGAATTAGGCAAGTGGTTGAACTGGGATGAGGGTAATGCCTATGTCAAAGCCTGCAACGAGCAGAATTATTTGGGGTATAATGATTGGCGGCTTCCCACAAAAAGCGAGGTGCGCTCCCTGTTCAAAAATAAGGAAGCGTATCGGACTATTTTCCTGAAACTTCCGAAAAAACCGGATCGAAAGGTCTCGAATTATCAGGCGGGAGGAGAAACGTGTTTATGGACCAGTGAAACACGCTATGATTCTTTTGCCTGGAAGTCCTATTTCCCATTTGGAAAGGAAGTATGTGTGGATCAGTCCGTTTCCACCACCGGCACGTCCGTTCGACTGGTTCGGGACCTGTAAAATTGAATTAGATAGGTGCCAGCTTTGGGAAATAGTTTTGGGCCCATACCGCTTCCATGAATTGAGAGCGACCGGACCGAGAGGAGACAAATATGGCCAAAGACGAAGAACTTGAAAATGAAGAAGAGGGGGGGGAAGTTTCCAAAGAGGAAATCGTCTCTGATATTCCCGATAAAGATGATGAAGGCTTCGTCGCCAATGAATGGATGGGCGAAGAGGAATGGGAAGACGAGGAAGAAGAAGAGGACCTTGAAGTAGTTGAGGAGGTCCCTACCTTTGTCGATAATGGGGATGGGACTGTGAGCGATTCCAAGAGCAACCTCATGTGGACCAAAATGGACTCCTACGCGGAATTCGGTTACGGCATCAACTGGTTTGAAGCCCATGATTACTGTGAGCAGGTGAATGAAAAAAAATTCGCCGGATTCGACGACTGGCGGCTTTGCAGTTTTGATGACGCAAAATCGCTTTTCTCGTTCATCAAGTCCAACCAGGATAAAGACGGAGCGGAAGTCCATATCGATTCGGTGTTCGAACCCGGCGGGGGAGACAATACTTGGACTTATGAGGAAAAACCCGATTACCAGCAATACGCCATGAAATTCAGCTTTATCACGGGCAATGAGAAATGGGAGCACAAGGACAACGAATATTCCCATGTCCGTTTTGTCCGCGAAATCGAGAAAGATACCTGGGAGCCGGAATGGCGGAAAGACAGCCGGCAGTTCGAACGCTAGGAACCTGTTTGGCACAGGGGGAATTTATGTCGCATTATATGATTTTCGGCAAGGACGATTGCCCGCACACGCAGAAGGCGATCCAGGATTATAAGAAACAGCACAAATCCTTTATGTATATCAATGTGGATAAAAACCCTCACGGTTTAAAGAAATTACTGGAGTATTCAAACGATAAATACATCGTCCCGGTGATCGTTAATGTGGACGAGGGAAACGTTGAGATCGGATATACGGGTGAGTGAGCGCGCACCCTACTTTCTAATCCGTTCCCCACGAGGATCAGCAGGATCTTACCGGGTAAAATTAAAACAAAGGATTTAACATGAACGAAAAACTTCCCCAGACCAAAAATCCCGATGCGGAAATCCAACCGGCGGATATAGGTCCGAAACGGTTTGTCGAAAAAGGACCACATGTTATTTACGATACAGAAACAGGTATTTTCTGGATGAAAAAGGATTCCTGGTTGGATAAGGGCAAGTATTTCAACTGGCATGAATCCCGAGATTACGCGGATAACAAGAATATGCGGAAAATAGGCGGATTCGATGACTGGAGACTGCCCTCCGCTGATGAGGCAAAAACGCTTTTTGATGAATCTTTTACAAACACCGGCAAGGGGGGTGTTGAGTTCCATATCGATCCTGTTTTTCCTGAGGGGGCTTTCAAGGCTATCTGGCTGGCGGGAGATACTTCCACCCGCAGGCCCCGTTTTGATTTTATGGAAGGTAAGGTCATCCCCGTGGAAGAATACAGTTTCGGGGCCGCCAGGCTGTGTCGAAAAGACCCTGTGCGGAAAGATAAAAAGGCTCCAATAAGGTAAATTTGAGGGAATTATGACCGCCTCTACGGGTAAGGAAAAAATGCTGATCGATAACGGGGACGGAACCGTCACCGACAAGAGACATGGTCTCATGTGGTTAAAAGATGACACCTGGGTGGAGCTGGGCAGACTCATCACCTGGCATAAAAGCCAGGAACATGCCAGAAAAAAGAATGAGGAGCAATTTGCCGGATTCAATAACTGGAGGGTCCCCACAGCTTCCGAGGCCAAACTTCTGTTTGATTTGGAAGCCAGTAATATGGATATAGAGGGTTGCGAAATTCATCTGGATCCGGTGTTCACATCCGGTTGTGGTTTTTCGACCTGGACCAGTGAAACCCGGGGGGCGAAAGCCGCCATGGGGTATGATTTGAGGTCCGATTATGAATTCTGGCTGGCCAAAGAGAATGACGGTTTTCCCAGCGCCGTCCGCCTGGTCCGCCATGATAAAGCCGCAGAGGGTCCCAAGGATTATGAAGAAAGGATTGTGGATAACCGCGACGGGACACTCATTGACCACGAAACGGGCCTGATGTGGAAAGCCGAAGACTCTTTTATGGAGTTGGATAAATGGGTGAGCTGGGAAGAGGCGAAGAACTATGTGATGGGTATGAATCAAAGCAGGTCCGCAACTTATACCGATTGGAGAATGCCCACCCGCAAGGAAATTCAAACGATCTATGATCCCGCCAACCCGGTCACGGACAAGTTTGGCGATACGGTTTTCCTAGTTAAAGGTTTTACTCCCGGGGCAGGACAGACCTGCTGGACAAAGACGTTGCATAAAACCGATAAAGCTCTGGTGATTCGTTTTCATTTTTACAATGGCGACTATAAATGGCATCAGAAGGGATTGAGAAGCCATGGGGTGAGAGCGGTTCGAAAGGCGGGCAGGGAAAGCGAGAAGCCGGCTGGAACTCAGACCTCCGTTAGGTCCGAATTTTTGCCCGGCGGTCATTAAAAACAGGAAAAGGATCAATAGTCGGTTTCAGTTTTGAGGTTTGTTATGTGCCCCGAAGATAAAGACCAACTCCCCGTTCAAACCGACAGCAGGTTTGTGGAAGGGGAGAACGGCACGGTGATCGATGTCGCCAAACGGCTGGTTTGGCTCAAGAAAGACACCTGGCAGATGACCGGTAAATGGATGAACTGGGTCCAGATCAGGGATTATGCTGAAGAATTGAACAAGCAGAATTTTGCGGGATACAGCAACTGGAGGATGCCCTCTTCCGTAGAGGCCAAGAGCCTTTACAATAAGGGCCAGTCCAATAGAGATCATATGGGCCAAACGGTGCCATTGTATTCGATTTTCGATCCGGGGTTCGGTTTTCTCTGCTGGACCAACGATGTCCGGAATAAAATCCAGGCTATGCGCTTCGGTTACCGGCGGGGAGTCGCAACCTTTGACGATGTGTACCGCGTTTCCCGTGGTTCTTCACGGTTGGTTCGGGAAATTGAATGAGCAATGAATCCGGGTGAAGGAGACTGAGGTTGTCGAACGGGAAAAGGTTTGTGGATAATGGCGACGGGACCGTCACCGATAATGAGATGGGTCTGATGTGGAAGCAGACCGACTCTTATCAGGATACCAGTAAATGGTGTAACTGGTTCACCTCCCTGGATTATATCCGAGAATTGGGGCTCAAAAAATTTGCCGGATACGTTGACTGGCGTATGCCGACCCTGGAAGAAGCCGAAGAGTTGTACGACGAAGATACGTTTATAAGAGATATGGACAGGTTGGAAATATATATCGATCCATGTTTCTCCCCCGGGGGCGGGTTCACCACCTGGACCAGCGACGAACGCCCGCATGGGACGGCAGCGGTTTTTTATTACCGGTACGGTCACGCCAACCTGAATCATAAAGAAGATATCGTCAAGGATTCGGTGCGGGCGGTGCGGGATATTGAAAAGGATGGGTAACAAAAATAATCGAATAGTGAGGTTTTAAGCAGGAGGTGTATCATAGAAGCGTATTATAATATCAACAAGCAGGAGAGCGAAAAATCGCTCATGACTTTTAGATTTGAAGAAGAGGATTTCAAGAACACTTATATTCTTGAGGATTATTATTGCACCAATCCATTTTGCGACTGTAATCATGTGACGGTTTCCTTATGCGATACGGTTAATCTGGACAACCGTTTGACGTTTTTGCTGAATTTCAATAAAACCCAAAGCCCGCTTCCCAACCAATCCAAACCGACAAAAACACAATCGAGTATTGTCAAGGAGTTCATCAAAAACCTGCCGGATGAATTGATCACTCTTTTCAAGCAGAGATATATGGAAGCCAAGGCCTATGGAGAAAAAAAGCCGATATCCTACCTGATTTTCGAACCTGGGCGTTATATCAATTTCTTTGAAATGTTCCCCCGGGAAAGGGAAATGCTGGACTTTAACTATGAAGGAGACAAGCATTTCATGGAGGACTCTTATGAGATTGATTCCCGGAATAACAACCGGGATATCAAGATGGTGTTATACAAACTGGAACTGGATAACCAGAAGCAGCCTCCCATTTTTTCTTATACGTATTATTTTGACGAAGCCTCCAGGGAAAAGGAAGATGCCGGTCTGGAACCGACTCATAACGATATGGTTCTTGCTCTGAACAACAGTATTCCTAACCTGTATGACATTCTTAAGCAAAGATACAAAAAGGCTAAAAAACTGGGAGAAGAGCTTATGAAGATCGGATCTCAAACCCCGGTTATTGACGGAAAGATAAATCCCAACGATCCATGCCCCTGCGGATCGGGTAAAAAATATAAAAAATGTTGTTCGGAGCGGTTGAATTAAAGTATTTCCATGCACGAGAGAAAGAGGTATCCTGTTTCCATGTGTTTGTGATCCGGAAGCAACGAAAATCCAATTTTAGTGTGAACATATAATGGAAAAAGAACGAAAGGTTAAAAAGGTTCAGGCTAAGCATATTTTGGTAGGGACCAAGGAGCTGGCCGAAGAATTGAAAAAGAAGATTGATGACGGTGAAGATTTTGGCAAGCTGGCCGAGGAACATAGCGAATGCCCTTCCAAAAAACGCGGCGGAGATCTGGGTTGGTTCGGCAAGGGAGCCATGGTCAGGCCCTTTGAGGTGGCCGCGTTTACCGCCCAGGAAGGGGAGGTGGTGGGGCCCGTGAAAACCGAATTCGGGTGGCATTTGATTTACGTGTATGAGATCCAGGAAAATGTCGATCCCGATGCAGGGCCTCCTACCGGTGACGAGGATGCCGACGAGGGAACCCTTCGCATGGTGGCGGAAAATTACGCCCATGAGTTTATGATGCTCGGGTATTCCAGTAAAAAGGTGTTGAGTCTATTCACCAGCGCCCATTTTAAATCCGCCAATTCTGTTTACAATATACTCGGGCCAGAGGTGATCAATGAGGTTATTGCCAGTGTTTTCGGGCAAAATCAGCAGGAAACTTCCGCTGAAAATCAGGCCGTTTCAGGAACGGATGAGCCCTCTTCCTAAATAAGGATCCCTAAAAAAAGGGAGCGGGCACAGTTCCCGCTCCCTTTTTTGTTTTCTTCTCTTACAATGTTACATTTTGAACGCTGAGAATATTTGGAGTCTCTCGTAATTCCCGGAGCGCTTCATTAGTGGGGGGGGAATCAATATTGATAATCGCGACCGCCTTGCCGCTGTCGGACAGCCTTCCAAGATGAAATCCCGCTATATTGATGTTGTGATTGCCCAGAGCTTGTCCCAGGTTGCCGATCACCCCCGGGACGTCCATGTTGTGAAGAACAAGCATATGCGGGGACAACACGGCTTCGAAGTGAAATTCATCGAACATCACTATCCTAGGGTCTCCTTTGCCGAAAATACTTCCCATTACGCTCCGTTCTCCGGGTTTGGTCGTGATTCTCAGCAGGATGGTACTGGTATAATCTAGAATTTCATTGCTCTTGGATTCCTGAACTTCAATATCCCGCTCTTTGGCGATAAAGGGCGCGTTGACCATATTGATTCCGTCTATGGTGTGGGTCAGCAATCCTTTTAAAACCGATATTGTAATAGGCTCCACTTTCTGCTCCGCCACCTCCCCGTTATACTGTATTGATACTTTGGTAATGGCGCCCTCCACCAGATGAGACATGAATTTTCCCAGATCTTCTCCCAGTTCCAGGTAAGGTTTTATTTTGCCCAGGGTTTCGGAGTCGATGGAAGGCATGTTGATGGCGTTACGTATATTGCCGTACTTGAGATAATCGATGATCTGATCGCAGATGGCGATGGCCACTTTTTCCTGGGCTTCTTCAGTAGAAGCTCCAAGATGCGGGGTGCAGATGATCTCGTCGACATCGAGCAGCGGGCTGTCCGGCGACAGGGGTTCTTTGGTGTAAACATCCAAGGCGGCCTGAGCCACCTTTTTGGACTTGATGGCATCGATCAAGGCCTGGTCGTCGATCAGTTGCCCCCTGGCGCAGTTGATGATCCGAATCCCTGGTTTCATCATATTAAATTCTTCAGAGCCCAGGAGGGGTTTTCCCAATATGGCGGGTGTATGCAAAGAAAGATAATCGGACCGCTGCAATAAATCTTTCAGGTCAACGATTTCCAAACCAACTTTTTCGGCGTGCTCTCTGGAAATATAGGGATCGTGGACCAGAATTTTCATTTTGAACGCTTTGGACATTTCCGCCACGACCGAACCGATCCGACCCAGGCCGATGATGCCCAAAGTTTTATCGTACAATTCCACGCCCATAAACTTTTTCGGGGACCATTGTTTTTCTTTTAAGGAAGCTCTGGCCTGGGGGATATTTCTCGACATGGACATCATCAGAGCCATGGTATGTTCGGCGGTGGTGATGACGTTTCCATCCGGAGCGTTCATGACGATGATGCCCTTTTTCCCTGCGGCGCTAAGATCGATGTTGTCCACACCAATTCCCGCCCGCCCGATAACCTTCAAGTTGGTCGCGGCCTGAATGATTTCTTCGGTAACTTTTGTCGCACTGCGAACGATCAGTCCATCATAGGGAGAGATGGTTTCAATCAGTTGTTCTTTGGACATTCCGGTTTTAACATCGACCTCAATGCCGGATTCCTTTTTCAGGATTTCGACACCGGATGGATAAAGATTGTCTGTAACAATAACCTTCATTCGTATACTCCGAAAAGAGTTTAAGTTGTGTTTGACGGGGGTTTTAAAAATACAGACCCTGTTGTGTTTGGATCAATAAACTTCCATCAGTATTTCCTGGGCCGCGGCGACTCCTTTCCCGAATTGAACGGGATGGCCGAATTTTTTCAGGCCCATCTCAACGGCGGATATGGCCACGAGGATATCGAACGTGTCGACATACCCCAGGTGGGCGATTCTGAGAATTTTCCCCTTCCATTTGTCCTGGCCCCCAGCCAGGGTGACCCCGAAATCATCCCTGATGGATTTTACCATTTTGCCGCCGTCGACCCCTTCGGGAACAAAGACGCCGGTGGCGCTGTCCGCGGGAGAATCCGGAGCGATGATTTCAAGGCCCATTGCCTTGGCCGCCGCCCGGGTGGCCCTGGCCAGTCGATTGTGTCTCTTGAACACATTTTCCAGACCTTCTTCCTTGATATCTTTTAACACACGGCGTAATCCAATCACCAAAGATACCGCAGGGGTATAGGCCGAAGTTTTATCCGCCAGATTTTTTCTTTCTTTTTTCAGGTCAAAATAAAAATGGGGGCAGGTGGATTTATCGGCGAACTTCCAGGCTTTTTCACTCAATGCGACCAGAGCCAGTCCGGGGGGCAACTCCAGCGATTTTTGAGAACCGGTCACGAGGGTATCGATTCCCCATTCATCCATCGGAAGGTTAAATACCCCGACTCCGGTTATTCCATCGACCACAAGCAGGATGTCATCCCGGTCCCGGGTCAGGCGTGACAAGGCTTCGATGGGATGGGCGGCGGTGGTCGAAGTTTCCGCAGCCTGCACAAGAATACCTTTAATATCTTTATGCTGGGAAAGCAGGGATTCTACTTCTTTGAGGTTGGCGGATTTCCCCCATTCCACATTGTGCCAGACGACCTTCATGCCAAAAGCTTCGGAGATTTTCCCCCAACGTTCACCGAATTTCCCTCCATTGATGACCAGAACCGTGTCTCCGGGAGAAAAAAGGTTGGTCACGCAACTCTCCATGCCGCCGGTTCCGGTTGAAGCCAGGATCAACACATCCTGTTTGGTTTGAAACAAATATTTGGCATCTTCCGCAGCTTCCGCGAAAATGGCGTTAAATTGGGGAGTGCGATGATGAACCATCGGTTGTGCCATTTCCAAGGCAACATGTTCCGGTACTGGGGTCGGGCCGGGAGCCAATAGATATTTTTTCTTCATTCCTTCATTCCTGTTTTAATGTTTTTTAAAGTTTGATCACGATTGTCCGGGCCATTTTATCGTGCCAGGTTTGTTTTTCCTTGTTGAACAGAGCCCAGAGAAAACCCACGAAAAAAGGACCACCGGATACTAAGTACCCGACAAACCGATTGAACGCGGTTTTGGTGTCGGGAACCTGTCCGTCCTCAAGAAGCACTTGAATCCCAAGCCACTTTTTGCCGGGGGTTTGTCCGTTCCAACCTATGAAAAACGTAAAGTAAAAACCCCAGAGGAGGGTCAGTAGCAGGGTGTAGCACAGGAAAAATAAAATCATGGAATGACTAAAACTACCCCCGGGTACCCATGGCCCCAGAATGTCATCCATCGATAGTTCAAATTTTTTTTGCAGGGGATAAGCCAGTAGGCCTCCCGCAAGATACAAAATCAGAACATCTGTCAAGAAAGCTGCAAATCGTCTTAAAAATCCGGCCCTTGGAGTGCTCATAAATACAATGATTGTAACTGGAGATAGTCGAGGGGGCTACAAAAACTGTATTCCCGAACAGGAAAGGTTCTTTAAATGCTTCGGAAAAAGGCGGTGGAACCGAACCACGGCGCCAACCTGTCGAAGTCAACGAAGCTTGAGATAAAACTGACATTTATAAAATAAATTTAAAGGAAAATCCAATATTTTTGTGGGCATCTTGAGGAAATTTATTTTTCAAGCGGCATCTCAATCCTAACCTTTTTTTTATCAAATAGTTATTTTAGTTTCGGGACGGAGCTGGGTTTTGGGTTCAATACATTAAGGGGGGTGACCGGCGAGATCAGGGGTCGGAATCCGGTTTGGGTTGGTCTTCGTCCCCAACCCCCAATTCCAGCCTTAAATCTTCGATTTCCAACTTGGTTTTATCCTTGTTTTCAACGGAAAGCGGCACATCGGAGTCGTCCAACTCCAGCTTGATATCGAGCTCGCCTTCGCTGCTTTGAGCGGGCGGTTCAGGTTCAGGAGCAGATTCGATGGCTGGTTCATCTTGAATATTTAACGATAAATCCGGTTCAACCGTTTTGGAGGCGAACTCAATATCAGGAGCACCGGTATCCAGGTCCAATTCTGGAGTGGGAATATCCAGTTCAGGTTCGGAGGTGTCCAGCGAAAATTCCTCACTCTCTGAAACACCGGTATCGAGATCCAGTTCCGGAGTTGCAATATCCTCACCCGTTTCCACGGGATCCGGGGATAAATCCTCATTGGATGCCTCAAGGAAAGGTTCCTCGGCTATAGGTGCCGGTTCCTGGTCTAGACCCAGATCCAGGTCAACCGCTTCATCCAAGGACAGGTTTTCTTCCGTTTCAACCGGTGCCGTGAAATCCAATTCCTCAAAACCGAGGCCCTCAATTTCCATCTCCCCACCCATGGCCTTGGCCTCATCGGAATCAAATGCCATCGTACCCATGGATTCACTATCTAAATCCAGTTCGGGAATCTCAGAAGGAACCTCTTCCGCTACGGTTTCCTGATGATCCATGGCATCGGAAAGGTTAAGGTTGAAATCCCCGGAAGGGGACACTAAAGAATCATTTTCGGATTCGGGTGCTTCTTCCAAGGCAACCAATATGGAAGCATCCGCTGAACTCCCCTCTGTCACAGGAGAAGTCTCTGCCATAGGGGGAGCGGCATAGATTGTGAAGCCGGGATGAATATAGTCTCTACGTGAATTGACATTTTTGAAGTCAAAATCACAGTTCCCACACTTCTTCTCGGCCTTGAAGGTCATATAGCGGCATCTGGAACATTGCATGATATTGAAATATAAAGGAATAACCTGGAAAATTCAAGAAGAATGGACGGCTTCGGGTTGGAGGACGGAGAAAAAGACCTCTTTGAGACGGGTTTACTCAATATATTTAATGAGTTTTGCCGATTTTTGGACTAACACCGATTATTTTCTCTAAAAAAGGGATCAAGTAAACCCCATAATTTTCAATAAATCAAAAATGCGGAGGGATAATGTTTGACGATGGGAATCAATTTGGATAGAATCTGGTCCCATCCATTGGAAAATTAGGGCCCGAGAATTTTTCCGGTCTGAAGGCGAGGTTTTATGTCTGAAACCA
>JAYZAN010000119.1:0-8541 GCA_036339675.1 Nitrospinota bacterium
CTTTGAACTTTGTCGGATCGCAAAAAAGTTGAGTTGTTAAGTAATTAAAAACCCGGGATTTAATTCCAATCCCGGGTTTTTTTGTTTTCTCTAAACATCCTGTGAAAAATGAATCCAACCTTTTTTCTTGCCTTTTCTCCAGGTGATTTTCACCCACTCTCCCTTTTTCTGAACAGAATGTACACGGGTTCCCTTATTCAACCGGTTGCACACCTCACCGTTTTCCTTGAGATGAACCGTGTAGGTTTTTCGCAGGGTGATGACTTCATCCATCGGTGGTCAGAAAGGATCGGGCTGGATGTGGAGAGTCTGGGTCCTTGTAAATATTCCGGATTTGACAATTTTAAGCAGATCATCTTTTTTTAAAGGGGTCGTTTCCTTGATGCCGTTCAACACCGCAATCTCGAGGGCATGCCGTTTCTCCCCCAATTCTTTCACGGCGATACTTTCTAGGGTGTCCCCTTCCCGGATTTCATAGATGTCTATATATTTCGGCTTGTCTCGGTTGCGGCTGTCTTCGGAATGTCTTTTGCCACCACAAGGCAGGCCCAGGAGTTGAGAAAGATACCTGTTTCGTTCGCTTTTGACATTCTTGTTACGGTTTAAAAGCGAAGTCGATATCAGGTTTGCCTTGATGATGCGTTCCTTGGTCTCAGGATGAGTCGCTTGAAAACTGTGATAAGCTTGGCCGGTCATGATTTCATGCCGCCTGAGGTTTTTCAAGAAAAGAACCATGTCGTGGGGATCGTAACCGGAGTCAAACGAATTCATCAATCCTTGGGCGTCTGACTGCAATTCCGCTTCCCGTCCATACCCATTATTGATCTGCTGGAACATGGCGGTGCTCAACCTGATCCAGTTTCCCGCATTTTTGGGGCTGGCGATGGCTCCCCCGATGCTCAAGATCTGTGCGCCAATCATTCTGACCATCATCTTAGCCCCATGATGCATGGTGATATGCCCTATTTCGTGACCAAGAACCCCGGCTAGTTCTGCCTCACTATTCAAGGCGGCAAGCAGGCCGCGTGTCACATAGACATACCCGCCCGGCAACGCAAACGCGTTGATATCCGAGCTGTCTACCACTTTGAAAAAATAGCGTGGAAACACTTTATCGGCCAGGTTTCCGAGCAGTTTCTGGCCTATTTCGTTGACATACAACTGCAGGGTTTTGTCCTGATAGATTCCAAACTGCTCGGAAATCTGCGGATCGGCTTCCTTTCCCATATTGATCTCTGTCTCATGGGAAATAAACGGAACAGCATAGGAAGGAGAATAAAGCAAAAATAGCAAAAAAAACGCCAAAACGGAAATATTGATCTTTTGCAAAAATGTTTTTATCGGTGACATGAGCCTGCAAACCCGCAAGGGTTGATCACACCTTGGCACTCAGTTTCTGGATTTCCCGGTTGACCTGTTCCAACTCTTCATGGGCCGGAAACTTGTTCTTCATTTCACGTAAAACCTGAAGAGCTCCATTGGGATCATTGTTCAATTCGTGACAATGGGAAAGACTAAGATATACATTAAAAAGTGGGAAATCGGTAGTACCCTCAATTAGTTCTTTATAAACAGCGATGGCTTTCGCATATTCCTTTTTCCCTTCCAGGGAAGAGGCCAGCCCGATTTGAGCCAAGGGATACTGAAGCTTATCCGGCGGGGAGCTCTCGAGCGTTTCAGAATACAGGTTTATGGCCTTATTGTATTGTTTTTTTTGATAATATGCATCCGCCAGCAGTAAGGCGCCTCTTTGCTTTTGGGCCCCTTTACTGAATTGACCCAATAAGTTTTCCAACTTGGCAATCACTTCCTGTGTGACGCCCTGCTTTTCTTTATTGAGTGCTTGGTTCATTTCAAAATAAAGAACCTCCATTCGCATTGCTTTTACCTCAGCGTTATACCAGTATCCCATGACTCCGGCAAATAGCACGACGATTCCAATAAAAAGACCAATCAAAACCGACCGATGTTGAGAACAATACGCCAGGAACAATTCGGTACTGGAAACAAATTGATCCGCTTCTTTAAGATCCTTTCTAGATATTTTTACCTGCTTGGCCACGATAAGTACCAACCCAATTAATAACCGTTTTATGGCAATTATCTTCGTTAACTAATTTAATCATAAAGAAATTTTACATACAAGCCATTTGACCGATGGATAACCACATTCACTTTTGGTGTAATCAGGTAAATTAGTTATAATACATTTCAACAATATAGGTCAAAAAAACGGCAATTTTGCCGATTCGCTGGAGGCCGGATGAATATCGGCATAGTAGGCGCAGGAAGCTGGGGCACTGCCTTGTCAATTCTTCTTGCTAATCAGGGAAACCAAATTGATCTTTGGGTTTATGAAAAGGATTTATTCGAAATCATTAACTCAACGAGAGAGAACACATATTTTTTGCCGGGCCGCTCTTTTCCGGAAAATATCCGGCCCTCCAAATCCCTGAAAGAAGTAGTGAGCGAAAAAGAGGTCATTCTTATCGTTGTTCCCTCCCATGTGTTTCGCCCGGTATTGAACGATCTCAATCCTTTTTTGATGGAAAACTGTCTGGTGGTCAATGCCAGTAAAGGGATTGAAAATGACACGTTGAGCACCATCCATGAAATACTGAAAGAAACCATCCGGGTTCGGTTCACCCCGGCGACCATTTCAGGTCCGACTTTTGCTGTAGAAATTGCAGCTGGTGTCCCATCGGCCCTGGTTGCCGCAGCCGAATCCCCTAAAACCGCCGAACGGGTTCAGAGAATCTTTTCCAATTCCCGGTTGAGGGTTTTTACCAGTACCGATTTAATGGGTGTGGAACTGGGGGGAGCCCTGAAAAATGTCATCGCCATTGCCACAGGAATCTCGGACGGCCTGCAACTGGGAAATAACGCCAGGGCCGCTTTGATCACCAGGGGCCTTATCGAAATCACCCGAATCGGTACCGCGATGGGAGCGCGGCCAGAAACTTTTTCCGGCCTTTCCGGTATGGGGGACCTTGTTTTGACCTGCACCGGAGACCTGAGCCGGAATCGCACGGTGGGTCTTAAATTGGGACAGGGAATGGCATTAAAGGAAATCACCGGCAATATGAAAATGGTGGCGGAAGGAATCCGTACCGTTAAATCAGCCTTCGCTTTAAAAAAGAAGTTGCGTATTCAAGCAGCGGTGATCGATGAAACGTATAAAGTTCTTTACGAAGACAAAAGCCCTCAAAAAGCTTTGGAGGATCTGATGAAAGTTTCTATTTCTACGGAATTTGCAGGAGTAAAAGGACTGCAATGAATGAAGACAATCTGCAAAAAGTCCTCCGCCGACTGTACGACAGGAAATTAACTCCCAAACGGGCCGCCGAGCAACTGAAAACCCTTCCCTTTGAAGATCTAGGGTTTGCGAAAATCGATCATCATCGCCCCATGCGCAGCGGTACCCCCGAAGTGATCTATTGTAAGGGAAAATCCGCCGACCAGATAGTTTTGATCATTAAAAGAATGGTCAAGGCGGGAAGCAATGTCCTGGCTAGCAAGCTGGAACCCGCTGTATACAAAAAACTGCAGCGGCGAATCCCCAAACAGGCCAAATACAGAGAAGACTCTCGCACTCTCGTTATAGAGAACAGCAAAAAAAAGAAAAAAACGGGCTCCATTCTGGTGGTCACCGCCGGGACTTCCGATATTCCCGTGGCCGAGGAAGCCGAGGTGACGGCGGATCTGTTAGGCAGCAAGGTCGACAGGCTCTATGATGTGGGGGTGGCGGGAATTCACAGGCTACTGGACAAGATGGACCGGCTTCGAGAAGCAAGGGTTCTTATAGTGGTAGCAGGAATGGATGGAGCCCTGCCCAGCGTTGTTGGAGGCCTAGTGGACAAACCCGTCATCGCTGTTCCCACCAGTGTCGGTTACGGGGCCTCCTTCAACGGGATCGCCGCTTTGTTGACCATGCTCAACAGCTGCGCCACAGGAATCGCCACGGTAAATATCGACAACGGATTTGGCGCGGGATGCATCGCCCATAAAATCAATTCACTTTCTGACTCTTAAAATACTCGATCAGTTTTTGCATTCCTTCTTCCGGACCGACCCGTGGGACATATCCAAGATCCTTTTTGGCCCTTGAGGTTTTATAATAATGGGAAGTGGACAATTGACTGGCGAGAAATCGCGTCATAGGCGGTTCCGATTTTATACGCATTACCCCGTAAATCAATTCCATAGCACCCCCTAATATGCGGGCGCTTGTGCAGGAAATACGTTTAGTGACGGGAGGCAAATCCAAGGCTTCAAGTAAATCCTTGATCCATTTCCAGAGCAGGACAGGATCTCCATCGGTGATAAAATAACAGTTGCCCCCCACGGGTTTTCCATCCTGAAGGGCCCGGCAGGCCAACAGATGCGCGTCCACCGCATTATCGATGTAAACAATGCTCACCCGGTTATCTCCATCACCGACCTGCACCAACCGCCCCGATTCAGCTTTCTGGATAACCCTGGGAACCAGGTGGGGGTCTCCCGGCCCCCAGATAAGATGGGGGCGCAGGGAAATGGTGCGAAGACCCATTTCCCCATTGGCGCTCATTACCTGCTTTTCCGCCAAGGCCTTGGTCCGGGAATAACTGCATAAGTAACTTTGCGGAGAGGGGGTGCTCTCATCCACATCGACCATATCCTTCTGACCGTAGACCACACTCGGCGAACTGGTATAGATCAGTCTGGAAACGTTATGGACCAGACAGGCGTCGATGATATTCTGGGTTCCGTTCACATTGATCGAAAAAAACTCCCGGTCATTCCCCCATATACCTGGAATGGAAGCGGCATGAAAAACGGTATCGTGGCCTTCCACCGCTTTAAGAACCGCATCACGGTCCCGGATATCCAATTGGACCATTTTTATCTGAGGAGACAAATGAATATAGTTTCTTCGCCCTAAAACGGTGACCTCGGCCCCCTGCTCCAGAAGTTTCTGGGCAAGCCGGCTTCCCAAAAAACCTCCGCCGCCTGTCACTAATACTTTCATGGCAATTATAAATATTATTTGAAATCCAGGGGCAGGTTGGCACGGGCGTCCAGTTCCAAAGCATTTGTCTGGATCGAGTTGCCGTGTTTGTGCCTGAAATAACCGGCGCAGGCGATCATGGCCGCATTATCGGTACACAAAACGGGAGCGGGAAAATAGGAAAGAATTTTTCGCTCTCTGGCGGCGTTTTCTACCCGTTTCCGTAAAACCCCGTTGGCCGCCACCCCACCGGTTACGACTATCCGTGAAATATTTTCCTGATCGCAGGCTGAAATCAGTTTGCCGACCAGAACATCGACCACTGCTTCTTGAAAACTTGCGGCGATGTCTTCATCGGAAAGATGCTGATATTCACCATCCAATCGTTTCTGAAGGAGATTTCGAACGGAGGTTTTCACCCCGCTGAAGCTGAAATCGAGAGAACCTTTTTTAAGAAAGGCCCTGGGGAACGGGTGGGCGGAAGGGTTTCCGAAGCGGGCGATTTTCTCGATAACCGGTCCGCCGGGATACCCAAGCCGCATCATTTTCGCGACCTTATCAAAGGATTCTCCGGCGGCATCGTCACGCGTTCTGCCTAACACTTTGTATTGGCCGAATCCGTTTACATGGTACAAGTCCGTGTGTCCCCCGGAAACGGCCAGGGCAATGAAGGGAAATTCTACGGTTTGCTGAAGAAAAATTGCGAGAAGATGCCCCTCAAGATGGTTGATCCCGATAACCTTTTTTTTCAGGCCATAGGCAATGCCTTTGGCGGCATTGAGACCCACCAGAAGACAACTCACCAATCCAGGACCCATGGTCGCGGCGACCAGATCAATATCATGAAGGGTAATACCCGCGTCCCGCATGGATCGATCAATGACATGATGGATTCTTTCAATATGGGCACGTCCAGCAAGTTCGGGGACCACTCCGCCGTATTTGGAATGCACATCGATCTGATCGGAAACGACGCTGGACAGAATCTTTTTCCCATCCTCCACAACGGCGGCCGCGGTTTCATCGCAGGATGTTTCGATTCCGAGAACCAGCATTTTTAAACTAATTAAAGGGAAATGAATTGGGGATTATATCAATTATCGGACCTTCATTCTTGTAAATTCAGTTCCGCTTTGCTGGGTTTGATTTTATTCGAGTAGGACTGCATGATCTCCCATCCGGTCAGCAGTGAAACAGCCCGGTTAAGTTGATTGTCTTTATCGAGGTCTTTCTGGAGCATGGCTTCTTTGGTTATAGCATCCTCTTTTTTCGTTTCTTCTTCTACGTCCTCGTTTTCCACATTCTCGATGCTCTTCTTCCCTTTCAAATGTCTTTTCAGGTCTTTTTCACGGAGAAACTTCCGGATTTTTCTTATTTCAGACTCTTCTCCTTCCTTATTATCCTGTTTTTCTTCTTTGGTCAATGCAGGGGGAGCCTTTCTTTCAACGATAATATCGGGAACGATCCCGTTTTCCTGTATGATCCGTCCGCTAGGCGTATAATATCTGGCGGTGGTCAGCCGCAAAGCGGAACCGTCGCCCAGAGGAATAATGGTTTGCACGGAACCTTTACCAAATGTCTGGGTTCCCAGGATGATCGCCCGGCCTAAATCCTGAAGGGCCCCGGCAACGATTTCCGATGCACTTGCGCTTCCCCCATTAACCATGATGATCATCGGGTAACTGACCCCTTTGAGTTTATCGTGGGTGGTGAACCTCATATTCTGGTCCTCGGAGCGCCCTTTGGTATATACAATGAGATTTTCCTGATCCAGAAAACGGTCCGTCACTTCCACCGCCTGGTTGAGCAGGCCACCAGGATTGTTTCGCATATCGAGAATCAACTTCCTGATCCCCTGCTTCTCCAGGTCTTCCAAAGCTTTATCCAGGTCCGTGGCGGTGGTTTTTGCAAAACTCCTGATCCTGATATAACCGATATCCTTGTTATAAAACTTATGCCTGACGCTTCGAACCTTGATGATTTCCCGGACAATGGTGATTTCCATCGGGGCATCGAGGGATTCCCGGAAAATAGTGATATTGATCGGGGCCCCGGCCTCTCCCCGCAAACGGGTGACGGCATCTTGGAGGGTCATTTCCAGCGTAGATTCATCTTCGATTCTAATGATCTTGTCCCCCGGGAAAATCCCTGCCCGGTCGGCGGGGGTATCTTCAATAGGAGAAATCACGGTCAGTATGCCGTTACGCATACTAATTTCAATTCCCAGTCCTCCAAATTTACCTGAAGTCTCCACCTGCATTTCTTTAAAATTCACCGGGGGCAGATAACTGGTATGCGGATCCAGAACCTTCACCATTCCTCGTATAGCCCCTTCAATCAATTCATTGCTGTCAACAGATTCCACATAATTGGATTCCAACAGGGAAAGTACCTCGGAAAATGTTTTCAGTTTCTCATACGTGCCGGTTTCCGATTCATTGGTCTCGTTTTCTTGAGCCAGAACGGAAGTTTGGATCAGGAAAAATATGGAAATGAAAAAAACTGGCATAACCAAAATTTTTCTAATAGGGGCTCTATAGGTTTTACAAATGCGTTGATGAGCAAAAATCAAGATGGACTCTCCAAATATAGGTTTTTGGTCTTGAAGGATCGATTATAACCCGGAAACTATTATCTTGCACGGGAACCGCGGGTTTTACCCTTTTTTATGAATCCATCCCATTGGATTGATCGGCTTTCCCTTATGCCTCAATTCGAAATAGAGGGTTTCCCCCACCAGCGACCCGGTATCCCCGGACCGCCCTATGATTTGCCCCGTTCTTATCGTTTTTCCCACATCGATCAGGATTTCATCCAAATGGCCGTACAGGGAGTGATATTCCTTGCTGTGCCCCACTATGACCAGGTTCCCATAACCCTCCAGGCTTCCTTTGTAAAGAACTTTTCCAGTAAAAATGGCACGAACGGGAGTTCCTTTCAGGACCTTTATGTTGATACCGTTATAAACAATATAAGTGGCATATTGCTTATCCATTTTTTTTCCGAACCTGTTTAGAATCTTCCCTTTTAACGGCCAATCAAGTCTTCCCTTTTTATCGGTGATGTCAAGACCTTCCCCATGAATAATTTTATCTTCAAGCCGGGCGATCAACTGGTTCAGGCTGCTGGATGAATTCAAAAGATCTTTCCTTATATTTTCCTTATACCTTTTTTCCTGTTTGACTTTTTTAAGAAAAGCAGATTTTCCCGCTTTCTGGGCCTTGATTTCGATTTTCTTTCCCAGGGCGTCCTCTTCAAGACGTACCAGTTTCGCCCTTGCTTTAAGCAACGCGGCTCTTTCCCCCTCAAGCACTTTAAACCGGCTTTTATATTTTTGAAAAAGGGTCGAATCGTACGCGGCAAGAATTTCTATATATTTGAACCGTCGGAGAAGATCGTTAAAGTTATCAGCGGAAAAAAACAGCTTTATGGGGAACATACTTCCTTCTTTATAAATATTTCTAAACCGATTACTCAGGGTCACTTTTTGACGATCCAACTGCCCCTCGATTTTGCCGATATTCTGAGTTAATGACTCGACCTTATTTTTATTG
>JAYZAN010000120.1:0-9531 GCA_036339675.1 Nitrospinota bacterium
GAAATACTTTATGATATCGATATCGCGTTCAAGGAATATGCGGCTTCCAGGAAACTGGTTTTGCATCGAACAGAGTCTATGGGGGTCTCTCCTTTTTTCATAGAAGCCCTTGCGGCAGTTGTCTGGGAACACCTGGTCTAAGCTGGGCTTAATGGCCGCTGTGAAGCGGGTTTTTTTATTCGATGTGTCTACAATTTCTATCCCGGGTGGAAATAGTTTCACTATGCTATTAGAAAACTGGAATTTCCAGATACCTCATTCGGTTGGTACTCCAGAGAAAGGTCCGGTTTCAATAAAGAAATATTGGCGATGCAATTAGAAAACCTGAATCCTCAACAGCTTCAAGCGATCGATCATGCTGAGGGTCCGCTCATGGTGGTTGCCGGTGCTGGTTCCGGAAAAACTCGCGTCATCACTTGCCGGATCGCCAGCCTGATCCATAACAGGAGTATACCTCCCGAGAATATTCTAGCGATCACTTTTACAAATAAAGCGGCCGGTGAAATGAAAGAGCGGGTGCATCGCATGCTGGGGCACCATGAATCGTCGCCCTGGATCGGAACGTTCCATTCCTTTTGCCTTCAGATCCTGAGAAAACATATTTCAGCCATCAGTTTTACCAATGACTTTGCCATCTATGACGGCCAGGATCAGCTTTCCCTGGTCAAGCAAAGCATGAAGGCGGCGTCGGTAGATGAAAAAGCATTCACCCCGAAAGCCATTTTGCACCATATCAGCGGTTTCAAAAACGATTTTCTTCTTCCTGAGGATATGGATCTGGACTCCATGGCGTATGGGACTCGGTTGAAAGCCGCCCATGTTTATCCCATTTACCAGGCAGGCCTCAGGAAGAATAACGCGCTGGATTTCGACGATCTGCTGGTTTTAACGGTTCGCCTGTTCAGGGAATCGGAACCTGTGCTGGAAAGATACAATAACCGGTACCGTTATATTCTGGTGGATGAGTTTCAGGATACCAACGAGGTCCAATACCAGTTTGTCCGTTTACTCTCCCGGAACCACCGCAACGTGTGTGTGGTGGGTGACGACGATCAAAGCATTTATCGATGGAGGGGGGCGAACCTGAAAAATATTTTGAACTTCGAAAGAGATTTTCCCGGAACGACGGTGATCAAGCTGGAAGAAAACTACCGGTCCACGCAGAATATTCTCAAAGCCGCCAGCGGCGTGGTGAAAGAAAACGTCAACAGAAAGGCAAAAACTCTTTGGACCCGTAATGAAGACGGGGCCCCTATCATTTATTACCGCGCGGAGGATGAGAGGGATGAGGCGAGAGCCGTTTGCGACCGGATCCTTAAGCTGAACACAGAAGACGGGATCTTATTCAGCGACATGGCGGTCCTGTACAGAACCAACGCGCAGTCCAGGGTCATAGAAGACGCTCTCCGTGATATGGGCGTTCCCTATCAACTGATAGGAGGGCTCAGGTTCTACGAGCGTAAGGAAATAAAGGATGTCCTCGCATTCATGCGGGTTGTTTTGAACCCTTCAGATTCTGTCTCCCTGAAAAGGATCATCAACGTTCCACCCAGGGGGATCGGCAAGACTTCCATTGAAAAAGTTGAGAATTACTGCAGGGAAAACGATATTTCCTTGCTTGAGGGATTGAGAGTAGTTAAGGAAAAGAAGTTGACTGCACCTGCTGCGGCAAAAAGAATCGCTGAATTTTACGCTTTGCTGGACAGGTTGGAATCGTATTACCGGGAAGGCTCGGCGGTCGATTTTTTAACTGAGATACTGGACAAGACAGGTTATGGAAGGATGCTCGAGAAGGAGGACAGCCGTGAGAGCCGGGGGCGTCTGGAAAACCTGCAGGAACTTTTTTCCGCCGTGGATCAGGCCGGGGAGGAAGGAAAAACGCTGAAGGAGTTTCTGGATACAGTGGCCCTTGTCTCAGATACGGATTCACTGGATGACGAGCGGGGGGTTCTTCCGCTCATGACCCTGCATACGTGCAAGGGGTTGGAGTTTCATGTGGTCTTTATAATCGGAATGGAAGACGGGCTTCTTCCCCATTCCAGTTCCATGTCGAGTAATGAAGAATATGAGGAGGAGAGGAGGCTCTGCTATGTGGGTTTTACCAGGGCCAAAAAACGTCTGTTTGTCAGCAACGCCCGAAGGCGGAGAATCTATGGGAATACGATGAACTATCAGCCGTCCGACTTCTTGTTCTTTGTGCCGCCGGAGATTATGGTCCGGGAAGACAGCCCGGATCTGGTAAAGGCGGATTCCGTTACCAGGCACGGGAAGCACATGCACGAAATGTCTTTTCCGGAATTAGAACGGAACCTATCGAACGACAGTTATTCTGTGGGGACTAAAGTTTTGCACTCCAAATTTGGGACGGGTGTTGTTATAAATAAGGAAGGGGATTTGGAGGATTTGAAAGTAGAAATCTTTTTCCAGAAACCCCACGGCAAGAAAAAACTTGCCGTCAACAAGGCCAGGTTGATCATTCTATAACTTTTCTCTCTATAGGGGGAGATATGAATTTTCCAAAACGAGTTGCAACGATTTTTTGGCTGGTTTCACTGATATTTTTCCTAGGAGTGGCCATTGCGTTGGCCCAGGATGCTGTTGGGTTTGCGGGAAAGGTAAAAAAAGTAAATCCCGGAAAAAGTAAGGTGTCTCTCATAGTCCCGGAAACGAAAAAAAGGTTTACCTTGATCATTGACGATAAAACCAAACTGGACGGCTACGACGGTATTGGGTCTGTTGCCAAAGGGGATGCCGTTTCCGGAAAGTATTTCGTTAACGAAAAAGGGTTGTATATGGCCATCGAGTTGAAAAAACAATGACTATTTTTTTATGGTCCTTCGAACCTGTCCGTTGAGAATGGAATCCAGTTTATTTTTTCTTTCCAGAGGGAACCGGAGGCTGAGGGAAATAATGTTTTCCTTATAATCTTCGCGGACGATGAAAGCATGTTTTCGGATCTCGGGGATGAGGTCCGACTTTGAATATTCTAGGTCGAGTCGATAAGCGGTAAGATTTTCTTCGTAAAAATGGGTGATTTCGTTGCGAAGCCGATCGATTCCTTCCCCGGTTTTGCAGGAAATGAGAACGGCATCAGGATTCGTGGCGGTGATTTCCTGTAAAAGATCGGGGTTCTGGATTCGGTCAATCTGGTTGAATATGGGAATAGAATCTATTTTATCCATCGCCATTTCCTTAAGGAGCTCATCGGTTGTTTTCAGGTGATTGCGGAAGTTGGGATGGCTGGCATCCACCATCTTGAGCAGCAGATCGCTCTCCCGCACTTCGTCCAGTGTGCTCTTGAAGGAAGCCACAAGGTCATGGGGGAGCTTGTCGATGAGCCCTACCGTATCGGCCAGCAGTATGGGATAGGGAAAGTTTTTCCGGATTTTTCGTATGGTGGAATCCAAAGTCGCGAATAATTTGTTTTCCACCAGGGTTTCGGCGCCGGTCAGATAGTTCATCAGCGTGGATTTTCCCGCATTGGTGTAACCGACTAGGGTGACCCGATATGCCCCTTGTCTGCTTTTCCTTTGTGTGGATTTTTCACGGTCGATCTTTTTCAGCTTTTTTTCAAGTTTAGAAATGTGATCCCGGATCATCCGGCGGTCGAGTTGAATCTGCGTTTCCCCGACATCTCTCATTCCTATTCCTCCCCTCTGACGGGAAAGGTGTCCCCACATTCTGGTCAACCTGGGAAGGGCATACTTCAGTTTGGCTAATTCCACTTGGGTTTTTGCCTCACGGGTGCGGGCATGGTCACCGAAAATTTCAAGAATCAACCAGGAACGGTCTATAACCCGGCAGTGCAATTCGTTTTCAAGGTTCCGGTTTTGGGCGGGTGACAGGCTGTCGTCAAAGATGACCAGGTCCGCTTTTTGAGTTTTGACCTCCCTTTGGAGTTCTTCAACTTTTCCCTTTCCGATCAGGGTTTTCGGATTGATGGTGGAAACTCTTTGGGTGATGCTCGTTAATGGGCTGTAATAGGCAGTCAAAGCTAGGCCCTCAAGCTCTTTTAGAGAGTCTTCCAGTGAAGAGGAGGATTTATGATTGCCCAGGTGCACGCCCATAAGAATCGCCCGCCCGCCTCGAAGAATTTCCGTTCGGGTTGCATTGATGGTCGGATTCATGGCTATAAGTCTACCTGTCTTTCATGGCTGAAAGCTTGGGGTGGAATAGGTTAATTCCTGAATCATTTTTCCATCCCGATCGTATTCTTTCGCGGTTCTTGATTCACCCATTTTTATATTTATAAATAAATTGCAATTTACCATCAGAGTAATAGGTTTCTGCTATTCCCTCCGGACGGTCATTACTGAAATCCATACGGGATTTCAACGTTCCGTCCGGATAAAATATCCGGACCTCTCCCTCTAATTTATCATCTTTATAAAAACCTTTGTCTTTTAATTTCCCACTTTTATAGTAGCCAATGCTCATTCCCTCCCGTTTTCCCTCGTTATAAATCAACTCAGTCATTATTTCACCAGAGTCATAGTAAAGGCGGCTGACACCTTCCAGGCTTCCATGGTGGTACCTTCTTTCCGCTTTGAGGTTCCCGTCCAGATAAAATTCCTTGATGGTTTCTGAAAATGCCGGGGTGGTGAAAACGGATAATAAATACCATTCAAACCACAAAATAATGAAAAAAGAGATTTTTGAAAGGGGGTGAAGTAAGGTATTAATTATTACCTGCTTCATCTGAGACTCACTCAATCTATTTAAAAATGCAGGGCACCTGGATGCCGGATGGAACTTGGGCTTCTATTATATTCTTATCGGAAACAGGCTGATTATAACAAAATTTTCGATCATTATTGGATTCGTATTAGTTCGGCAACAGACCAAGGGGGTGATTTTTGCTGATTAATGTGAAAATTCCATTATTTGTCCAGATTTTCGATGTCCAACGGGTTTTTTTTCGGCAACCAGCGGGGAACCCTATTTTTGTAGTTGAGAAATCGGGGACCGAAGGCTTTGTCTAGTCCTCGTTCTTCAAATTGCGGAATGAGGATCAGGCAGCCGGCAAGGAAAGCCAGAAACCAAATAAATAGCCAGATGGAAAAGAATAAAACGGCTTCCCCAAAAAGGACCAGAAATACTCCTATCATCATGGGGTTTCGAACCAGAGAATAAATCCCCTGAGTGACCAGTTTCCGGGGAGGGTCCCAGGGAGCGGGTGTCCCTTCGCCCAGTTTTACCAGCAGAGAAAAGGTGATGAAACATATCGAAATCCCAGCTCCCAGGAAAATGAAACCGATGATGGAGCGAATTAAAATCAGGATCATGGGTTGTCCCCGGGCGAAATCGAATCCATCGCTCAGCAAGAGAATGATACCGGGGACCACGATCATGACGTTGAAAGGTGCTATCAGAAATACTTTTGCCAGGCGAAAAAACATATTTACCTTCATTAGGTAATTCCGATCGAATCCTTTCAGGGACCCAACTGCCGGATGGCTTCATAAGTGATAATGCTTGCCACATTTGCCAGGTTTAAAGAGCGGACCCGGGTGTCGTAGTGGGGAATTCGAAACATCCGGTCCGGATGATCCTTAAGGATGTTTTCGGAAATACCATTGGTTTCATTTCCAAATATCAGATACGAACCTTCTTTGAACCGATGCTGATAATAAATATTCCGGGCTTTGGTGGAAAAGAAAACGATTGGAGCTTTTTCGGGGAGTGAATCAAAAAAGCTGTTACTATTTTCGTGCAGGACGACTTGAAGATGTTGCCAATAATCCAGTCCGGCTCTTTTCAGCTTGGTGTCTGTAATCTGGAACCCCATGGGTTTTACCAGGTGAAGCGTGCTTTGGGTGGCCAGGCAAAGGCGCCCTATAGCTCCTGTATTTACCGGAATTTGCGGTTCAATCAAAACAATTTTCAGGTTGTAAGGCATGATCGGTTATTTACTATTGTCCTTTCTTCGGTCTGAATGCCATCTCCGGAAAAACCACATCCATGCAGATATCATTCCTGCCTAGCCCACCTATAAGGGGAAGAAGCAGGGCTCTCGCATCCGCTATATAAAAAGCCACGTCGATATAAAATTTTCAAACACCCAGACCAAGGAAAAGGCACATCCGGCTGTGTCCCGCCTTGCCAAAAATAACCGCCTCCATCAGCGGAACCAGGACCTGCCCGCGGGCTCCAACTAAAATATGAATGGTTCTTCCAAAAATTTGAAAAATAACGTGCCCGGCTTCATGAAAGACCAGGTTCGCTTCATGCAGGAAATACAGAATAATGGAGTCCTCGGCCGGGGCTATGACATCCTGGTTGGCCAGCAGATAAAATAAGGTTAGAAATCCCAAAGAAAGAACGATCATCGTAGGGGTCCGTATCGGATTCCATGGCTGGCTATTGAGGAGGAGAATTTTCTGAAAAAGATTACGCTCGAGGTTAAGGGGGGCCTTGGATGACCAGGCATAACCTTCTCAAGCATTTCATGGTTATCAGAATTGAACGGGTTTTCTTCTTTTTCAGGGATTTTGCTTTGGAAAAGATTCTTCTTTTGCGCGGCATAGTACTTGGAGAAAATCACTTCACAATTTTCGCAGGTTTTGGTTTGCTCTTGTTCGTGACTGCATTTCGGGCATCGCATGGGTTTCATTTGGCATACAGAGAATCCAGAAGTTCAAAATCCTTTTGAAATACCACTTCCTTGGAACAATTAGATATTATAAATTCTCTGGCCTCATTACCCAAAAAAGATCTTAATGGGGCATCCTTCAGCAATTTAAGTATTCCCTGTTTGATAGCATCTTCATTCGATTCTACCAGAAGGCCGTTGCTTCCGTTTTGTATTGTATTTTTCAATCCGGGAACGTTCGTCCCTATGATGGGCATTCCGCAGGACATGGCTTCGATCAACGCCTTGGAGTGTCCTTCTCTGACAGAGGTAACCGCAAAAACCTGGTGTTTTTGAATGAGCTCGGGCAATGCTTCGTTGGCGACGTTTCCGGGGAATTTGATTTTGACCTCGAGTTCCCTCGCTAAAGATTCCAATTTTGATTTTTCGGGCCCCTCTCCTATAAGGGTTATATTACAGTTTGGGATTTTTCTGCAGGCCCTGATAAGGAGATCAAACTGCTTGACCTGATCCAGGCGTCCCACGGACACTATTGAGTTTTCAATTTTGGGAATATTGTTTCTGGGATTGAAAATATCCGTATCGACAAAGTTGGGGATGACTGAAATTTTGTGAAGCGGGACCGCATATTTATCCTGGATCCATCGGGAGAGTTCGGGGGTTGTCATTTGACAATGCGTGGCATTTTGGAAAGCCCATTTTTCAATTTCCTGGTAGGCGGCAACTCTCAGCCCGGGTCCCAGGGTGGTTTCATAAAACTCCCCCTGTATGTATCCTCCGCGAAGAAGGATGGGTTTCTTCCAACTGCGGGAAGCCCATACGTAGAACCAGGAACCATGAGTCTGATTGGTTTTTAAAAGGTCGGCCCATTCACCCAGGTGTCTGTGAGATCTTGCGAGGTAAAAAAGTAAATAGGGATGGGGAAAACAAATCGATTCTATCCCTTCCGGAAGAGGAATGGGTTCTTTATCGAAGGTGAGGATTTTGACTTTCCAACCCGATTGGGTCAATTCAATATATGGTTTTAATTCCCGGTCCAGGGTCCCGATCTTCTTCCAGGAATACAAGCCTGTCCCCGGGGTCATAAAAAATAGAAGGTTGGGCATTTTGAGTCGGCTCTTATGGTTTAACGGGAACGGGAAAAGACCGGTTTTTTTATATGCCGAACAAACTTCAGGGCAATTTAACTTTATAATAATCCATATACCATGTAATAAATTTATTCACACCATCCTGGATGTTCCACTTGGGTGAGTATCCCAGATCGTCCATCAAATGGGAAACGTCTGCGTGGGATTTTCGGATATCCCCGGCCTGCATGGGCATGAGATTCAATTTGGCCTTTACCCCCAGGCTTGTTTCAATGGCTTTAATATAATCCATCAATTGGACTGGCGCGTTGGACCCGATATTGTATAACCGGTAGGGGGCGGAAGAACTTGCCGGGTCAGGTTTGTTTCTCGACCAGTCCGGGTCGAGCCTGGGGATTTTCATTAATACCCGCATGACACCGTCCACTATGTCGTCGATATAGGTAAAATCTCTTTCCATATTTCCCCTGTTGAATACATCGATCGGTTTTTCATGCACCATATTTTTCGTAAACAGAAAGAGCGCCATGTCGGGCCTTCCCCAGGGTCCGTATACGGTGAAAAACCTAAGTCCCGTGGTGGGCAGCCCGTATAAATGGGAATAAGTGTGGGCCATCAATTCATTGGCTTTCTTGGTGGCCGCGTAAAAGGAAACCGGGTGATCGACATTATCGCTCACTGAAAATGGATAGCTGGTGTTCAATCCATAAACGGAACTGGTTGAGGCATAAACCAGGTGTTCCGTCTCATGATGGCGGCAACCTTCGAGAATGTTGAGAAACCCCACGACATTGCTTTGTACATACGCGTCGGGATTTTCGATGGAATAGCGAACACCTGCCTGGGCGGCGAGGTGGACAACCCTTTGGGGTTTTTCGCGCAGAAAAATTTCGCTCAAGGCATTTTTTTCTTCAACGCCCTGCTGGTAGAATAAGAACTCTCCGTGATTCTCCAGAATTTTAAGCCGGGCCTTTTTTAAATTCACATCGTAATAGTCGTTTAAATTATCCAGGCCGATCACTTGATGCCCGGATTCCAGGATCTTTTTTGCGGTGTGGAAACCGATAAAGCCGGCTGCCCCGGTCACTAAAATTTTCATGAGTCTGTCTTGCGCGATTTAAATGGGTTGTTCATAGAAGAGGGTTTTTGCTTTTCAGGTTGGAAATGAGGATCAAAACTATTTTTTGAAAGTACTGTCAGAAAATAGGAAAAACAAATTGAAACTGTTTGCTCAGTTTTTTCCTGACACAACTTTATCATAGAGGGAAAAAGTTTGCCGGGCCATGGCGGTGAGGGAAAAATTATCCTTTATTCTATTAAAACCATTTTTGATAAGAATTTCCCGTTCCACCGGATTTAAGGATACCATTTTTAATATGCCGTTTGTCAAACCCTGACTGGAATTTTGCGGCAATAGCAGGCCGAAGACTGAATTTTGAATAACATCTTTGTGGCCAGGGATATCTGTGGCGATTATGGGTACTCCCGCCGCAAACGCTTCCAGTAGACTCAGGGGCAGCCCTTCGCTTAATGAGGAAGAGATAAAAAGATCCATGCATTTTAGAATTACCCGTGCATCTTTGCGGTCGCCCAGCAAGGCAGTATGGGTTTCGAGATGATGATTCCGGATGAATTGCTTCACCTCTTTCTGGTACTCCTCATGACCTTTAGGGGCACCCCCTATTACGATCAATCGCAAATCCGGAGCTTTTCCCAAGGCTCCGGAAAACCCTTTTAATAGAGTTATGATGTTCTTTACGGGCTCGATTCGGGCTATGGTTCCGATGATGCGATAAGGAAGAAAACTTTCTAAGCCCAGCGAATTTAAGACCCGTTTTTTATCAATGG
>JAYZAN010000121.1:0-6604 GCA_036339675.1 Nitrospinota bacterium
AATGAAGCTCAAGTTATGAAGAACCCTGAGAATTCCTTCCTTCAGGTCCCTTTCCCCATTAAAGAAATCGATCAGGCAGAACGCCTCTTTGCCATTGAGCTTGATCGCCAGACTGTTCACGCTAAAATCCCTGCGGAACAGATCCGATTTAATGGAACTCTTCTCGACGATGGGAAGAGCGGCGGGATGCCTATAGAATTCCATCCGGGCGGTCGCCACATCGATCCTGAATCCATTCGGAAGAATCACCACGGAGGTTCCAAACTTTGAATGGCTCTTGACTCTGCCGTGGAATTTTTTTCCCAGATAGGACGCGAAGGCAATTCCATCCCCTTCCACAACAATATCGATATCCAGGTTTTCGATATTCAGCAACAGGTCACGGACGAATCCGCCCACGACAAATACCTGGACGCCGACCTTGTCCGCAGCATCCTCGATGGTTTTCAGAATCGACGTCAGATCTTTTGGGAGCCTCTCCTTCATCAGGCTCTTCAGATTTTTATGGACCACGCTTCACCCATACATAGGTTTGGAATTCCAGGCTGTCGGCCAAAGCACAAACCCGGTTGTCGCAGGCGCGATACACTAGAGTCCCTCCAAGGGGATACTTTCCCTGTTTCAAGGCTGGGGGAACCTCGTACTCAAGGCTGAACTCGGCCCCGGTTTTATGAATGTTCACCACTTTGTCCAGAGCCTCATCCAGCATGATCTCCGGTGAAGTCTCCTTCCAAGCCTCCATGGGGAGAAAAAAATTTTTCTCCATTCGGATCCGGGTGGTGAGAGACTTATCTTTACCTTGCAATCTCATGGAGTAAATGTGCCACCCTTCATTCAAATGGATCCTTACGATCAGGGTGAACCGTTCGCCGGGATCCACCCTGGGGGGTTCCGAGATAGCTTCCACCCCGATATTTACCGGATTTTTCCGGGATTGATTGAATTCCTCAAAGGATTGGAAAGCCGAGGTAGGGGATGCCACAAAAAACATCCAAAAGAAGAAAACCGAAATTTTTCCCACCACGGTCATCATAGACCAGACACCTGCAGTGGATGCCGCTGACGATGACATTCATCAGAGGTCACCGGACCAGATTGGCCTCGGTCCGCAAAATGGAAAGGTATTTTTCTATTCCACGTATGAAGTTATCCTCGGACACGGCCCCGGTCATCATTTCACCGGAAACGGTATCGGATTCGGAATCATAAATCCCAAGGATGAATGCAGGGGTTCCCTGGATTCCAAGCTGTATTCCAACACGAAGGTCATCGTGAACTCTTTTTCTGTATTTGGAATTTTTAAAACATTCCTGGAACTTTTTCGGATCTTTCACCCCGGCACGCCTTGCATAATTAATAATATTCTTCCGGGTCACCCTGCTGGAATCTTTGTAAAAAATCGTTTGAAGCTCCCAGAATTTTCCCTGATCGCGGGCACACTCAACAGCTTCGGCGAGAAACTTCGCATCTTTGTGGAAAGGAAGAGGAAAATGACGGTATCCGAACTGAACTTCTTTCTGGTATCGCTCGCGCAGTTTATTTAGAGTCGGTTGAACACGGCGGCAAAAGGGACATTGAAAGTCGGAAAATTCCAAAAGAAAGACTTTCCTGGAATTTTTCTGTTCATCCTCAAACCACAGTTGGGCGGTACCCACTGCGGCCACCAGTTTAAAATCCGAAGGGGGACGCAAAAAAACCTTGACCCAGCCTTTCTTCAAGGCCAGCTTGTACCTGGAGTCCACATAGGAGTCCCGGAAATATCTTTCAAGGTAATCCCTGATTTCATCATTCATCTTTTCCAGGGTTCCCAAATCTTTCACTCCCGGAGTTTTTTTATAAAAGTCTTCAATATCGCTTCGGGTGACTTCGGGAACCGTTGCCTTTCCGAGCTCCGGATGTTTTTTCGCAAGTCTACTGAGAAGTTTTTCCTTCAACAACCTTTCCTGCATGGTGTGCAGGTTCATCATAGCATCATGGATTTGAGCGTTTTTCAAATCCTCCAGCAGGATGGGTTCCCCATCGACGATCGCCACTAGGGGGTTGTTGTTATAAGGTTGATAACCTTCGGGATCGGACCAGGCACTTCCTGCAAAAAGGATCAGGTTCAGTAGCAGTGCCAGGAAAATGGGAAAACCGGAAAACTTTATTGATCGAAACATCATAATGAACTTCTCGATCTGAAAATGATTAGGCAGGAACAATGTTGCCTGAAGAAAAATAATTTAATTTAAACTCTGAACAAAACCAGTCCTCTAACACAATTATCCCCCATTGAAATGGCTTACGCAATGAATAGTTTAGCCCATGTGCGCGAGGGACAAATCATCAAAAAATAATAGCCAAAACCGGTCTCCTGCAAAAACACTAGTTTTCCGGATGCAGGAATTTATGGCAATTTTCCGCCAAGGTAATAAACGCTTTGGCGGCCAAAGAATCCGGGTTGGAAAGAACCACCGGTTCTCCGTTGTCCGAACGGATCGCTATTTCACCATCCAGCGGAATTCGGCCCAGATAAGGAAGAACCAGTTCCTCCGCCAGATTTTTCCCTCCCCCTCTCTTAAAAACATCAATCTCTTCATTGCAATGGGGACAGGTCAACGTACTCATATTTTCAATAACACCGACGACGGGAACATTGCTGTCCCGGACAAAGGAGATCATTTTTCTGGCATCGAGAACAGCCAGATCCTGCGGGGTCGTCACTATCACAGCACCATCCACGTCACCGATAAAATCGATGATGGTGATCTGCTCGTTTCCCGTTCCGGGGGGAAGATCGAACAGAAGATAATCAAGCTTTCCCCAATTGATATTTCCCAAAAGTTCAATGATGAAATCGTATTTGACCGCGTCCCTCCAGGCAATGTGCATATTGGGATCTTCAATCAGAAATCCCAGGGAAGCCACTTTTAACCCGTTTCGGGTTTCATAGGGAACAATCCCCTCTTCGGTTGATTGAAGGCGGATGGTCTCCGCATTCAGGAGTTTGGGAATATTGGGACCATGCAGATCCGCATCGGCCAGCCCTACCGCATATCCCTTTTCGGCCATGGCGACGGCAAGGTTTGTCGTTACCGTGCTTTTTCCAACGCCACCCTTGTTGCTTCCCACGATAAGCTTGAACTTAATATCGTTCATCCGCTTGTTGACCAGCCAGCGGTTATGCTCGTTTTTATCCGCTTTACAATCCGTATCGTTGTTGAATTCACACATTTCACATGTGTGCAGTAATCGACATTCTCCCGTTACTACCATCTGCACCTCCAAAAAGTAAATCAAGAAGGTGGGGGAAAAATTATTCAACGACCCACCCTGCCTATGATTTTGATTATTCGATTGATATGAGGTTATGGAACAATTTTTTTGATGTCAAGGGAAATAGGCAAGCCCCCCGATCCGGTTTATTTCAATGACCGTCCCTTTCCAATTAAAATGGCACCCTTACCACGGAACCTCAATGTTTGTTCGAAAAATCCTCCCCGGTTTTTGTTTTATTGAAGGTTCGCAAAACTCCCCGAAAAAAGTTGTTTTCCCTTACTCCAACATATACAATTATTTGTATCCACTGGTTTTCGATAATCAAAGTCCGGGACCCTTCCACCCGATGGCACTTAAAACCATAAATTGAAGGAGTTCTATAATTATCTCATGCGCAAGCAACCGATTAAATATTTGATCTGCCTTATTTCCTTTTTTGTCATGGGCCTTGGTACCCAGGCCCGACAGGCTCAAGGGTTTGAGGTCAACAAAAACGCACTGGTTCTTCTGGTGGCCAAAGACAAAAGTGGCGAGGTCCTGGGCACGGGGAGCGGATTCATAGTCAAACCTGAGGGAACCCTCATCACCAATTACCATGTCCTGGTGGATGCCCATTCGATGGATGCGGTCTTCACGGACGGGTCCAGGGTCCCGGTTTCAGGAATCATCCATGTCGACCGGAAAATGGACTTCGCCCTTCTCCAATTGGGAAATGGATTTTATTCCACTCTAGAGGTGGGAAACTCCGATCTCGCTCGGGAATACGATTACACGAGTGCCCTGGGGTTTTTATTCGAAAACGTCGTATTTGAAGGCCCCTCTGGCGCCCGCGGAAGGGTCATACAGACTTACGGATTCATCCTGGGCTATCATCCCCAGGCATTTTCTGATTTTTCTTTTATCTATACTACCACCCCTTTTGGCCCGGGGTTCAGCGGGGGACCACTGGTCGATAAACAAAATAAGGTGGTCGGGCTGGCTACAGTGGAAGGCCGGTCGATCAACCTGGCTCTTCCTATCAATTACGTTAAACCTTTCTTGAACAAAACCGGTCTTTTCACATTGCAGGAACTGGTCGCACAAGACCGGGAATCCAAAGAAGCCATGTACTACCGGGGCAATTATCTGCTTTATGTTAAAGGAGAGCCGCAGGAAGCGGTCCGCGAATTTGAAAAAGTATTAAGACTCGATCCCGGCTTTATCCTCGCCTACTACGACCTGGGGGCCGCTTATGCCAACCTGGGGATGATCGAAAAATCCATGGAACAATATTCCAAAGCCATAGAACTCAACCCGAAGTTTCCGGAAGCATTGTCCAACCTGGGGGGCTACTATTTTCGCCAGGGCGACGTTGAAAAAGCGGTCAGCCTATTTAAACAGGCCATCGATACTTACCCGAACTTCATTCAGGCCCTGTCCAATCTCGGGGCCGCTCTCAACAAAGTGAACCGGTCCAGCGAAGCCGTTTCTTATCTGGAAAAAGCCATCTCGCTCGACCCCGAGTTCGGAATCATTTCCTTCAACCTGGGCAACTCCAAGTTCGCCCTAGGAAAGTGGGATGAAGCCCTGGCTCAATATGACAAAGCGGTGAAATTAGGGGTGGATTTTCTGTCCCTGCATTGGAAGCGTTTTGAAATCCATCAACGGCAGGGGAAGCAGATTGCCGCTCAACGCGAACTGGATATGATTTTGCAGATCGACCCGAACAATCCGGAAGCTCTCCAGAAACGAAAAGAACTCTCCCCCCTGTTCCGATAATTTTCCTTCAGCTATATTTCATCCAGCGCCCCCACGACGACCGCAAAGACCGCAAATAAACTTTCAGGGGAACACTTGTCCAGCGTGTCTTCCAACGTGTGCCAGTAGGGATAATCAAAATCTATCAGAAGAATTGAAGGAATTCCCAATTTGAAAAAGGGATAATGATCATCATAAATGGTGTATTTGCTCTGCTCCAGAAACTGGGGAAACCCCTCCCGCTTAGCAACATGATACACCGCATCCAATAACCAGGGACCGCTCTTCAATGACTGGGTCTCCTTATAGATGTTTAAATCCTTATCCCCCACCATGTCGATGATTATCACCCCAAAGGGCCAGTCTTCCGGATCCCGTGTTTCCAGTTGCTGGGAATAATAAAAGGAACCGAGAAGATTCTCTCCCGATCCCTTAACCCCTAAATCCTCGCCATCAAAAAAAACAAGGTGCACGGACCTCCGGAGGCGGTTTTCCTTAAGATATTCCGCCAAGCCCAATAGCACGGCGGACCCGGATCCCCCATCGTTGGCCCCAGGGATAGGGACCGCATGTAGGTTGGGGTCGGATTCTTCATCCGCAAAGGGGCGGGTATCGAAATGCGTCCCGATCAGGAGGGGTTTCCCCTCTTCGGTCCCCCGGAACCGAAACTCAAGATTAGCCAGTTTTACCCTTTGCCCGTTACTCTGCAGTACCTCAAACGGGTGCTCGATGACTTCATCGGCAAACCGGATCCCCATCCGCTTGATAAATTGAATCGCTTCCCGGTATCCGGCGCTGCCCGGATTTCGCGGCCCGAAACTGCATAATTTTTCAAAATAACCCCAAATGACTGAGGAAAACCGGTCCCGGGAATCAGGCTCCGCCCTTTTCAGAGGTGATAAAAAAATGATTCCAGCGATGGTAATAATTAATACGGGCCTGAAGGATGGTTTCATACCGGTGAATGCAAAATTCCGAACGGGTTTCAGGATCTGATTTGACGGGTAGGCGTTCCCTGCCCTTCCGCCATTTCCTCAAGGGATGCGAAATAATCGCTCAATATTTGCTTATGGTCGAACACAATGGGTTGGGGAAGACTGTCTTTGGTAAAAACACCAATCCCCCTGGCATCGGAATCGGCCCGGGGAACCCCCGACGCTCGCGCCACAAAAACAGTGGAAATAGTATGCTGGCGAGGATCGCGGTCCGGCTTCGAATAGGTGTGAAACTGGCTGGATAACTCCACATTCAGGGATGTTTCTTCCAAAGCTTCACGGATGGCCGCCGATTCCAGGGATTCTCCATAATCCACGTATCCCCCGGGAAGCGCCCAGCCGTAAGGCTCATTGGCACGTTCTATCAGAACAATTTTCCCCCGATCCAACTCGATTATGATATCTACCGTCGGTATAGGATTACGATTTTTCATGATAAAGGCTAAAAGGTCAAGACCTTGCCCGGTCTTACACCTGAAAAGTCTATTAAAGGCGCCTCTAATAATTCGAGATTTTACGATTTGGCGACTCGCTTGCCCTTTATTTTAGGTTCATGACTCGTTAAGAAGCCATTTTTTAATGATTTTTAATAGTAATTATAAAGGTTTTCGCCT
>JAYZAN010000122.1:0-8487 GCA_036339675.1 Nitrospinota bacterium
GCATTACCGGAAAGTGATCGAGATCGATCCTAATCACCTGCAGGCACATCTGAATCTAGGCAGCGTTTACGAACGGATGAAAAACTGGGAGAAAGTCCTGGAAGAAATTGAAATCGCTCAGAAGATTGGCAAGGAAACCGGCAACCCGCAGGCGCTGTCAATTGCTGAAAGAAAATTAAAGTTTTTCAAAGGCAGGATGAACATGACAGCAAATAAAATGAACCGCAAAACCCAACCCCCTTTTGATTAAATTTAACTTGTAAGTGCAACTGTTAGTAAAGTTTTCTTTTTGAAGAATAGATCATAAGGCGTTTTGAAACCGTAGCAAGCCCCTTATTTACGGGGCATTTTATTCCGAGACTACTGTAATGTGAGTGGGATTGAGCATAAAGTCAGGCAACTTTCTGGGTTTTGGCGTGGCGCTTGCGCTCGTTTTCGTCCAGGCTTTTTTTACGCAAACGGATTTTTTTGGGAGTGATCTCGGCCAGCTCGTCATCGTTCAAATAACCGAGAACCTGTTCCAGGCTCATCTTCAAGGGTGGGGTGATGCTGATGGTCTCGTCGGAGCCCGCCGCCCGCATATTGGTCAACTTTTTCTCCTTGCAGATATTGACCACCAGGTCGTTGTCCTTCTTGTTCTCCCCGACGATCATACCCGCATAAACTTCCTCGGCGGGTCCGAGAAACATTGTTCCTCGCTCCTGCAGATTGAACAGGGAATAATTAGTGGTGGACCCTTTTTCCAGGGCGATCAAAACGCCGTTGTTGCGACAGGCCAAGGTCCCGCAATGTGGGATGTAGTTGTGGAAACTGTGATTCAGAACTCCCGTTCCGCGGGTCATGGTTAGAAACTGCGAGCGAAAACCGAACAGCCCACGGGTGGGAATGACAAACTCCAGGCGAACCGAACCCGGCCCGGTATTGATCATGTTCTTCATGGAAGCTTTTCGCTGACCCATCCCCTCCATCACCGAGCCCATATAGGTTTCATCAGCATCGATGATAACGAATTCTTCCGGTTCCATGGTTTGACCGTCCACTTCCTTAAGCACCACTTCAGGTCGCGAGATAGCAAACTCGTACCCCTCACGCCGCATGGTCTCTATGAGTATGGTCAGATGCAGTTCTCCCCTTCCTGAAACTTTGAAGGCATCGTTGGATTCCATCTCGTCCACGCGCAGGGCGACGTTGTGTTTGACTTCCTTGAACAGCCGATCACGCAATTGTCTTGAGGTGACGAATTTCCCTTCCCGCCCCGCGAAAGGCGAATCGTTGACGATGAAGTTGATCGAAAGAGTCGGTTCATCGATCTCTATCACCGGAAGCGCTTCTGGAAAATCACTCGCGGAGATGGTCTCGCCGATATCCACTTCCTTCATTCCCGCGATACCGATGATGTCTCCCATCAAAGCCGATTCCGCTTCCACCTGCCGCAGTCCCTCATAAGTGAACAGTTTCGAGACTTTAAATTCCTGCATATCGCCCGATCGTTTTATCAGGGTGTAATGTCTGGCCGAATCGCAACTGCCGCGCTGGATCTTACCGATGGCGATTCGCCCCACGTAATCGTTATAGTCAATGGAAGAAACCAGCATCTGGAATGCGCCATCAGGATCACCCTTGTGGGATTCCACCTTTTCCACGATGAGGTCCAGAAGGGGCTTCATATCAAAGTTCTCTCCGTCCGGTTCCTGCCGGCAGAACCCCTTTTTGGCAGAGGTGTAGATCATCGGGAAATCCAGTTGCTCGTCGTTGGCTCCCAGGTTGACGAAAAGGTCGAAGACTTCGTTGAGGGCTTTTTCCGGATCGGCACCCGGGCGATCTATTTTATTGACCACCACAATGGGCTTGAGCCCGACGTCGAGAGATTTTTTTAAAACGAACCGCGTCTGAGGCATCGGACCTTCATTGGCATCGACGATCAACAGGACCCCGTTGACCATCTTCAGGATGCGTTCGACCTCGCCCCCGAAATCGGCATGACCCGGGGTATCGACAATATTGATTTTATATTTCTGATACCGGATGGAAGCGTTTTTGGAAAAAATAGTGATTCCCCGCTCCTTTTCCAGTTCATTGCTGTCCATAATGCAGGTTCCTGCCAGTTCATTAGCGCGGAACATTCCGCTCTGCCGTAAAAGGCAATCAACCAGAGTGGTTTTCCCATGATCAACATGGGCGATGATTCCAATATTTCGTATGAATTCTTTGTTCATCATTATAAAAAAAGTCTTTTAGGAAAAATTTTTCTTAAATGGGATGGCAAACCCCACGAAAGGGATTCGGAAAAATTTATTATTATATTGATTTTTTTCCAAAACCCAAGATAAAACTGAAAAACAGAGCGATCCGGATTCTTCACCCGGTTCGCTAACCTGTTTCTCACAATTTACTTCCGGTAAATGGGGTTGACAGAGGCTCATTTATTGTTACATTCAAAACCACCACTTATAAAATCAAGGAGAGACACATGTCATCCGCCTCAGCCCGACATATATTGGTCGACAGTGAAGAGAAATGTAACCAGTTGAAAAGTGAAATTGAAAATGGCGGCGATTTTTCCGAAGCCGCGAAGACCCATTCGAAATGTCCCTCCGGGGCCAGCGGAGGAGACTTAGGCAAGTTCCGTCCCGGACAGATGGTTCCGGAATTCGACCAAGTGGTTTTCAATGAAGAGCTGGGAAAAATACACGGCCCCATAAAAACCCAATTCGGATATCACCTGATAGAAATTACGAGTCGAACTTGATGTTTAAGAAATGAAAGAACCAGAGAAAACAGAAACGGAAAAGAAGCGCAGGGAGCATCCCTTTTTCACGATCTGGGTTCATGTCGGCTATAGTATCCTGATTCTTTCCATGATCTCATGGATGATATATATTGAATTCATAATGTGATTCCCCCTACTTCATCCATGGTTTTCCAGTGGCGTTGGCCAGCCAAATATTTTTCAGACTTCTAATGAAGGGAAATGAAAAAAGGACAAAGCCTTAAAGACTGTGCCCCTTTTACAATTTTTCAATAACTTATTGTATTATTGAATATTATTTAGGAATAACCTTGGTGGCTTGTGGCCCCTTCTGTCCCATACCTTCCTCAAATTCGACCGCCTGCCCTTCTTTAAGAGTTTTAAAACCTTCACCTTGAATTTCCGAGAAATGCACAAACAGATCTTTCCCGTCTGATTCGATAAAACCATAACCTTTACTTTCGTTAAACCACTTTACTGTACCTTGTGCCATGCTGATTCTTCTCCTACAAATGGGTGGGAATGGCTATTTATTTTGACTGAACAGCCTTTCCCAATTTTTATTTTGGGTTGACAACTCAAAGGGGACTTGGCGGAAGTGGAAGAGCAAAAAAAAACCACCCCATGGATGGCGGAAAAAATAAAACCTTAAATAATTTTACCTTACCCTGAGTGAGTTTCCAGTTGGAAACCGCGACCCATTGATTTTCACCAACCCATCTAACTGTTCATATTATACCAGAATTCCCGCAGTTACCTAACCTAATTTTACAACTGCCTGAATTTATAGGGTTTCAAAATAATTCATCCATTTCTCCATAGGGTCCTATATATTTTACCATCCAATTTGGAAGGCTTTCATAAAGTCCCGTTTCCTTAAGGTATTTCATATCTATTTTTGATTCAAACCTAATATTGGTAACATTGAGGAACTCTTCTTCTATGGCATTGGCAACATGGACAAAAGTTAGGGGGGAAGGATCTCTTGAATTGCAAAAGGAGGGGTTTTCATGAAAAACAATGGCTTCAACTATAGGATCGGGCAAGCCCCATAACCCTACAAGGTGTAGCCCCTACTTAAGCATGACTGAACCCAAAAACCTCTTCTTCAATTTCCGAATTACTTTTCTCCCGATTTTTCATTTTTAAGGCAAAGTATTTTTTAAACTTTTCCGAGAAATTCAGGAGTATTACAATTTTACCAATTTCATGCAGTAGTCTTGACCTGCCCCAATAGGTGGCGGTCAGTTTCTCCCCTCCCACTTCACTCGCCAGGCCGGGAGTCTGCGCTCCGGTCCTCGCCACGTTGGTGGTAATGAGAGGAAGATCCTCAAAATTGTATCCTTGGATCAGGGAGTATTTTCGGGGCTCTTTCATCACCCCTCCATGGGGCCACACTCGAACACCTTCTGCCGAATACGGGATAGATCGCAAAAATTCCGGAATAGTACAGTCCAACGGGCCCAAAACCCGGCAAAGGTTTCCCGTGCAGGCAACAAAGGCCCCCCTCTCCCCCCGGACGGAGATTTTAAACTCCTTCTAAACAAATAGGTTGAGCGCTAGAAGTTTTAGGCACAGATTTTGCTAAATAAAGAATAAACCGGTTTTATTTCTTTTGGAGAAATCGATGATACAACCTACAGGAGACAGCATCAACGCCCCGATCACCGGAACCAAGGATTTTTCAGGTTCCAAGAACCCGCTCCGGGAGGAAACTGATTCTGAAACCCCTTCCATCAGAGTTTCATTCTCGGAGAACAAAATACTTTTTGAAGAGAATACTCCGCTGACCGAGTCGTTGAGAAACGAATTCAACCAGATTTTTCAATTGGGTGCTGACAGGCTCGATCCATTTTTGGGAGAACTGGATCGTATCGCGGAAGAAGCCGGAATTTAGCTCTTCCGTAGGCTTTTGAACTGTGAGGTTTTACTCTTGGTTCGGACTTTGGGTGGGCTGACCCGGGACCTGATGCCCCGCTTGTTTTTCACAAAAAGATCGGGAAATTCGAGCTGCTTGTCTGATCTTTTACTCAGGGCTTTCACCGAGATCACTTTCTTTAAATCTCCAGAACTATCGTAAACTCTCACCTCGTGCATGGCTGCGCCTCTTTCGTTATTGCCTTGGCCCCTCTGGAATGTGACTTTCATCTTCCCGTCCCCATCTTTTTTTCCATCCCTTACCAGTCCATCTCAACCTGATTTCCTTATACCCCCACCCGCCAATACGGGTGGGGGTAAAGAAAAAACCCGCCCCTCCAAAGTTCGAAGAAGCGGATTGCAAAGGGGGGAAACTTATTGAGGAAATTATACAAAAGGAAGATTAAAATCAGATTAACGCCAGATTAAACTTTTCTAATACTTTGTAAAACCAGTTATTTACAGGGGTTTAGGGCCTAAAACGGCCCCCTGCCTGCGGCCCGCCTTAACCATGCGTGGCAAATTCCGGCTCGATCAGCCCTTTTAGGATATGACGATCCCCGCCAACTTGTCATCCTTCACGATAGGAAGGCGAATAAATTGAAATTCGTCCAGAATCTTTATAAGATCGTCGATTTTGGCATCCGGTGACGCCCTCGCCATATCGGGGGTCATGATATTCCTGGCTGTGGTTCTAACCAGTTTTTTGCCTTCGTTCACGGCGGTTAATATATTGATTTCTGTGATGACTTCCAACAGTTTCCCTTCGTCATCGGTCATGGGCATGCCGTTATAGTGTTCCGTGATCAATTGCAGCGCCACATCCCTTGCGGAAGCATGCTCCCTGGCTGAAATAATAGGTCTAGTCGTGATTTCAGAAGTAATTTTAGCTTTCATAATTCCCCACCTTTCCAATTAGAGAACGTAATGAGCAAGACCAGCTTATTTATAGAAAGACGAACAACAAAAGAAAGAAAACCATCATCAACAGGACAAAGAGAATTCGACGCAATGTCCCGGGAAAGTCCGTTCCTTTTACTTTTTCCCCATCTCCCGAAAACAACTTGAATCCGTGAGGAGTGATGAAGTGGTAGCTCATAACAACCTCCCTTGAAATAAAGAAAATCGAGTCCCTGGATAACACCAACCATACCTTGAAGAACCTGAGGGATGCGGCCATCGGGGCGGTGGCATTCATTTTCCCGCCCCTAGGCACACTGAACGTGATCCTGATGATATCGGACTCGCACGTGGCCGACCTTGCGGAAACCGAAGCCTTGGGGAACCGGCACAACGGTATGGTCTCTATCGCGAACAACAGGGGATGCGGATCGCAATTGGCCATGATCCCCAAACCAAAAATCTAAGATCACGGGCCTGAGTAAATTCCCCCCGGTCAGGCCTTGCCCTTCCAGCGGCGGACGTCTTTCATGAATTTTTCTCTATCCATGGCCTGGTCCCAGGGGAAAATATCCATCAGGGGTTCCAGCGCGTAGTTGGTTTTATCTTCAGGGGGGATTTCAAAACTCCCGTTGTTGATCCGGTAGATATTGTTGAACGTCCGGTAGTTGCCGCAAAGGGCCACAAAGTCCCAGGAAGTCCTGCCTTCGATCAGGGCATTGAGTTCAGATGAGGTGATCCCCTCGTACAGGCTGATCTTGCCTAGGTTCCCTTTTTGAATTTCAGGTTGGGGCTGTGAAAAATCGATGCTCCATATCTCTGACTCATCCTTCCCGAACACTTCCAGCTGGTAGACTATCTGCCAGTGTTTCCAGCCGCCCAGCATTTCGCTGACCCGTATTAGGTCCATCATTTTGTTCTCGACAAAATCGCGGACAGCGCTCATCTCCTGTTCATATATTTTATCGTCGGTGGTGCGGGTTCTAAGGCGCGGGACTTCCATGACCGGCTTGAACGCCAGCTTGTGGCTGTCATCCTTAAGGATGCGCACGAAATCCGATCCCTGTTTTTCGATGCGGGTCCCGTCTTTGCTGATGTGTGCCACGTCGCCGGAGATAAACGGACTGGCCTTGACCTCGGGACAAAATGCCGCAAGATCTCCCAGGAACTGTTCCTGGGTTGTCGGGAAACAATAATGGTTGAGGAAGCTAAATTCATCCCGGTAGCGGAAGGAGGCCGAACCCGGAACGATGAATTTGGGCGCCAGCGTCTTCACCACGTTCAGGTAGGTGCAGTACTCCTCGTACGGCAGGTCGAGCGGTTTATGGTAAGAGAAATAACCTTCCAGCAAGGGAAGAAAACGCATGTGGGCTAAGTCGAGCTGGCCGTAAAGCTGGCGGAAATAGTCGATGACCTCCGGACTCACGATGGTGTCCACCTGGTTCCACACCGTCACCTCCCCGTCATGCACCAGGATCCCGTGTTCGGGGAAATCGTCCTTGGCGGTGCTCGCCTTGTTGAGCGACGGGGTCGGGGTGATGGTCACATCCTTGAACTGCATCGCCTCGAAATCGGCGACCACCCGGACATTCCTGAACTCCAGCTCCTTCACGACATCAATGAGGATCGGGTCGTTGGGAATGAGCACCGTCGCGCCCGGCTTGAGGATCCTGTCGTTTTCGGCCAGGTAAGCCAGGGTGTGCACGTCGAAATGGTCCTGGTGCCGGTGCGAAAGGTTGAGCACGTCGACAGGAGGTATCTTTTCCTTGTCCAGGACGATGCTGGGACAAAGCGTGTTGATCTCCTCCCACAGGTAATCGAACCAGACCGGATCGGTCAGGATGGTCGTCTCCCGGGACTGTATGAACAGGCAGGCATGCCCGATCATCGTGGTTTTGATCATGGGTTTAACAAAATAATGGGGAAAGCGGTCACTTTAACCGAACGGGACAGGTATTTCAAGCCGAACCCATAAGGGGAATAGCGGGGGCTGTTTTCTTCTTTTCTTATTCTCCCTTCTGGAAAAATTCTCGCGCATTTATTAACCCCGTCCCCTTCAAACCATATTACAACATAAAGAAAACCCCCCGATATTCAAACATGGTTGAAAGATAAGAAAGATGGCGGACTGGGATAAAGAGGAGAAAAGGCGTTCTAAAAATGAGTCCAACAAACTCTATGACCGCCTGCAGAAGAAAAAGGCCACCGTCACCCTAAACAAAAAGGACCTGGACCTTGTCCTGGAAGCTTTGCCCAAGGCTGCAAATTATCCCAAGCTGATCAGCGAGAATCTAGAACTCTCAAGGTTGAAGGCTCAGGCCTTTCTCACCTACCTAAATGCCAAGCTGGAAAAGGGGCACGAAAAAACCCTGCAGGAACTGGCAAAAGCGTTCGATTTTCACCCGGGAAAAAAAGCTGCCAAAGCAGCAAACCCGCGTGGACCCAGCGCCACTCGGAGGAAACAAAAATCGTTTATCTGAAACTTATCGAGGAAGGCTGCTCCTCCACCGAGGCGATGCAGAAAATTTACGACAGCAACAAAACACAGTTTTTCAGCCTGGGCACCGTATTCGCCCGGCTAAAGGAAACCGAACTGAAAAAAATGGTTCCCTGAAACCTTTTTCATCCCGCCCTGCTGGCTAACCCCACGATGACCCAAAAAACCCCTTTTAATCAATAATTTATATCCCTAATGTCTTTCATACAGGGCCGTTCTGGAAGAAAATTCATAACTTATTGATTTTTATAGTGCATTTTTATAATCAAAGTATTAAGATCTTAATAATCAATTATTTATGAAACACAGTTTTTTCAGAGAAAAAACCCATTCCCATGGGGCTTTGAACCGATAAGAAATGCATGAGGTGAGATATGGACCCGCTTTGCATTATTACACTGGATGATTCAGGCAAGTCCGATAC
>JAYZAN010000123.1:0-7339 GCA_036339675.1 Nitrospinota bacterium
CGACCGGAAACTTCCAGGGAATTGCCCTCCCGTATGCGCAGCGCCTTAAATCCGTTCAACGAGAGGGCCGTAGAGGAAATCAATTCCAAAGGATTCGGGTCCCTGAGAATCCAGCCGCTGGAGGACCAGCAAACACAGGGAAAAGGAATTTGGGAAAATGGAAAGTGGACCCTGACCATGATCCGCGACCTTAAAACCTCCAGCCCGTACGACGTTGATTTTAAAAACGGAAAACCGGTTCTGGCCGCGTTCGCGATCTGGGATGGCGCCAACCAGGACAAAAACGCGAATAAAATGGTGAGTTTCTGGCAAGTGCTTACCTTTCACTAAAACGGCACCCATGCTTTTCAAACGACTTGATTCTCTAACAATCTTTTTTTCAATCCTTTTTTTATTTTTGACCATCGGTCCTTCCACGGCGGAAGAAAACAAACAAATATTGATACCGGCCGGGACTTTTATCATGGGGACCGAGTCAGGAACGAACCTCGAGCTGCCCCTCCATGAAGTCAAACTGAAAGCGTTTTACCTCGACCGCTTCGAAATCACCAACAAAGATTACGAAGGTTTTGAACCGGGTCATCGCCGGAGTTCATCCTCTCCTTGCGATCAGTGCCCGGTCACTCTTGTCAACTGGAAAGAGGCCCTGGCCTATTGCACAAGCAGGGGGGCTCGTTTGCCGACGGAAGCGGAATGGGAGCATGCCGCCCGCGGACCCGGGGGGCAGGATTATTCTTTCGGAAATATTTCCGACTCCAGCAAGGGCCGGTTCGGGCTACCGTTTAAATCAGGTGCTGATGTTGTGGATAGCTTGAAGCCCGGAGGATTCGGACTTTACCATATGAGTGGAAACGTCTGGGAATGGGTCGCCGACTGGCTCGCCCCTTACCCCGAGGGTTCCGTTGAAAATCCGAAAGGCCCCCAGTCCGGGTTGAGAAAAGTAGTTCGAGGAGGAAGCTGGTATAATCACGATTACTATATTCATGCGGGAATGAGATTCGGACTTCATTCCAAGGTCATATTGAACTCGGTTGGATTTCGCTGTGCCCGGGATCGATCCCCTTAACTTGCGAAAGGTTTTCAGAATGTCCAACATTAAAATCCCCAAATCCTGGGAAATCCCTGAACATTCGACCACCCCCGAAGAGGTGTTCATCAACCGTAGGCATTTTCTCAGAAAGATGAAAAACGTAGGGATAGGCGCTCTGGCCATTTATGCCACACCAGGTCTTCTGGGTTTCGCAAATGCCCTGGTACAGAACAAATCCTCCTCAACCAAGTTGGGCCCGGAATTCTCATCGGAAAATATTGTCACCCGGTATAACAACTTCTATGAGTTCGGAACTGATAACAGTAATATCTGGCGAATGGCTGAAGGCCTGCGCACGGAAAACTGGACCATCAAGGTTTCTGGCCTGGTCAAAAAACCTCAAACCCTGGATGTAAACGCAATAATAAAACAGATTCCATCCGAGGAAAGAGTTTACCGGTTACGCTGCGTGGAAACCTGGACGGTAACGGTTCCCTGGCTCGGGTTTTCACTGCACCATTTGATCAAAATTATGGAACCTTTATCCACGGCGCGGTACGTGAAATTCCAGACTTTCCTGAAACCCAATCTGGCCGCCGGACAAAAACAACGGTTCTGGGAACCCTGGCCCTATATGGAAGGGTTGAGCATGAAGGAAGCCATGCATGATCTGACCTTGATGGCAACTGGAATGTACGGAAAACCTCTTACCCCTCAAAATGGAGCCCCTATCCGGCTGGTGGTTCCGTGGAAATATGGATTCAAGAGCATCAAATCCATCACCGCGATTGAATTTACCAAGGACCCTCCCGAAACGTTCTGGCAAACGGTCGCACCGCTGGAATATGATTTCTGGGCCAATGTGGAACCCGAGAAACCCTATGCCCGCTGGCATCAGTCCGTGGAAAGGGTTTTGGGGGAGGACCGGACCATTCCGACACGGCTGTATAACGGATACGCAAAACAGGTGGGAGGCCTTTACTTATAACCCTCAGGTCAATCGGGTGTTCGTTTGGTGACGGGGAGTTTGCATTTTTTTCTGATCTCTTCCAGATCTGCCCGGACCACTCGCGCATTCCATTGACCCGGTACATCCGTATACCTTTTCCAGTAATCGGACAACCTCCCCATATCCCAGTTGGAAATTCTAAGAGGCCCCCAATGCGATTTTAGAATATCGAACAACCGGTCATTATAGAATTCGATCATTTTTTTATTGCTCAAGCTATCCAGCAGAGGATAAAAATCTCTTCCGTGTATGGCAATCCCTTCCAGATCCCTGCCGTCTAATAGCGTACCAGCTTCGCTCGACACTAACTTCAGGCGAAGAGCACCGCTTTTTCGAAAAGACCGGGATGGCCATTTCTCTTTCAACAAAGGGCCGCTCACCTTGTATTCCCCTTCCGGGATTCCCTGCCCGGCTAAAAACAGTAAAAAATCCCGGTCCACTTTTCCCTTGGCCGCAGTACCCAGAAAGCAAATGTGAGGAATGACTGCGTCATCTTTTTTCAGAGACATGGCACCCGGATATTCAGGGTCACCGGAAAGGCGGATCAAAATTTCAGAACCAAGCCCAATCCCCGGGGCCGAACAAACCATTATCATTTGAAGGAAAATCATCAATAAAATTTCCCAGAGGACCCTCCTCATAAAATTCTTCCCTTCACTTCCATGACTGAATGAACAGGTTCATTGTGAAATTTCGACCCGCACAAAATTTCCGGCCATCCCCGGCGAATGCCTAAATGAACCGGAGGGTTTTCCTGTAGGAAAACGTTCCGGGGACGGTGCGGCCTTGGATTCAAATTGAGGGACCAGGAATTTTGCAAGGATCGGCTGGAGATAGGACGACTTGAACGCAAAGCTGGTCCCTTCGGGAATTTTTTCCCTGTAAATAAAAAATTTATCGGCAAAATACTTTGAAAAGGTCACACCCACCACCTCTCCTTTTTCGTTAAAGAGCGGTCCGCCACTTTGTTCATCTTCGAGCTTAAGTTCCAGGTGAAACACTCTCGGGTTTCCTTCCATCGCCTCTCGGGCCAGGAGAGAACCTTCATAAAAAATATTTTCCGGGCTTTTCAAATTATTAAAATCAACGGCAAAAATCCTATCGCCTATGGAAAGCTCGGAAGAATCTCCAAATGTCAAAATAGGTCTGGCACCTTCCAATTTCTCCTTCAGGCTGAGAACGGCGACATCATGAACAATAAAATTACCGGTCACTTCAGCAGGAATGGTTCTGCCGTCATGGAGCCGAACCCGTATTTCCCCAGCTTCCTGCACGGCGTGATAGGAAGTCAGAATAAATCCCCGCACCCCGAAGAAAAAACCCACCCCCGAGGCGACCCATTCGGGTTCTAGCGAATACCCGGGGACCTCTCCGAAATCTTCAGGGTCCAAGTCGAGACTTTCATAAGCCTTTGCCAGATTCTTTTTGACAATAAGGAGATTTCTTTTGGCAAGAGAATCACTTCTTTCCCGGTAGAGATTTTCCGCTTTTCTGAAATGATCGATGGCCCGGACTTCTTCCCGATTCTCAAAATAAAGGACCGCCAATCCGTGATGGGCTTCCGCAAATTCCGGATCAATGGCCAGAGTTTCCAGGTAAGCCTGAATCGCTCTTTCGGGTGTTCCTTCTAGAGAAAGCTCGGAAGCTTTCTCATACCAGTCCCGGGCAGTCTGGTCTCCAAAAGAATTTTTTGTAAGCAAAAAAAACAGGATGGGAAGACCCACAATGAGGAGGAGCCACTTTATAAAAAATGGGGAATATGAAAATCGTGCCAATATTCACCGATCCGCGTTCAATAAAACAATGCAAAGTGGAGACTTTTTTTGATATACGTGGAACCCGAAAAATGAGCCCATATTCACCGGTCCCCGCTCAATAAAACTTTACCGGGACAAAAACTGCTTCACCAAGTCGGGTGTCGGACTCGTGCCAGTGGCTATAGTTCTTCTTTGGGAATTTCTGGCAATTGGAAAGTTGTGGCCTCCGACAAACCGCATTGATACATAAAACCGTTACTCCTGTGATAGAGATCTGCCTTGATGAAAATATCCTCGAAAATCTCATCAGCCTGTTCTTCACTGACGGAAACAGTAAGGATATCCACCTCTATATCATCCCATGGCGTGTTGAACCCCCGCGTCCGCTGGCAACATTGCGGTGCGAAATTCCTTTTCATCATTGAGCAGGCGGTAAACATCGATGGGCGTAATTACGGCTTCGGAGGATGATAAGGAACTTCCTTTCCCTGTTCATCCACCTTCAGCTTGGGAGTCAGATCGTTATAGGTCACCTTCTGCTGCTTAAGGCTGACTTCGCGCAAAAAGTTCCCAAACCGGATTTCTTTATTCATAGATGATTGTCTCCAGATCAACCAAACTCGCTATTAGTAAAATTATAGTGTTTTTGGGCAAATATCAACCAAATCGCCAGATTCAAGGCCGTCTGATTTTTTCGGTTTTCAAATTTTCAAGACGCTGACATTTCATGAACCCCATCCACAATCTATTCATCTAAAAATACAATTATATAAAGAATTTTACCGATTTCGGAGATTTCATGCCTGTTATAAAAGAAATAGACATTCATAAAGTCAAGGAGATGATGGATAATCAGTCAGCCACGATCGCAGATATCCGTGATCCGGCCTCCTATCAATTCAGCCATATCCCAAACGCAGTCCATCTGAGTGACGACACCGTTGAACAGTTTGTCTCAGACACCGACAAGGAAAAACCTTTAGTGGTTTACTGCTACCACGGAATATCCAGCCAGGGAGCCGCAGCTTATTTTTCAGAGCAGGGGTTCAAGGAAGTGTACAGCATGACCGGAGGATTCGAGGTTTGGAGGTCGATATTTCCAAAAAGCGCAGAGACAAAGTAATAATAAAAGCCGATCTTTAAAATTCTGTATTCAATCGGGCCCTATCCAGTTTCGCCAGTCTTCACCGATCATTCCTTTATCCTTGTAACGCCGCATGGCCTCTTTGCAGTTGCAGTTACGCTCCTTATCAGCAAGCTTAGCCAGACAGCCCGCAAGGATTCTCGGAAAATTCCGGATGGCTGTTTTCACCCGGCTTTTCTCATCATCGTTCTGCATCCCTTCAAATAATTCTCCTTTTTGAAATTCTCTGGGTACCACCCCTTCCGCAAAATTAGTCAGGTAACAAACCGACGCGTAGCAAATTTCCAGTTCCCGGGCCAGAAACGTTTCGGGAACCAAGGTCATCCCCACAAGATCTGCACCAAGGATTCTCAGTTTGCGGATTTCCGCTGGCGATTCCAGACGCGGTCCTTCGGTGCAGGCGTAAACCGCCTCCTCATGATGGATCAATCCGGATTGATGGATCGATTCGTGAAGGCCCCAGCGGATTTCCGGGCAAAATGGTTCGCTCTGGCGAATGAATCCGATTCCCCTGTTCTTGAAAAACGTGGTTTCCCGGTTGCGGGTTTCGTCGATGATATCATGAGGGATGACGTACTCTCCGGGTTTGAGGGCTGTACTGATGATACCGGGGCCGGACCACGAAACGATCCGCTCCACCCCGCAATCCTTCAGGGCAAAAATGTTGGCCCGGTAATTGACAAAGGGCGCGGTGATGGAATAATCGTCTTCCCCATGCCGGGATAAGAAAAGATATTCCAGCGAATCCACTCGAAATCGGTGGATGGGGGCGCTCTTTCCGAAGGGCGTATCCAGCACCACCGATTCCTGCTCCTCGCCAAGGCCTTTGCCGGCAAGCAGGTGGTAGGCTCCGCTGCCCCCTATCACTCCCAGACGTACATTCATAAAACCGGCGTCATAAATGGTCTATCCCAGAGTAAGATTCGATATTGCCCACATAATGACTTGCGGATTCGCGGATCATTCGAATTTCATATTCATTCAAATCACGCCTGACGGTTGCCGGAGACCCGAGAACCATACTCTTCGGGGGGATCACGGTTTCCCCGATGACCAGCGAACCCGCTCCGATAATACTGTCTTCACCCACCCGGGCCCCATCCATCACGATTGCTCCCATCCCTATGAGGCAGCGCGACCCGATGGTGCATGCATGCAGGGTAACATTGTGTCCCACCGTCACCTCATCGCCGATGATCAGGGGATACTTGTTCCGGGCGACATGCAGCACACAACCGTCCTGGATATTTGTCCGCTTTCCGATTCGGATAAAGTTGATGTCGCCTCTAACGACCGCATTGAACCAGACACTGCTTTCCTCTCCGATCACTACATCCCCGATCACACTGGCATTTTCAACGATGAACGCCGAAGGGCTCACCTGAGGACATTTGTCTTTAAAAGGAAAAATCATGAAACTGTCTTGTTAAAAAAACTTTCCACTGGGCATTTACCGGCGGAGGTTCCCTGCAAAAATCCGGAATTATTAGAGGTTTTCTTAAAAAGTCTGCGTAGTATAACCCTAACGGTCACGCCATGCCACCCGGGTTCCTCCTGAAGAAATATTTTCCGGATCATAGAGCCCATGGCTCATAACGATCTGCGTTTTTCCTGTATGAGATTGAAACATTTTTCGGCCAGGCTTCGCCGGTCCGTTTCGCCCGAAACCATCGGCAAAATAACCGCTGTCGCTTCCAGCCTGGGATTTTCAAGGAGGGCCCATATATGTTGAACAAAATTTTTATCCCACCAACAGGCGACCGAAGGCGTGCCCGCATCATGGTACTTGATGACCACCGGAACCACTGGGCATCGAGCCAAAACAGCCGCTTCAAAATGGGAGGTCTTAAACGGAAGCATTCCTGTCCCATCCGATGCCCGCCCCTCGGGGAACAGAATAACCGATGACCCGCTCAGCAATCGCCGGCTGATCTGCTCGACGGTCAATTTGACCTGGTGGCGCCTGCTTCTGTCCACAAAAAGCGTGGCACCCAAGCGGGCCAGCCAGTTAAAAAGCGGCCACTCGGCAATCTCCGCCTTGGAAACAAAATACGCCGGGAAACGGGAACCCATAATAAAAATATCCGGACTCCCCACGTGGTTGGAAATGACGAGAGAACCCTGGAGAATATCCGTATTGCCGATCACCCGTACCCGTATGTTGAAACAAAAACAAGAGCACCGTGCCCAAGCACGGGTAAAAAATAAAATGGATCGGGAACGTAACGGCTCCGAATAAAAAAACAGCAGGTGGATCAGAAGCCCGATCAAACCAAAAAGGCAATATACGGCGATAAGAAGCACCAACCTTGTCACAGCGCGTACGGGTCCCATTGGTTATCCTTAAAATGAGCCTTCCGTCTTTTTATGAAGCCGCAGAACATCCAAAAAAATCAACC
>JAYZAN010000124.1:0-14292 GCA_036339675.1 Nitrospinota bacterium
TTCCCGTAGAGTGGTCAAGGTCCAGTGTTTGATTTTTCGTGGTAACGCCAGGCGCCGTAAAAAGTTTCCAGGGTTATAGGCTAAAGCAAATAGTTGTAGCCGTACTTCGTTAAAAAACGGCTTCTTAACAAGTCATGAACCTTGCCTTATTCGCCAAGCGGTTATAAGATTTACAGTGACCTGTGACTCATAAATTCACCCTTCCCTGGAGGACCGATTTCAATAAATTGAAGGTTGACCTTCTTGGCTATCCCCACTACAATAAATCCTGGAAAAAATAAAATAACTTTATTAAAATTAATAGGTTAGCTTAGTTCCATCCCGCAAAACTCAATTGGGGATTCCTTGTAAAATCATTGAATTCCCCCCTTATTAAATGCCTAAAAATCATTTTAAAACAATTTTCAATATTTCCCTCAGAAATAGAATAAATACTGTTATCACAATCATTTGTATCGCAATTTGGATGATTCAGGTCTCCTGCATCACTCCAAGTAGAAAAAAAATTCTAACCCGTTCCAGGCCCGATGTCCAAAAACAGGTTCCGCCAAAAAAGCTTTTAGAACCTTCCGTGCCTGACCAGACCACCGAACCCAAGGCCCGTTCCATGCCTTATCGTGTGGATGCGACGACCTACTATCCATTGACCAGTGCAGAGGGTTATAAGGAGGAAGGAATCGCCTCCTGGTATGGCCCGCAATTTCATGGCAAAAAGACATCGAACCGTGAAACCTACAATATGGAAGGGATGACGGCGGCACATAAAACTCTTCCTTTCAATACCCTTGTAAAGGTGACCAACCTTGAGAATGGACTGGAGGCCATCGTCCGAATCAATGACCGCGGACCCTTTGTCGATAACCGCATCATCGATTTAAGCCGAAGGGCCGCCCGGGAATTGAAGATCATTCAACAAGGAACGGTCCGGGTTCAAATTACAGCATTGAACAATTCCGAACCCGAAGACAATCCGGGTGCCACAGTGAATGAAAACCAGGTTTTTTCCGTGCAAGTGGCCGTGTCCCAGAATCCGGAAAATGCGAACCGGGTAAAAAATCAAGTTGAAAACAGCTGGATCAAAATCTATCTTAGAGGTATAGAATCTTACCGAGTATTGACCGGCAATTATAAAAATTTTGAAAACACCATTGAACTGAGGGACAAGGTCCGCCAGAATGGTTTTCCGGATGCTTTTGTGGTTGTAGTTTCCTCGGCGGAAATTGAAAATAATAATATCCCCGCAAAAGTTTCCAGGGAATTTGTTGGAGAAACATTACGATGAAACTGCCCATCATAGAAAAACTAGAAAAAGAAATCCAGAAAACGAGCCGCGAACTGCATGTCGACATTCCCAAAGCTTTGAAAATCGCTACCGACATGGGAGACCTGAGCGAAAATGCCGAATACAAAGCCGCAAAGGAACGGCAAATGTTTCTTGAGTCCCGGCTTTCCCTTTTACAAAAAAGAGTCAGCGAAATTACATCTATCAATATCAACCAGATTCCCAGGGATCGATCCGGATTGTGGAGCACCCTTTTTCTTAAAGATCTAAGCACGGGAGAGGAAAAGAAATATGAACTCGTTTTCCCCGAGGAAGTGGACCCCGAACTCGGCAAGATCTCGACCGCGTCGCCAGTGGGACGGGCCATCCTAGGCAGACGGGAAGGCGATGCAGTGGCCATCCTTCTGCCCGAAGGAACAAAGGAATACGAGGTTGTGAGAATTAAAACCATTCACGATAACCCGAGCGAAACTTCCGCCTGAATCGTCATGTCCCAGAAAAACCTAATCTCATTTGATGAAATAGCGGAAAATGATCCTAATTTTCTGGACACGGATGAATACACCCACTGGGCCAGTCAGTTTGATAACGATCATCCCTTGAACCTGGAAATCGGTTTCGGCAACGGCAGTTTTTTGATCGAGATGGCCATTCAAAATCCCGACATCAATTTCATCGGGATGGATTTTTATCACAAGGGAATCCGCAAGACGATAACCCGGATCGGGAAACTGCAATTGAAAAATGTCCGGTTGGCCTATGGGGACGCCCGGGAAAGAATTCCATTTCTCTTTCGGGAGCAGGACCTGCAAGCCATATACATCAACTTTCCCGATCCCTGGCCGAAAAAAAGACATATTAAAAGAAGGCTCATCAAACCCCCCTTCGTGAATGTCCTGGCCGAAAAGCTAAAAGCCAGCGGGAAAATATTTATCGCGACCGACAGCGAATCTTACGCCCTGGAAATACTGGACGTTTTTGAAAGCGAACTCCTGCTAGCCAATGCGGCCGTGCCCTCCTCCTTTATTCCTTACCGGAACGGAGCACCTCAATCGAAATACGAAAAATCGTTCATTAAGCAGGACAAAAAAATTTTCTATATGGAATTCGTTAAAAAATGAGGATACATTATTATGCAGTCAGCGGCTTTACTCTGGAAATGGTAAAGTCGCCGAAACCTTTTTCCCCTCGGAGACCGCCTTGTCCAACGAACGAATTTTAATTGTAGACGATGAAAAAAATATCGCCAGTTCCCTGGAAGGGATCCTGTCCGATGAGGGCTACCAGATTTCCGTCGCCGGCGATGGGTTGGACGCGCTCGAAAAAATCCAGTCCGACCCGCCAGATTTGGTGCTGCTGGATATCTGGCTGCCCGGGATGGACGGCATCGAGGTTCTGAAAACCCTGAAGTCCTATCATCCGGAAATCGAGGTGTTGATCATGTCCGGTCACGGAACCATCGATACCGCGGTCAAAGCAACCAAACTGGGAGCTTATGACTTTATAGAAAAACCTTTTTCCATGGATCATCTGACTCAATCCGTGGAAAACGTTCTCAGGATACAGAAAACTCTCCCCCAGAATCAGGACGAGAGGTTTTTGAAAAAACTAGAACTGCTCCTTTGTTTAGACGTGATGGTGGGAGTCAAGAAAGCCATCAAAACCACCGCGAAAAAAAACAAACCTGTCCTGTTACTAGGTGAAAAGGGAACCGGTAAAGAATTGATCGCCCAGGCCATCCATCGCCAAAGCAGCAAAAGAGACCGTCCGTTTTTAAAATTAAAATGCGCGGTCCGCCAGATGCAGGATATACAGTCTGAGCTGTTCGCAAAGGGAAAAAGAACCGCTAAAAACATGGGGGACCGCCGGGGACGACCGTACAGGAAAATAGAAAAGGCTGTGTTGCTTAGCAATATCGATGCGCTGAGCAAAGGCCTGCAGGAAAAACTGGTCCAGGCTTTAACCCAGAAGTCGTCCAAAAAACAGGATCCCGCCCAGGAGTTTTTACCCATCCGATTATTCGCCTCCTCTTCCAAGGATTTGAATGCGATGGCAAATAAGGGTCAGTTTAATGAAGCTCTTCTGGAATTGTTCAAAGACTGCACCTTGAACGTTCCTCCTCTGAGAGAATTTTCAGCCAACATTCCGGTTCTGGTCAAAGATTATTTCGAAGAGAATTCCCAAAGGGACGAAACCTCCTCCTTCGCCGTCGACCGGGATTGCATGGAGGCCCTTTGCCGATACAACTGGCCGGGTAACCTGAAAGAACTACGGTCGGTTTTAGACCAGCTTTTGATCACCGGCCCTTCACGGGGCAAAATCACCCTTCAGGATCTACCCCCTGAACTGCGCCAGGATGCGATTCAACTCAAAACCAATGACCTGGATGATTTCGATTCCCTGAAGGAAGCCGAAATCATATGGGAAAAAGAATTTCTTCTTCAACATCTTAAGAAAAACGGATGGAATCTGGACAAAACCAGCAAGGATTTAAAAACCAGCAACGAGCGGTTGAAGGAAAAACTCAAACGCCATTCGATCCTGCTCCCCGACACCCTCGGAAAAAGCGGTGACCCTCTGCACCATCTTCAGAGAACTTTGAAAAGAAGCGTAGTCCTTTGCGGAAGCGGATTGCATTCCGGGATTAAAACCGGGCTCATCCTTCAGCCACTGCCCGCAGGAAGCGGGATCATATTCGGAGATATTTCCACCGGGCAAACCATTCCCGCGCGATTAGAAAATATCACTTCGACGGAATATTCCACGTGCCTGAAGAAAGGACGGGTATCGGTCGCGACCATCGAGCACATCATGGCCGTTTTACATATGTATCGAATCACCAACCTGCTGATAAAAGTGGGCGATGAAGCTCCTGTGATGGACGGGTCCGCCAAGGACTTCTGCAAATTGATCGAGGACGGAGAGTTCGAGGACCAGGAAGAGTTTTACGACGAGATCGTGATCGACAAAACCTATACTTTCGGGTCCCAAGAAAAGGGAGGTACCCATATCACTGTCGAACCCGCCGACAAATTTACGGTGTCCTATCACATGGAATACCCCGAACCCATCGGTGTTCAGGATTTCACCTACGAATTCGACGGGGAAACCGGTTTTAAAAAGGAAATCGCCCCCGCCCGCACTTTCGGATTCCTCAAGGACGTGGCGCAATTGACCAAAATGGGGTTTGCCTCCGGCGGAAAACTGGACAATTTCATTCTACTCGGCGACAACAAGGTTTTGAACACCCAGTTAAGGTTCAAGGATGAATTCGCCCGCCACAAAATCCTGGACATCCTCGGCGACTTTTATCTGCTGGGGAAACCCTTGCGCTGCAAGATCACAGCTCATAAATCCGGGCACACGCAAAACATCGGGGTGCTGAAAAAAATTCAGCGGAACTTTTTTCATTCCTTGATTCCGGATTAACGCAATAATTGAACCACCTCCCCTTTCTTTAAGACGGTTGCCACCTGCAAAGCCATCCACCCGTTGCGGCGCTCACCAGGGAGTGGTCCCATTTTTACTTTTTGCCGACACATCGGCTCCCTTCTCCACCAGCAACCGGACCAGTTCCAGATGTCCTTTTTCGGAGGCGATCATTAAAAAGGAGTCGCGCCGTCTTGCCTGCAGACATTGACATCCGCTCCATGAGTGACCAATTCATCCACGATCAAAGAATGCCCTTCGCTGACCGCTACCGTGAGCGGGGTGTTACCGTCATTGATACTGGGATTCGTTCTGGCCTCCAGGCTGGCTCCAAGTTTGATCAGGGCCCTTACCTCTTCCAGTTCCCAGTTATGAACCGCGACCAGAAAAGCATAGTCCAGCCCTCCGAATAACCGGTCAGGAGCCAAGGGGAGCATGCCTAGAATAAAACAGGAGATTTTACCGAGGGGAGCATGAAATAGGCTGACAATTCCCGAGTGGAAATTCGCCAATATCATAAAAATTCAGGTATCGGGTGCAACTTATTTTCCGCTCCCCGTAATAATTCCAGACAAAACTTTGGCTTTTAAAATTCAAACAAGCCAACTCACGTTCCTCCAAAAAAAACACTCATTGCTTCATTGAGTTTTTCCTCTAAATGGAGCTTGATTGTGGGAATCTCATCTTCAGACAGTTCTATGGTCTTTAACAATTTGCTGTCCCAGGATGGGACCGTTTGCTCGCCCGCCATCCCAAAACTCATCCCACGGGTGATAATATCCGCCAAATGAATAATGGACTTTTCCACGATAAATTTCTGAGTCTTTCCAGGTTCATGGTGGCAGGTGACATTCGCCACCACCCTTGGTGGAAGATTCCACGCTTTGAGCAAGGCCCCCCCGACATCGGCATGGGTAAACCCCAGGACTTCCTTTTCCACCTCATAGGACTGGCGTTTTTCGGATTCGCATTTTTCCAGAATCAACTTCGCCTTATCAGGAATTTTCTTGAAAAGGACCAGGCTGCCGATATCGTGCAGCATCCCTAGGATATAAAACCGTTCCAATTCCTTTTCACCACTGGCCCGGGCAATATCCTGAGCTACTAGGCCGCAGGCGATGCTGTGTTCCCAGAATTTCTCCATATTCACCAGGCTCTTGGGAATACCCTTAAAACTTTCAACCACCGTGGTCGCCAACACCAGTTCATTCAACTGTCCTATTCCCACGATCGTCATGGCATGTTCAATGGTTTCGATTTTGCTGGAGTAACCATAGAAAGAACTGTTGACAATTTTAAGAAGGCGGGCGGTCAAAGCTGGGTCATTATGAATAATATTGGAAAAATCCTTGAACGAACTTTCCGGGTTATCGATCGCCTTTTTGAATTTGATATAGGTCTCCGGCGGGGAGGCGACCCAGTCATCGACTATATTATTTATATCTATCGGCATTCATCACCTCAAATCCATTAAGCAGATAACCGGTTAAAAAGGAATTGAGTCAGATCTTATATTATAATATTTCTGTGTAAAATTTTATCTCACAATCTTGCAGTTCCTTCAAAAAGGTGGTGACAAAATTTCCAGGAACGAGCCAACGGTAAAGAAGCGCATAAATTTTTGGACTGAGGCATGAACGTTGATTTGGGCCAATATTTAATGGTAAGCTTATAACCCAAATGAACCCAAAAACCAAGGGGTTAAAAAATCCAAATCTTTTTGAATCCGATTCAATGGGATCCAACGATTTCAAACTCGCCGTTCTGGTTTCCGGACGCGGAACCAACCTTCAATCCATAATAGATGAAATAGAAAAGGGGAAATTGTCCGCAAGAATTTCGGTCATCCTAAGCAATGTGGAAGACGCCCCGGCTCTGGTAAGAGGGAAAAAATCCGGGATCGAATCGGTATTTCTTGACCCGAAAAAATATTCCTCCCGGGAAGAATACGATAAGGAAATGATCGATCTGTTAAAATCCAGGGAGGTCGATCTAGTTTGCTTAGCCGGTTTCATGCGAATCCTAGGAAAAAAATTTATCCGGGCCTTTGAAGGAAAAATCATCAACATCCACCCTTCCCTGCTTCCGGCATTTCCCGGCCTGCAACCCCAGAAACAGGCGCTGGAATACGGAGCCAAACTGTCGGGCTGCACCGTCCACTTTGTGGACGAGAAAGTCGACCACGGCCCCATCATTCTCCAGACGGCGATACCCGTCTACGATAACGACGACGAAGAAACCTTATCGCGAAGAATCCTTGAACAGGAGCACATCCTTTACCCCAGGGCCATTCGCCTTTTGATAGAAAAGCAATTAACTCTGTCCGACCGCCGGGTGATCCAAACCCATAAAGGGTAAAACAAAAATAATGAAAAATTTATTGCAATTGTTTCTTGGCCTATTTCTTTTTGCGTCTCCGGCACATATTGAAGCGGGAAGCAGGGAACAGGAAATGGTGGACGCGATTCAGAAAAATTATGAGGCCGTCGACAGTTTCAAAGCGCTGTTCGTACAAAAAGCTTTCGTTAAAATGATGAACCAAGTGCAGGAAACCCGCGGAGAGGTTCAGATCAAAAAACCGGGCAAGATGAAATGGGTCTACAACTCTCCGGACCCCCAAATTCTGGTCAGCAACGAAAAAACACTCTGGCTGTATGTCCCGGAAGATGAACAGGTCATCAAAATGCCAATGGATAATATCTATACATCCAATACCCCGGCCTTATTTCTTGCCGGACGGGGCCGATTGACCCAGTCGTTCGAGGTGGCTCAGGTAATCGAGGACGAAAACCAGATAACCCTTATTCTGAAACCCAGGGATGAAGACCATAGTTTGCAAAAGCTGGTCCTGTTCGCCGACAATAAAAACTACCAAATAACAGGTTCAAGCGTGTATGATAAATTAGGAAATAAAACGGAAATCTGGTTCAGCGATATCCGGATCAATGAAGAAATTCCTGAAGAAACGTTTCACTTTGAAATACCTCCGGGAATAGAGCTTCTGGATTACACACCCAACCTGCAAAACCAATAAACAGGGTTTTCGATGTTAGAGTTTTCTGCAATCTCACTGGCTTCCCTAATCACATTTAGCGCCAAAATGCTGGTTTTTCTGCTGGGACTTGCCGCATTGATTTTCGTTCATGAACTCGGACACTTTCTGGTAGCCCGGAAATTAGGAGTGGTCGTGGAGAAATTTTCTCTCGGTTTCGGCCCCAAGATTTTCGCAATGAAATCCGGTGAAACCGAGTACCTACTCTCGGCGATTCCCCTGGGCGGTTATGTAAAAATGAAGGGGGAGGATCTCGAAGAAAGCTCCCTTCACGAACCCGGTTCCTTCGCCGCGGCCCCGGTTCAACACCGGCTCGCCATCGCCTTTGCCGGTCCCTTGTTCAATATCCTGTTTGCCATCGCCATCTACATCGTAGTTTATATGAACGGCGTGCAAACCCTGGCGCCGGTGGTCGGTTCCGTGAAAGAAAATTCTCCTGCCGAGGCCGCGGGGCTTCAAACCAGAGACAAGATTCTTGAAATTGACGGCAATCCGGTTCCATTCTGGGAGGACCTTCAGGATATCGTCCACAGGTCGCCGGGGAAAGTGTTGAAGTTTAAAATACAAAGAGAGTCGTCGCTCATTCTGAATACGAGCATCACTCCCATCTCGGAAGAAATCAACGATCTATTTGGAGACAGGAAAAAAGCGGGGCTCATAGGCATTTCCCCCCTTGTGCGGAATATCACCTATGTCAAAGAGGGTTCCGCCGCCGACCGGGCCGGCCTTAAATTAAACGACCAACTCCTGTCAGTGGACGGAGTGTCGATTCTGGGGTGGTCCGATCTGAGGACCTCCGCCGTCGAAAAACCCGGACAGGAACTCACCTTCGAGATTCTTAGAAACAGAACAAAAATGACCCTGAAGCTGACGCCGGACTCCAAGGAAGTGCAAGACCCGAAAGGAGACAAAGTTCAGATAGGCGTGATCGGGATCGGAATGAGCGGGGAGTTAGTCCTGGAGCAATACGGACTGACCAGAGCTATCAAGAGGTCACTGGAAGAAACCGTCCGCCTTACCTATTTGATCGGCGTCGCCGTGAAGAAAATGATTTTCGGTTCCATTCCCGCAGACACCATCGGCGGTCCGATCCTGATCTTTCAAATTTACGGCGAACAGGCCGAACAGGGTTTCAACGAACTGATCCGGCTGACAGCCCTTTTGAGCATTAATCTCGGTTTACTCAACCTGCTGCCCATTCCTGTGCTCGATGGGGGCCACATCTTTTTCTTTCTGATCGAGATCATCAAGGGAAAACCGGTGAGCGAAAGAAACCGGGAGCGGGCCCAGCAAGTCGGGATCTTCATGCTGATCAGCCTGATGGTCTTCGCGTTCTACAATGACATCATGCGGATCATCAGTTAAGTTTCGCCCTGAGCGGTCCTCTTTAAGAATCATTAAAAAAACAGATTTTTTTCCTGTTTTTAACGACGGGATTATAGTAAAACCGTTTTAAAATAAGAGATGCGCATGGATAAGGAAACCCAACTGGAAGATCTCAAGTCGACCGCGGCCAAGCTATCCATCGATATAGAGTTCAGCAATTTATCCGACAATGAGATTTCCATCCAAAGCGGCTACTGCAGAGTTAAGGGAAGAGACATCATCATTATGGACCGGCACCTTTCCCAGGAAGAGCAGATCGAACTCCTTTTAAAAACTCTGAGACGGTTTGATCTGGGAAATATCTTCCTTCCCGCCTGGATGAGGGAGCAACTCGAAACCGGAACCGCTAAAATCGACTCAGCATGACCTTACTGAACAACATACTTCCCGAAGCACGACGCAGAAAACTAAAATCCATTCTACTGGAAGGCAGGCTAGTTCTGGTGATGGAAGCCCATAACGGGTTAAGCGGGATCATCGCCAATGACACCAGGGTTGAGGGCGAATCAGGCAACAAGAAAATCTACCGCGAATTCGATGCCTTGTGGGAAAGCAGCCTGACCGATTCCGCTTCCAAAGGATATCCCGACATAGAAATAGTCAGTTTCGACTCCCGACTGCAAACCATTTACGAAATACTGGCCGTGACAAATAAACCCATGATCGTGGATGGGGACACAGGAGGGGATTCGAACAATTTCGAGTATGTCGTCACCAAGCTGGAAAGAACGGGGGTATCCGCCGTTATCATCGAAGATAAAGTTTTTCCCAAGCGAAACAGCCTGGAGTCCGGCGTTCAGCAGATTCTCCAGGAGCCAGAGGTATTCGCTCAAAAAATCCGGCGGGGCAAGAAGGTACAGATGACCTCAGATTTCATGATCATCGCCCGCCTTGAAAGTCTGATAGCGGGAATGGAAATGGGAGATGCTCTTGAAAGGACCAGAAGTTATCTTAAAGCCGGGGCGGACGGCATCATGATCCATTCCAAATCCGATAGCCCGGCGGAGATCATGGAATTTGCCAAGCATTACCGAAAATTAATGAATGAACTAGGAATGAAAATCCCCCTGATTTGTGTCCCAACCGCATACAACAGCGTGACCGAAGAGGAATTGCGAACCGCCGGATTCAACATCGTCATCTATGCCAATCAACTATTAAGAAGTGCCTATAAGGCCATGGAAGAAGTGGCACGGACCATTCTATTGAACCAGAGGTCCTTTGAGGCCAATCCCCTTTGCGCATCGGTCCAGGAAATCTTTAAAACGGTCGGTTTCCTGGATGTCAAAGAGAAAGACAAACAGGATGAGCAAAACAGCAACATTCCTGTCATCATCCCGGCCGCTGGAGAAGACCCAATACTGGCAGAAATATTGAAGGGGAAACCCAAAGCCATGCTGGAGATCGGGGGTAAAACCCTTCTTGAGCGGCAGGTCGGGCTCCTGAATGCTGCAAAACTGAATGATATCACTGTCGTTGCCGGATATGCTCGCGATAAGATGAACGCCGAAGGAATCAGCATCCTTGAAAACCAAAAATACAAAAATGGGTCCATGCTTCACAGCCTGATGATCGCCCGGGAGAAAATGAACAACGGATTTGTCATGCTTTATTCCGATATTCTCCTCGAATCCCCCATCATCGATAGGCTGGTGGAACAAAAAGAAGACATCTTGCTCGTGGTCGATAATTCGATTCAATACCATCGTGCCGACCCCGCGAATGTATTGGATTTTGTCATAAGCAAAAACAAACATAGTGCCTCCCGAAGAAAAATTAATTTTGCCTGCGAAAACATCGTTTCGGAAATCGGCAATAAAATAAATCCGGAAACCGCCACCCATGAGTTTATAGGCCTTGCTAAGTTTTCCAAAACTGGGACCGAGCAATTTATCCAAACCTATCTGGACTGCACGGAGAATTATAGAGGGAAGTTTCAGGAAGCCGAGGACATCACCCTGTCCACCTTCACCGATTTAATCCAGGAAATGATCGACCGCGGGTTTGTGATAAATTTTCTAGAAATCCACAAAGGATGGATGGAAATCCACAATCCGGAAGACATCGATCTCGCCAACAATTTCCTGTAAGGTTCAGACCAGCCCCTTAAAAAATTCCCATGCGCTTTTCCCAAATGTTTATTCCGACCCTCAAGGAATCACCGGCCGATGCCGAGGTGATGAGCCACCAGCTCATGGTCCGGGCCGGAATGATCCGCCAGCTGGCCGCGGGAATTTACTCCATATTACCGATGGGGTTGAGGGTCTTGAGAAAAGTCGAGCAAATCATCCGGGAAGAGATGAACCGTATAGGAGCCCAGGAAGTCTATTTGCCCAGCGTTCAACCTTCCGAATTATGGGAGGAATCGGGAAGATGGAAACTTTATGGAAAGGAATTGCTTAGAATAAAAGATCGGCATAACCGTTCGTTCTGTTACGGGCCCACGCACGAGGAAGTCATCACCGACATCCTCAGGAAAGAAATCAAATCCTACCGCCAGCTTCCCCAGACACTCTATCAGATCCAGACCAAGTTCAGGGACGAGGTGCGGCCCCGCTTCGGAATCATGCGCGGACGAGAGTTTATGATGAAGGACGCATACAGTTTTCACAGCAGCGAGGGGAGCACCCGTAAAACTTATGCCGATATGGCCGGGGCCTACTCAAAAATATTCGAGCGCTGTGGGCTCAATTATAAAATGGTCCAGGCCGATTCAGGAAGTATCGGAGGAAGCTTTTCCAACGAGTTCATGGTGCTGGCCGATTCCGGAGAGGACGAGATCGGTTTCTGCACCGGCTGCGATTACGCCTCGAACGTTGAGATGGCGGAAGCCGCTCAGCCATCCGCTCCTCCGGCAAACCAAGAAACGGAAGCATTGAAAGAAGTCCATACCCCAGATAAAAAAACCGTCGAAGAGATTGTGGAGTTTCTTTCCGTATCTCCCGACCGGATCGTGAAAACCATCGTGTTCGAATCCGATCAGGGGCTGGTAGCCGGACTTGTGCGCGGCGACCGGGAGATCAATCCCGTCAAGCTGAAAAACATGATTGGATGTGAATGGCTCTATCCCGCTCCTGAAAAAATGATCTACGAACAAACCGGGTATCCCTGCGGGTTCATCGGTCCCGTAGGTTTGAAATTAAAGATCTATGCAGATCAAGAAGTTCCCCTGATGAAGAACTTTGTCACCGGGGCGAATAAAAAAGATACGCATTACACCGGCGTAGAGATCGGCCGTGATATCGTGATTGAGAAATTAGGGGATCTCCGCCGGATTCAGGAAGGAGATGCCTGTCCCCGGTGCGCTTCCGGCGTCTACCAGATCAAACGCGGTATCGAAGTGGGACACATTTTCATCCTAGGGACCAAATACAGCCAGGCGATGAAAGCCCTTTACCTGGACGACCAGGGGAAGGAAAACCCGATGATGATGGGTTGTTACGGGATCGGAGTGGGCCGCACCGCTGCCGCGGCCATAGAACAGAACCACGACGAAAAAGGGATCATCTGGCCCCCATTCATCGCCCCCTTTCAGGTCATTATTCTTCCCGTCAATTTTTCAGTCGATTCCATCCGGACCGCCAGCGAAACCACATATCGAACCCTCTGGGATTCTGGGGTGGAGACCCTTTTGGACGACCGTCCGGACCGGTTGGGGGTCAAGTTCAAAGATGCCGAGCTTCTCGGGATTCCCCTCCAGATCGTGATCGGACCCAAAAACCTTGAAACTGGGAAAATCGAAATAAAGCAAAGAAAAACAGGCAATTCAGACTTGTACCCCTTTCCCGGGATCCTGGAAAAAATCCCTGAAATGCTTAAATCCCTGTGAGGCGGTCTGTGAAAATCCGGAACCTTTTTCCTTGAATCCCCCACCCAGTTTCTGTATCATTTCAGTTGAAAAATTTGATCCTGCCAGAATGCGGGTTTCGGCCCGCATTTTTTTTTAGAATTTTTGCCTGGCAGACCAAAAATTTCCAGGTGGATATCCCGAAGGATACCCAGCGGGCAAGGTTTCCAGGCGTGGTGGACCAAAGAAGATCGCCCCCCCTTCCCCATCCCGTTTTCTTGTGAAAATTATGGGGAAACTCTCTACTACTCAATCGGTCACACAACTCATTGAGCCAGTCCTTCGGGAAGAAAACCTCGAATTGATGGAGGTGGAATTCAAAAGACTGGGGAAAAAATGGCTCCTCCGGGTGTTTATCGACAAGGAGTCGGGAATCACCCTGGAAGATTGCCAACGGACCAGCCGTTTAATCGAGGACATGATAGAAGTGGAAGACATCATAGGCGCGTCCTATGTTTTAGAAGTGTCTTCACCCGGCCTGGACCGGCCACTGAAAACGGAAAGGGATTTTTTAAAATTTAAAAATAAGGAGATAAAAGTCTATACTTTTAGTCCCGTGGAAAATAAGAAGCATTTTTCAGGGATCATCCGCGATTTCAGGAACAAGGTCTTGTACCTGGAAATCGCGGGGAAGGTCTTGGAGATCCCCAAGGAGCGGATTTCCAAGGCACAACTGGTTATCAAAATATAATTGACACGCATCATGAGTCTTGAAGTATTAAGCATCATAGAGCAAATCAGCCGCGAGAAAGGCATCGACAAGGAAATCCTGGTCGCTGCCCTGAAAAGCGCGGTGGAAGTGGCCGCCCGCAAGAAACTTCCCCATATCAAGGAGCTTCATAGCCGCTTTAACGAAGAAACCGGTGAAGTGGATATCTACGCCGAAAAAACCATAGTGAAAAAAAAAGCGGCAGACCCCAACGAAGAAATTACTTTAAAGGAAGCTTTGAAAATTTCTCCAGACGCGGTAGAGGGCGAAACCATTCTTGTTCCCCAGGTTCTGGAAAACTACGGACGCATCGCCGCGCAACTTGCCAAGCAGGTCATTTTACAAAAAGTCCGCGAAGCCGAGATCGATCTGATTCATCAGGAGTTCAAGGAGAAAAGAGGACAATTGATCAATGGGATGGTTTCGAGATTTGAGCATGGGGATCTGATCGTCGATTTGGGAAAAGCGGAGGGGTTGATGCCGCGACGGGAACAAGTATTTCGCGAGTCGTTCAACCGCGGAGACCGGATACGTGCCTACGTTCTGGACGTTAGAAAAACCTCCAGGTACGCCACGGTTATCCTTTC
>JAYZAN010000125.1:0-11124 GCA_036339675.1 Nitrospinota bacterium
GGGACCAGCCCCGGTGGCGGCGGTTCCGGGTACAGGCACCGGTAACACGGGCCCTGCCTGGCGTCGAACACAGAGGCCTGGCCTTCAAACCGTAAAATACATCCATAGATATAGGGTTTGCCCAACAGCACTGCCGCGTCATTGGCCAGGTACCGAGTGGGGAAATTATCCGTCCCGTCGACGATGATGTCATAGTCCCTGAAAATCTCCATGGCATTTTCGGAAGAAAGGCGGATGTTGTAGGTCAACACCTCGACATCCGAGTTCATATCCTTAAGACGCGCTTTCGCTGAATCCACTTTCAGAATCCCTACCGTCGATTCGCCGTGCATGATCTGCCGCTGCAGGTTGCTCATATCCACGACGTCGAAATCCACCATGCCCATCTTGCCCACACCTGCCGCGGCGAGGTACAACCCCAGCGGCGACCCAAGCCCTCCGGTTCCGATGCACAATACCTTGGCGGAACACAGTTTTTCCTGCCCTTCCATCCCCACATCCGGCAACAGCAAATGGCGGCTGTACCGGGCGATCTGATCCTGTCTTAAAGCCATAACACCACGATTCTCAATATTAATTTATAGTCAAACAAGCGAGTAAATTGAAAAAACGTTTTTCCTGTCCTTCTAAGCGCAGTGAAGAACCTCCACCATAAATCAGCAGTTATAAAGATTCTTCTTCGCCGGAGCCCGCAGAGATCTTTTCAAACCGGAGCCCCGGAATGAAATTTTTAGAATTTAATATTAGATACTATTCTATCAAAAAGGGTTCCTCTCCCGCCAAAATTTTCCTCGCTCGGCTCGAAGCCAGTGCGCCACAAACGCTCGCAGGTCCGCCAATGGCGAAACCTCGCCAAAAGGCTGGCTAACGAGTAGCGAAAAAATTAAATCTGAATTGCCACCGACGATCATCGCTAGTTCAACAGGTATAAACCATCGCTCCGGCCCCGTGGGTGGGGGCTGGCCCCACGCCTAGTGGGCTTTGTACGCTTCCTCAAATCCGGCAATCGAACCCTTGATCACCGAATCGGGAAGACAATATGATATCCGGAAATAACCGGGCAGCCCGAACCCCCGCCCCGGCACCACCAGCACCTTTTTCGTTGCAAGGATGCGGACAAATTCCACCTCGTCCTCAAGGGGTGATTGAGGGAAAAAATAAAACGCCCCCTGCGATTTCACCACCGAGTACCCGATCCGCGTCAGTTCCTGATAAAGAAAATCCCGTTTCTTCTGATATTGCTCCACATCGACGGAAACATGCTGGACGTCCTTGACCGCCCTCTGAATTAAAGCGGGAGCATTGACGAACCCTAAAACCCGGTTGGCGAAGATCATTCCCGCCATCACCTGGCCCGCGTCCTCCGCCCCAGGATGCACAGCGATGAACCCGATCCTCTCTCCCGGCACAGCTAGGTCCTTCGAATGCGAGGTGATATAAATACTGTTATCGTAAAACTCGCAGATGTTCGGCGTCTCCATCCCATCGAAGGCGATCTTCTTATAGGGATCATCCGAGATCAGGTAAATCGCGTTGCCGTTTTTTTCGGAAGCTTTCTTAAGAACGGATGCCAGCCCTTCCAGGATCTTCCGGGAATACACCACGCCGGTCGGGTTGTTCGGGGAATTGATGATGACCGCCTTCGTCCTGGAAGTGATCGCCTTTTCCAAAGCATCCAGATCGAGCGAGAAATTTTTGTCCGTCGCCACGGTCACCACCTTGCCCCCATGGTTGTCTATATAAAACAGGTACTCGACAAAAAACGGCGAGAAGATAATGACCTCATCGTCCGGGTCCAGCAGGGTTTTGAGCGTGACGTTCAATCCCCCGGCGGCGCCGCAGATCATCACTATGTCGTTTTCTGACAACGCAACCTTACATTCCGGTGAAAGCGATTGGGCGATGGCCGCCCGCACGTCAGGATAGCCCGCATTGGGCATATAACGATGAAGGCCAGGACGTTCATCCCGGGCGGCATTTATCAACGCCTCTCTCAGTTCAGGAGGCGGTTCGACCACCGGGTTGCCGAGCGAAAGGTCGAAAACGTTTTCCTCCCCGAACTCCTTTTTCAGACGTATGCCTTCCTCGAACATCTTGCGGATCCAGGAAGCCTTCTCCAGCATGCCGCCGACTTTTTGCGAAATCGCCATTCAACGCTCCTGTTTAAAGTGATGAAGGCACACCCATATCATAAAGTTCCCTCACAACGCAACGTGATAAAAATTTCATATCCATTCGCGGCGGAATCTTCCCATAATTTCCGGAAACTCTTTAGCTTTTTCTCTTTATTTAATATTCTTTTGGATCCTTGCGGACTAAAATAAAGGCGCCTCTAAAATTGTGAACGGCCATGAACTTGCCCTTAACATAAAGGGCAAGTGAATTGCCGACTGCTCGGCGCGGTGCCAGATGGCTAATAATTGTCAGAGCCGTCGACATCTTTGAAGGCAGACAACATATTGTCATTTACCGGCGAAGGTTCTCCGCAAAAATTCTGCAATTATTTGAAGTCTACAAAATTCTCTCATGGCATCCCCGGAATTAATCATCGAGTTCAAGAGCGTTTGCAAAACCTACCAGGCGGGAAATACGCGGGTGACCGCTTTGTCCGATATCAACTTTCAACTGGCGCGCGGGGATTTCACCTCGGTGATGGGTCCCTCGGGCGGCGGAAAGACAACACTTCTGAATTGCCTGGGCGGACTGGAACCCCCGGACACAGGAGAGATAAGCCTCAACGGATCGATCACCACCCAGATGACAGACGCGGACCTGACACGCCTGCGCCGGAAAGAAATCGGATTCATTTTCCAGTTCTTCAACCTGATGCCCACCCTATCTATAAGGGAGAACGTGGAACTGCCGCTTCTTTTGACCCACTCGGCAAGGACCGAGGGGGAACGCATCGACCGGCTTCTCGATTACGTCGGTCTTCTCAACCGGGCCCATTCGTTCCCGGCGGAGCTTTCGGGAGGGGAAATGCAGCGCGTGGCCATCGCACGTGCCCTGGTACACCAGCCCTCAATCCTCCTCGCGGACGAACCGACCGGCAACCTAGACTCGGGTAACGGAATACGCATCCTGGAACTGATGAAAAAAGCCTCGGAGGATTTTCACACGACGGTGGTCATGGTCACCCACAACCCGCAAATCGCGAAATACGGCAACCGACATTTCGAGATCCGCGACGGGAAACTGACGGAGAAGTAGCTGTATGCAAACCATTTTTCATAAAGATTTAATTGTGTCACCCTCATCCCTACCTTCTCCCTCAAGGGAGAAAGAGAAAAAGATTCTTCAACAAAGTCAGGGTAACAAATCTGAGTGCATCGATGTCCCTCTGTGGTTAAAAATACATTTCAAAATTTTCAACCTTGAATCCGGAACATTGAATAATTTGTTATTCCAGAATTGAAAAAAATGGGTTTTCTTCTATATTTTAAAGATCTGTTTAATGCGCTAATCCTGCGTCCTCTCGTTAGGGACCCGTTTCGTTCCGCGATCACCGTATTCGGGGTGGCCATCGGCGTGGCGGTGTTTCTGAGTATCCGCCTGGCCAATCAGCAGACCATGGCTTCCTTCCAGGAGAGCGTTGACCTGGTGCTGGGCCGCGCCAACGCCATCATCCATGCCGACGGGATGCCGTTCGACGAAACCGTGTTCGCAAAACTCCATCCCTTGAGGGAATGGATGAAGGCTTATCCCGTGATCGAAGGCTACGGGGAAGAGATGTCTTCGGGAGAGGTGGTGGAGATCCTGGGAACCGATCTTTTACAGGACAGCGGCATCCGCGACTATTCCCTGAAAACCGTCGAACCCGATCTGAAAGGTCTTTTGCCTCTAATCATGGATCCGAACGGCATCATCATCCCGGAACGGTTCATACCGGGGACGCATTTCCAACCCGGCGACAAGGCCCGGTTCCTGGTATTCGGCAAAGAGCAGACCCTGAACGTCAACGCTGTGCTGGAAAACCGCGGCCTCGCCAAAGCGCTAAACGGAAACTTCGCGTTGATGGACATCGCGGCAGCCCAATACGTCTTCGGAAAAACCGGAAAACTCGACCGCATCGATGTGGAATTTTTGCAGGATAAGGATTTCGACCGGATGAAGAAAAAACTGTCCGAAGTCCTCCCGGATTTTCTGCGTATCGACCGGCCGGAACGAAAAAGCCGTCAGGTGGAAAAAATGCTGAGCGCGTTCCAGTACAACCTGACGGCGCTCAGTTTCGTATCGCTTCTCGTTGCCCTGTACTTGATCTACAACATGATCGCCCTCTCGGTGGTCCGGCGCCGGGTGGAAATCGGCACCCTGCGCGCCATGGGAGCCACTCCACTCCTGATCGCCGCGATCTTTTTCCTGGAAGCGGGCATCCTCGGTACCGCCGGATCGGTCCTGGGCATCTGGCTGGGACAATATTTTGCCCAGTTCTCGCTCGACGCGGTTTCACTGACAGTCAATAACCTGTACACACCCAGCTACGCTCGGGAAGTGGAGTTCGAATGGAGCCAGTCGCTCCCTTATTTAATATTTGGGATTGTCTTATCTTTTATCTCCGCCCTGATCCCGGCCTGGGACGCAGCCTCCACGCCGCCCACCCACGTCATGCGACGAGGCAGTTACGATCTAAAAATCTTCCGCGGCAATCGCAACCTCAACCGGTCCGCCGTTCTCGTCCTGATCGCCGCCGGGGTCTGCTCACAACTGCCGTCCATCAACCACTTCCCGTATTTCGGGTTTTTCTCGGTGTTTCTGATCATTCTGGGATTGTCCCTGCTTTCCCCGTCCGCGTTACTGCTCGGACGCAACCTCACACGGGGACTATGCCGGAACCTGTTCGGCGGCGAGGGACTCCTCGCCAGCATGAACCTGTCGCAGAACGTGGGCAGGAACTCCCTGGCGGTTTCCTCACTGGCGATCGCGTTCATGATGGTCATCAGCATGTCGATAATGGTGCACAGCTTCCGCCAGACCGTGATCGTGTGGATCGGGCAGACCCTGCAGGCGGACCTGTTCATCCGTCTCGCCGGGGGCAGGGACATAGATTACCAGTACACCCTCCCCTCCGACGCGGTGGAGAACCTGAAAAACATAGAAGGCGTCGCCGAGGTGGACCTGTTCCGCGCCATCGACATCACCTACAACGACAGACCTGTGGTGCTGGCAACGGGGGACTTTTCAGCTCTTTCAAGACATGGCAACCTCGTCATCAAGGAGGGCCCCCCAGCGCAGGAACTCGACCGGGTGATGGTTGGCCACGACCGAGCCATCGTCTCAGAGGCGTTCACCCTGAAACACAGGGTCGATCTCGGCGACCCCTTGACGATGAACACCCCGGCGGGAACCATGAACCTGGAAATTGCCGCCATCTATTACGACTACTCCCGTGAAAGAGGATATGTGGTCATCGACCGCACCACGTTTCTGAAATATTACCGGGATTCCAACATCAACAGTTTCGTCATCTACCTGGGTGACAAAAGCAAACTGGAAACCGTGCGCAAGCAGGTCATCGAAATCCTCGGTGAGTATAAACTGGTAGTGCGCTCCAACTCGGAACTTAAAAAAGACGTTCTCTATATTTTTGACAAGACCTTCGCCATCACCTATTCCCTGGAAGTTATCGCTATCGGTGTAGCTGTGCTAGGTCTGTTTAACACCCTAATATCCCTTATCTTGGAAAGACGGCGCGAAATCGGCATCTTACGGTTTATCGGAGCTTTCAAATATCAGGTGAAACGGATGATCCTGATCGAGGCGGGGATACTGGGATTGATAGGATCGGCGATGGGAATCGTTGCGGGGATCATCGTCTCCTACATCCTCATCTTCGTCATCAACAAGCAGTCGTTTGGCTGGACAATCCAGGTGTTTTATCCCTTCAAGTTCATCGTTCTGACGACGCTGGTGTTCTGGATCGTGTCGTGGTCGGCGGGGCTCTACCCGGCACGCATTGCCGCCAGGCTTAACCCCATGCAAGCGGTGAGAGCGGAATAATGGCGGTCGCTAAAAAGTAATTATTGAAAATAATGTACACTAATCCTGCGGCCACCAGGACGGGACCGCCGAAGGCCGCAAAATAAAATGGGCCTTAATTGATCAACCGGAAAATCAATGTCTTCCAAAATCGGCGGGATGGGAAATACGTATGCTTATGCCGTTGTCTCCGACAGTCTGAGATCCAGCAGTTTCATTTCCAGTTTTTCCTGTCCGTTCCAGTCATTGATCTGCAGTTCGTAGACGAGATCAAGTTTCCTGGTCCGGGTGTCGATGGACCCGAAATGTTCCGCCATGTTGAATCCGACTCCCCCGATACTAGCGTTTCCCTTGACGGCGCGGAAACGGACGTGGGTGTCTTCTTTTCCCATTGTCCTTAGGTTTTGAATTTTCACTCCACTTGCCAGAAAAACCGGGGTCGCGTTGGAAGCGCCGAAGGGTTCCAGTTTTTTTATCTCCCGGTACAGATCGCGGTCGATCGACCCAGGGTCGAGCTCTGCATCGATAGCGATTTCCGGAACCAGGTCTTCCTCTTTCAGGATACGGTGTCCGATTGCATTGATCGATACGTGGAAATCGTCTACGTTGTCCTGCTTGATGGTAAGCCCGGCCGCATAAGCGTGCCCGCCGAACTGGGTGAAGTGTTGAGAACATTCGGAAAATGCTTTGAAGAGGTTGAAGGCGGGGATGCTTCTCGCCGAACCTTTTCCGATCCCGTCTTTTAATGCGATGAGCACAACGGGACGGTAATACCGTTCTACCAGGCGCGAGGCGACGATGCCGATCACCCCGCTGTGAAACAGCTCAGAGGCCAGAACGATCACCCGGTCGCGGTCGAGGTCCACTTCGCGTCCCATCAGGTATTCCGCTTCCTCCTGTGATTGGTTCTGGACTTCCCTGCGTTCATGGTTGATCTCATCCAGTGAGCGAGCCAGCCGCATCGCTTCTTTCAAATCGGTGGAGGTGAGAAGATGAAATCCTGCATCGGCCCTGCCCAGCCTTCCTGCCGCGTTGAGCCGGGGCCCCAGGGTGAACCCGACAGACCGCGCGGTGACCGTGCCGTTGAGCCCTGCGACTTCCTTGAGAGCCACCAGCCCGGGTTTGGATGAAACTGTCATCTCTTTCAAACCATGGCCTGTGAGGACGTGGTTCTCCCCTGTCAACGGCGCCACGTCGGCGATGGTCCCTAGCGCGAACAGGTCCAGGTGCCGTTTCAGGTTAGGCAGATTCTCCCTGGGAGTTCCTTTCCGATGGAGTACCGAACGTACGGCACCAGCGAGTTTGAACACGATGCCCACCCCGCTTAAAAACTTGAACGGATATTCACAATCGGGTTGATGCGGATTCAAAACCGCCAGCGCGGGGGGCAGCCCTTCGGGTCCGACCTGGTGATGGTCGGTCACGATCACATCAAGTCCCAGTTCATGGGCCAACCTCACCTGTTGGACGGAGGTGATTCCGCAGTCGGCGGTAATCATCAACGTAGCTCCACCGGATTTTATTTTCCGCACCGCATCCTCATTGAGCCCGTATCCCTCCACCATCCGCTCCGGCAGGTAATGCCCAACTTTGATTCCGAGGTCCCGGAAAAAATGTGTGAGAAACGACGCGGAGGTCACCCCGTCCACATCATAATCGCAAAAAAGCGTGATGGATTCCCCGTCAAGAATGGCTTTCACGATACGATCCACCGCATCGGCCATGCCTTTCATCAAAAACGGATCGTGCAGGCAGGATAGATCAGCTTCCAGGAAAAACCGGGCTTCTTCGATGGATTCGACCTGCCGGTTGACCAGGAGCCGGGCAATGATTGAAGAAACGTTCAACTCCCGCATCAGTCGGTCAACCCTCTCACTTGAGGGTTCAAGATTTTTCCATTTCTGGTTCAGAAGAGAAAGCATCGCGACCGTTTAAAAAAGTTGAAGGGACATAATCGTATTTCTTAATTCAAAGATGTTCCACCACTCCCTTGAAGGTTTTTCTGTGGATGGGACAAGGACCGAATTCTTCAATGCGGCAACGGTGAAGGAGGGTCCCATATCCCTTGTGGCGGTGAAATTCATAATCCGGATAAAGCCTGTGATAATCCTCCATGAGGCGGTCCCTGGTCACCTTGGCCAGAACCGAAGCTGCGGCGATGGAAAAGCTTTTCGAGTCTCCCTTGACGATGGTCCACTGGTGGATGTCCGATTCTATTTTCTGGTTGCCGTCGATGAGGAGAAGATCCACGGGCTTCGGAATCTGTTCGATGGCCCGTTTCATTGCCAGACGCGCGGCCTGCAGGATATTGATCTCATCGATTACTTCAACGGCTACGATACCTATACCGAACCCCAAAGCGGTCCTCTCAATAACGGAGAACAACTTTTCGCGCACCGCGGGGGAAAGTTTCTTGGAATCGTCCAGTCCGTCAATGGAAATACCTGCAGGCAGAACGACGGCGGCCGCCACGACGGGCCCCGCAAGTGGACCCCGCCCTGCCTCGTCGATACCGGCAATACACCGGTACCCTTCTTTCACCGCTCTGGTTTCGAATTCCAACATTGTGTTCTCGACCCGAATAGAATCATATTGAATTCCATTGTGGGGGGCAACTCAAAAAAGATGCGCCTATTAATCAATGAGTCCCTTCTAACTCAACAAAAAATAGCCGGAATCCGTCCAGCAAAACCGATTCCCCCGGTTGCACCGAAGCCCGTAAACCCACGGAATAAATTCCGGGTAAAATCAGTCCAGCAAACACATTTCCCAACCAGGCATGATTCTTCCCGGATTCCGATACGATTTCAACCGGCACTTTCAATCCGGCATTCACCCACCCCATCAATAAAATATCGTTCTGAAGGCCGTGCTCCGGACTGGTCAAGGTGAGACGCGGCACCGTAACCAGTTTTTTCCCAAATTCAACAGGCAATTCTACATTTGCCAGAATAACCAGGCTGGGTTTTTCAATTTTTACTTCTTCCAGGACCCGTCCTTCTATTTCCAGCCCGCTGTGTTCTCCCGCCTCCATGAACAATGCCTGGCCGCCGTAAGCGGTTACCTGGTCCAGGATTTCCCATCCCCCCTTCCCATCCAGGATTTTCCAGTCGGAAATCGCTTCCACATCTTCCGACAATGCCGAAACGGATTTTTTATCCGATACCGTGTAGAGTTTCTTTCCGTCCCCCACATCTCTGACTTGGGGAAGATGTTTCCGAAAAAAATTTTGAAAAATAAAAAACTCTCCCTGGTCCACCAGCAGGGAAAGGCCCTGGAAGGAACGGTCCTTCGGAACGACCGCCCGAACCCCACCGAGTTGCTGGAGAAGCAGGATATTTTTCAGGTTATGGGTGTACGTGCTTCGGGAATACAGGTAATTCCTCGAATCGGCGATCAGGATCAAATCCTGAGGCTTGGAATTGGCCTTCAGCTTTTCCCTGTACAGACGGCCATCGTCAGTTTCCAGAGAGGGATAATGCTCCATGAAAAGCACCTTAAAGGATACAAGGGTATAAACAGCCAGCAGGCCGAGTGATAACAAAGTTCCATTGCGCAACCATATTCTGTTTTCGAACCATTCACCGGTTTTGAAAATTCCTCCTGTTAGAAAGATGACCAGCAGGGGCAGGTTGAACAGGTAGTTTCTCGGGTAACCGGAAACCCCTGTCACCAGGGTTGGAACAAGGGGAAACAACAGGACACAGACCGGCAACCAGCGGTAGCTTTTAAAAATTGTTCTGCCCCATATAATTCCAACACCTAAAAACGGCAGAAACCATTTCAAGGAACTCTGGAAGATCAGGGTCAAGGTATCCGGAAGCATGGTCAAAAATACCCCTTGAACCATACTGTCTTTCAGCCCGTACATTTCTTTAGCCACACGCACATCATAGCGGGCCACTTGCACCATCTGGTCCCTGAGAGGGGAGTAGACAAGCAGTACCATTAAAGCGATGGAAGAAAAAATGCCCACAAACAGAATCCAATACTGCCTGGGGGATTTTTCCACGGCCTCAAAATCACTTCTCCATATGGGAAGGCATAAGATCAGGAACATCCACCCCGCCAGTCCGAAAATAAAATAGCCGTTGGTAGGGAGGGTGTAGACTGACAAGAACCCGAACAGGGACACCCCAGCGGCCCGGAGAAAATTTTTCCTTCTCCTTCCAGCACTTTCAAAGCGAAGTAAACAGTACAGGCCGAAAGAAACATCATGAGCCCATAGCCGCGGGCGGTCTGGGAATAAAGGATATGGACCGGGCAGACCGCCGCGATCAGGAGAGACGTCCGGGCGATCCAAATGGAACCATATATTCTGAGAGCCAGTTTATAGATCAACCCCAGGCAGAGGATTCCTGAAATGAAGGAGACGGACCGGACGGCGATCTCGTTTTCCTCGCCGAACCCCAGCATCGTCAGCCGCATCAGGAGGGTATGAAACACATGGTTGCTGGCGCTGAAATAGGAATTAGCGATTTCCTTTAAAGGGGAAAATCCAAAATACAGAAGGTAATGGTTCTCGTCGAAACCCCCGAGGCTCCTGTCCAGGCCGAACCCTCTCAATACGATTGCCAGAATCAACAGGACAATTAATATTATTATTGAAAATCTGCTATGACCTTGCTGGAAAAAATCTTTGAGAATTGCGGGGAGGGTATTTTTCTGAAAGGTCATCTTTTGATCCGCGATAAAGAAATAAAAGTTATTTAAATACCAGGATCATCCTTTTATAATAAATATTATGCAACGGAAATATAAAAAAGGGGTCTTCGTGTGCCTGATTTTTCTGATGGCCTGTGTGACCACGCCGGTTTCGCAGAAGTCTGCCCTGATCCTGGTTCCCATCTGGCAGGAAGTCGCCCTCGGCAGGCAGGCCTTCAACCAGGTACTGGAAAAGGAAAAAGAATCGGAAGACAAGGAAACCGCCCGGCTGATCGAACGGATGGGGAAGCGCATCGCTGAGGTCAGCGACATGCCCGACCTAGAATGGGAATTTCGCCTGATCGAGTCGAAAGCTCAAAACGCTTTCGCGCTGCCGGGAGGCAAGGTGGCCATTTACACGGGAATTCTCCCGGTGGCGCAGAACGAGGCCGGGCTGGCTACCGTCATGTCGCACGAAATCGCCCACGTGGTCGCCCGCCACGG
>JAYZAN010000126.1:0-16889 GCA_036339675.1 Nitrospinota bacterium
GGCTTTCATGTAAATGCTGTCGATGTCGGGCCGTTCTTCGCGGTCGATCTTGATGCTGATGAAATGCTCGTTCAACAGTTTGGCAAGATCCGGATCTTCGAAGGACTCGCGTTCCATGACGTGGCACCAGTGGCAGGTGGCGTAACCGATGCTCACCAATAGGGGGAGGTTTTTATCAAGGGCGGCTTTAAATGGTTCATCCCCCCAGGCGTACCAGTTTACCGGGTTGTGTGCGTGTTGAAGGAGGTAGGGGCTTTTTTCATGGATCAGTTGGTTGGTGTAAGGGTGCTCATTCATAAATTTTATTGAACCGCTCGAAAAAATCCGGGAACGATTTCGCCACGCAACCCGGATTCTTTATTTTCACCCCGGGGATTTTTAGTCCGGCCACCGCGAAACTCATGGCCATGCGGTGATCATGATAAGTTTCGATTTCTGCCGGCGCGTAAGTCCCCGGTTTCACGATAAGAAAATCGTCCCCGGACTCCACCTCAGCGCCTAGCCGGAATAACTCGGTGGCCAGGGCCCGGATCCGGTCGGTTTCCTTGATCCGGAGATTGCCGATCCCGTCAATCCTCGTGGGACCGTCGGCGAACAGGGCGACCACCGCCAAGGTCTGCACCGCATCCGGCATGCTATTCATATTGATGGAAATTCCCTTCAAAGGATTTGCCCGGAGATGGATTTTTTCTCCGGTTTTCTCCACGGAGCATCCCATTTGTTTGAGGACATTCAGGAATCCGGCGTCGCCCTGCACACTGTCCGGGTTCAATGCGGTGATATCGATGGTGCCCCCCGCGACCGCGGCCGCGGCCAGGAAATAGGAGGCGCTGGACCAGTCACCTTCCACCCGGTAATTGCGCGCCTGGTATTTCTTCCCGGAGGGAACCACGAATTTTCGATAGCCCTCATTTTCTACATGCACTCCGAAACTCTTCATGATGTCCAGGGTGATGTCAGCGTAGGATTTGGAAGTCAACTCACCCTGAATTTTGATCGTGGTGTCGTTCCTGAAATAAGGAGCTGAAAGCAGGACCGAGGTCAGGTACTGGCTGCTTTTGTCCCCGGCCAGGTTCAGGGAACCTCCTTGTACTTGGCCGCCGTGAATTTCGAGAGGGGGACAACTGTTTTTTCGCACCGATTCCGCTCGGATACCCATTAAATTCAAACAATCCAGCAGATCGGAAATGGGGCGCTCCTGCATTCTATCATCGCCGGTCAGGTATGTGAGGCCCGGCGCCAGGGCCGAGAAAGTGGTCAAAAACCGCATGGTGGTCCCCGCGTTGCCCACGAACAGTTCCCTTTCCGAAACCGACAAAACGCCGGCCTTTCCTGCAATCACGAATGCGTTCTCTTCCTGGCGGACGGGAATCCCGAATTGAATCAGCGCTTCTTTCATGTACCGGGTGTCGTCGCTGAACAGGGGGAACTCGATCCGGCATTCGCCGTCGGCCAATGCCGCGATCAGAAGCGCCCGGTTGGTGTAACTTTTCGATGGCGGGCATCCCACTGTCGCGGATATGTTCGTAGTTGGTCGAATTTCAATCAAAGAATCGTCCTGGATTTTGAAAAACAAATGAAATCAATTAGAATGAAATCAATTAGCTGGAAGATGGAACTATACCACTAGCGATAGAAAACAAGGAGTGCGGCTGTCTACTATGGAGAATTATTTCAGGGATCAAGCTCATTCCTCATTTGGGCGATTAAAATTATATCGTCCTGATATAATCTCCCAGGCAGTTTCTGCAAAGCATGCTTATTTTGTTCAAGAACCTTTGGGAGAGTGACCCTTTGGGTTCTAATAATTATCATGGGTTTCTCCAAGATTGATTTTGCCAATGATATCATGACCATAAGATAAAATTGAGGGGGCAACTGTTTTTTTGAACCCACTTAATCTAAGGGGTTAGGTTGTTTCCCCAGATGGATTTTGCTATGATGAGAACAACTTAATGACGGGGAAAATAGAGTTTAACTTACTATTTTTAAAGGGTTATTTGGTGTTATGATGCGTGAAAAATGGCGATCGCTGCGTGAGTGGTGGTACGGTAAACCCGAGCAGGAAAGAAAGAGGCTCAGGTCTTTCATCCCTCTTGTTCTCTACACCGTCGCCGTTGTCTACGGCGTGATCTATCTATCCATCCTCAACTCCGTCAATCGTTATAACCGTGGAGAAACCGTCAAAAACTGGTACTCGGGCGATACGCCGGAAATAGTTGCCGCCAGAGAGCAGGAGGAGAAGGAGATGAAAGAAAGCTACTCAAAACTGCGTAAACGCGTCACTGGCGGCCGCTAGCCGCTCGGCGCGGGGCCAAAATGCTAATAACTGTTGAGCTTGCTATGACCGTTGAGCGCAGGATAAAATTTTAGCTTGTTACCTCCGGGCGTGGCCCGAACAAATCTAATGAAACGTTTGATTTATACATCCAATCTTTTTTATCTCTTCGGCCTGATGCTCTGGGTTGGGGGCATGTTTCTTCTGGGGATCCTTGTGGAGATCATGGTCCGTGTCAATTTAAAGGACCAGCCCCAGGTGGGGAGCTTCATCATGAACAAGATCATGGACGTGTTCAATGTGAACATCATCTACACCTGCATTACGTTCATGTTGGTGGCGGAACTGATCAAATTCCTGATACACAGGTTCGGTTCCGTCGGCTACGAACCGACTGCCGTGACCAAGCGGCGTTTTTCCCGGGAGGTCATCCTGGGTATCATGATCGTTCTCGCTCTGTACATGGGAAGCGTCTTAAGACCCGAGATGCATGCGGTGGATAAACTCAAAAAGGCGAATCCGGCGGACAAGAAACTGCAAATACAGTTCGACCGGTTCCATTCCAAGTTCACCTGGATTTATTCGGTCAACATGGTCCTCGGCTTGTCTTTACTCTATATTCATGGTAAGGAAATGGCCCGGTTCAGGGACGATCAGCCGGAACCCGACAAGTAGGTTCTATCCACAAATGAAGAATGATTTGTCCTGTCGCTCGGCGCGGAGCCAGATGACTAATAAATTCCGGAGCCGCCGATTTCGTTGAGCGCAAATTAAGTTTTTACCTGTTTCCTTCCGGGCGTGGCCCGGCTAGCGGAGGTACTCCGCCCCCTTCATGAACCCCTGGTTGGAATTGAAAAGATTTAATGCTAAACCGACTTCCGATCGTTTCCCTTTTACAGAGTTTTTTTATTTTATGTTCATGGATGGCATCCTCTCAGGCATTGGCAATGCATGCGGGGGAGGAACAAGACCACGATTCCCCTGGCCATGAAGAGGCGGTTCCCGAGAAATCTCAGGAAGATGATTATTCCCTGATGGTTAAAATTCCCGCCGGGAAATTTAAAAGGGGTTCCACCTTTCAGGAGATCAAAGGATATCTGGCAGAATGCAAAAAGTTCGACAAGACCTGCAAGCTGTGGTGGTTCGAGGATGAGTATCCCGACCATCTTGTTTACCTGAAGAGTTACTGGATAGACATTTTCGAGGTGACCAACGAAAAATACCTGGAATTTGTGAAGGCGACGGGCCATCGCCCCGCCCTGGACAGTACCTGCCAGACCGAAAAGTGCCGCGAAGGCAACCTTTGGAAAGGCGAGTCTTTTCCGGGGAGGATTCGTGGTCAACCGGTGACGCAGGTGAGCTGGTACGATGCGGACGCTTATTGCCGTTGGAAAGGGAAAAGGCTTCCCACAGAGGCGGAATGGGAAAAGGCGGCGAGAGGGCCCAGCGGGAACAAATATCCCTGGGGCAACTCACCCCCAAAAAGCAAGGCCACTTTTATGAGAAAATGGCGCGGTGTATACACCATGACCGAAGTCGGAAGTTATTCCAACGGTGTATCGATTTACGGGGTGTATGATATGGCCGGCAACGTGTGGGAATGGGTTTCCGACTGGTATTACAGGACCTATTACCGGTTCGGTAAAAAGAAGAATCCGAAGAGCCCCCTGGATGGAGAGTTTAAGGTGGTCCGCGGGGGGTCTTGGGTCAACTTCCCCGATACGCTTCGCAGTTCCCTCCGCCGGTGGAGCCGCCCGGATGTGCTCTTTAACGATACGGGTTTTCGTTGCGCCAAAGACGCCGTTGATGAAACCGATGCAACGGAAAATAATTGATGGAACCGATTATACCTTGAAGGATTTGTGCAGCTTGTCAGACTATAGAGTGTTTATGAAGCCGATAAAACCATAGAGTATTAATGAAACCGATAAAACCGAAACGAACCGATGAGTTGACCGATCACGAGAAAAAGATCCTCGCTCCCTATGTGTCCGAGGTGGAAGCGCAGGTGTTCGCTCTCAAAGGCCTCAATCCGGAAGTGATCGGCGCGGCTCTGGCCCGTTACAGCCGCGCCCCGACCGGGTTCAAGGAAACGGTGGTGCGGGAGTTTCTGAATCCGGATGGTACCCCGAACGAAGTCAAGGGAACCGAGTTGATCGACCGGGTGGTCAACAAGTTTGGGGACGAATCGGTCGCGGAACTGGCTGTGGCGCCTCTTTGCATTGAAGAGGTGTCGAACATGATGACCAAGATCATTGAAGACTGCCGGATTGGCGGTTCCCCGATCGAAGAATCGACCCGCTACGTTTTATACGATCAGAAAAAAGAAGGTGAATGGCGTTACGTTAGGCCGGGGAATATTATGGAGTCCGGTCTGGGAACCCGGTTCGTCGAGACGATGGATTTTATTTTTGAAACCTACGGCGGGCTCGTGGAGCCCATGCAAGAACATTTCCGAAGCAAACTTCCCGAAAAGGAATTTTCCATTGAGGTGGAACGTGGCGGAGAAATTAAAAAGGCCCGACCGGATGAACTGGAGAGCGAGAGTGAAAGAAGAGCCCACCGCATTGCCTACAGGTTCACCATCCGCAGCGCCGCCTGTGATGTGATCCGTTGCATCCTTCCCGCTGCCACCAAGGCGAATGTCGGCCTGGTGGGAAACGGCCGTTTCTATTCCGGGTTGATCTCGAAACTACTGTCTCAGGAACTTCAGGAAGCCGGGGCGTTGGCTGAAAGTATCCGCAAGGCCTTGAACACGCAGATACCGACTTTCATCAAGCGGGCCGCAAGAAACGACTACCTGGCCGAGAACCACCGCAACATGAGGGTCCTGTGCGGGGAACTGTTCAAGTCAGTCCCGATCGAGAAAGCGGCGGAGGTCGTTCTTATTGAAGACCGGCCGGAAGATTACAGGATCAGTCTTTTTGCCAGCATGATTTTCCCGCATGTCCAGCATTCCACAGGGCAAATTCGAGATGTGGTCCGTTCCTTACCGGAAGCAAAACGGCAGGAAATTTTCAACACCTGCATTGGGAAACGAAAGAGCAAGCGCGACCGGCCCGTGCGCGCTTTCGAATATGGTTATCCCATCCATTTCGACGTCATCACCGGGTTTGCCGAGTACCGGGACCTGCAGCGTCATAGGATGCTAACCCAGCAGCGTCAGGACCTGGGAGTCCTGCTCGGTTATTCCATCCCTGAAGAGATCGAGGAAATCGGTAAAGGGAAAATCGTGCAGGAATGTTTTGAGCGGGCGGAAACCCTGCACAGCCACTTCAGGCGTTCCGGAATGGAACAGGAAGCGCAGTATGCAGCGTTGTTCAATCATTTCATTCGCTGGAACATGGGTATGAATCTCAGGGAACTGGGCCATCTGACTGAGTTGCGAACCCAGAAGGCCGGCCATCCCAAGTACCGGCGTACGGCCCAGATGATGGCGAAACTCTACCTGAAGCGGTACCCGGATATGAAAGATATTCTGCAGTTCGTGGATCACAACGACTACGATCAAGGCATCACCCGGGCGGAACAGGAAGCGAGAACCGCGAGGAAAAGTCTCGCCACGGGTGTCTTCGACGACATGGACTCTTAAACGAAGAGATAACCCCTTGTTATTTATCACCTAGATATTCCTCCTCCCCTTGCTTCCCCTAAATTTAAGAACATTGTTTGCGATCAGAAAAAACTCGAACTCGGCCATGGTGATTGGCGATGAAGGATCGGGAAAACTCAATTTTTGAAATTCGGGTCCGTGGAAGTTTTTATTTTATCCGAAATGATATTTTTCGTTGATATTCGAATTGGTTTGTTTATCATTGGCGTTTACTTATTCAGCAACTAACCGCGGAGAGTAGACTGCGATGAAAGTTGGCATTCCCAGAGAAGTCCATGTCGGCGAAAAAAGGGTGGCCACGACCCCTGAAGTCGCCAGTCAGCTTATCAAACTAGGTTTCGAGGTCGCGATAGAGTCCGGCGCCGGAACTGCCGCCAATTTTTCAGATTCCGCTTACAAAGAAGCGGGTGTGACGGTGGTGGGAGCAAAGGCTGTCTGGGACGACGGCGACATAATATTAAAGGTTCGTGCCCCGGAATATAACTCGGATTTAAACACCGATGAAGTAAGTCTCCTTCATGAGGGCCAGATCATAATCACTTTTCTCTGGCCTGCCCAAAACCCCGACCTGCTTAAACAACTTTCAGAGAAAAAAGTAACCGCCATCTCCATGGACAGTGTGCCGCGTATTTCCCGTGCGCAGAAACTGGACGCGCTCAGTTCCATGGCGAACATCGCCGGATACCGAGCCGTGGTCGAAGCGGCGCAGCATTTTGGCCGGTTTTTTACCGGCCAGATTACGGCGGCGGGCAAGGTTCCCCCGGCCAAAGTATTGGTGATCGGTGCAGGTGTTGCCGGCCTTGCCGCCATCGGCGCCGCAAAGAGTATGGGAGCGATTGTGCGTGCTTTTGACACCCGTCCTGAAGTTAAAGAACAGGTGGAAAGCATGGACGCGGAATTTCTGCTGCTCGATTTTGAAGAAGAGGGATCAGGCACCGGTGGTTACGCAAAAGTGATGAGTGAGGAGTTCATCAAGGCGGAAATGGCGCTTTTCGCGGAACAGGCGAAGGAAGTGGACATTATCATCACCACCGCCTTGATTCCCGGAAAACCGGCGCCGGAGTTGATCACCTCCGATATGGTCGCATCCATGAAGGATGGCAGTGTGATCGTCGATCTCGCCGCCGAACAGGGCGGTAACTGCAAGTTGAGCGAGGCGGGAAAAGTGGTCAACGTCAACGGCGTTTCCATCATCGGGTATACGGATTTGCCCAGCCGACTGGCCACCCAGTCCAGCCAGTTGTATGGAACAAATTTACGCCATCTTTTAACGGACATGTGTCCGGAAAAAGACGGCAAGGTCGTCGTCGATATGGAAGACGAGGTGGTTCGCGGGGCCACTGTCGTCAAGGATGGAGAAATCACCTGGCCGCCTCCGGCTCCCAAGCTGTCTGTTGCGCCGCCCAAGCCGGTTGAGAAACCCGAAGAAAAACAGACGGTGACAGAGGCCGAGGAGAAGCCTTCCATGATGGGACCGGCCATCGCCTTCGGTTTGGGTGGGCTTGCATTATTCGGACTGGGTGCGGTGGCACCTCCATCGTTCATGGCTCATTTTACAGTGTTCGTGCTGGCCTGCTTTGTGGGGTACATGGTGATCTGGAATGTGACTCCAGCTCTGCACACTCCTCTCATGAGCGTGACCAACGCTATCAGCAGCATCATTATTATCGGTGCTCTGTTGCAGATAAGCTCCGGGGAAAAATTTATTTTAGGATTGGCGGGATTGGCCGTGCTGATCACAGCGATTAACATTGCAGGCGGGTTTGCGGTGACGCGCCGCATGCTTGAAATGTTCCGTAAATAGGAGGCGATGAGATGAGTCAAGGTATCGTAACCGCCTCTTATGTAGGGGCAACCATTCTTTTTATCCTGGCTTTAGGGGGATTGAGCCACCCGGAAACCTCAAGACGCGGCAATCTCTACGGCATCATCGGTATGACCATCGCTCTGTTGGCGACCGTTGCCGGTATCACCGCCAATATTGGAATCTTGATCGGCGGTTTGTTGATCGGGGGCAGCATAGGCCTATTCCTGGCGCGCCGTGTGCAAATGACGCAAATGCCCGAGTTGGTCGCCATCCTGCACAGCCTGGTAGGCATGGCTGCGGTCCTGGTTGGGTTCGCTAACTTCATGGACCCTACACGTCTGGATCATTACGCGGGTGTCGAGCTGACGATCCATGACATTGAAACTTATTTGGGGATTCTTATCGGCGCGATAACTTTTACCGGTTCCGTTATCGCATTCGGAAAACTCAGCGCCAAGATCAGCGGTAACCCGCTGTTGCTGCCCGCCCGTCACTGGCTCAACCTTGGTTTATTGATCGCCACGATTTGGCTTGGCAAAATGTTTGTCGAACAATCGGCAGCGGGCAGTGGGCTAATTCCGCTGCTGATTATGACAGGGATCGCGTTTCTATTTGGAATTCATATGGTCATGGCGATCGGAGGGGCAGACATGCCTGTGGTTATCTCCATGCTCAACAGTTATTCTGGGTGGGCCGCAGCGGCGACCGGTTTCATGCTCAATAACGATCTGCTCATCGTTACCGGCGCATTGGTAGGAAGCAGTGGTGCCATCCTGAGCTATATCATGTGCCGCGCGATGAACCGCAATTTTCTGGGGGTGATTGCCGGGGGTTTCGGCACCACCACGGGCAGTTCCGCAGCAGCTGAAGGCGAACAGGGGGAAGTCGTGGCGATAGAAGCGCCCGAGGTTTCCAGTTTGCTGGTGGATGCCAAAGAAATCATGATCGTACCGGGCTATGGTATGGCGGTCGCGCAGGCCCAGCATATCGTGTGCGAGATCACAAAAGCACTCCGGAAAAGAAAAGCGAATGTGCGTTTTGGCATTCACCCCGTTGCCGGGCGCATGCCAGGGCATATGAATGTTCTACTGGCGGAAGCCAGGGTGCCCTATGACATCGTTTACGAAATGGATGAGATCAACGGCGACTTTCCCGATATCGATGTTTCCATCGTCATCGGTGCCAACGACATCGTCAATCCTTCCGCGCAAACCGACCCGGACAGCCCGATCGCTGGGATGCCGGTGCTCGAGGTCTGGAAAGCCAAAACCACCATCGTGTTGAAACGGAGCATGGCCACCGGCTATGCGGGTGTGCAGAATCCGCTGTTCTTCAAAGAGAATACCCGCATGCTGTTCGGCGATGCCAAAACCAGCTTGGATACCGTTTTCAAAAACCTTTGAGCCACGTGGGCAGGGAACAGGGGAATTGCCTGCTTACCCCCAACAAATTATCGATCAAACGTCAAAGTTTCAGCTAACCATCCCCACGGCGAGTGGCCGGGCAACGCCCGGGGGAAAATAGTAAATATCTTTTGACACTACAATGATCGTTGGGCGCAATCTAGAATTCCACTCTGCCGGGTCCAGCGTCACGCTGGCCTCCGGGCGTTGCCCAGTTAATCCATTGAATGGGTAAAAACAAGGTTTCCTTTGAAGGAAGGGATCAAGAGCTGATTGTTCCTAGAATCGAATGAGATATCCGCTGGTGTCACCATATTTTTTTTGATCACTTCCACCTTGTTGAATCCCTTGATCCGGTAAATCTCCCCTTTTGTGAAATTCGAAACAATGATATTTCCTTCCCGGTCAAAATCGATTCCATCCAGGTGATGGAACTTTTTAGGGACTAGGGGGAAAATATTTCCTTTGAGATCAACCCCCAGAATGTTTCCTGTTCCCGAGGCGACCACGATCAGCCGTTTGCGTGGGGTGTCGTAGACCATCCCGTTGGGATTGCCTAGCCGGCTATCCCTGACAGCAAGGGTGACTTGAAAATTTTTTCCTGGATCGATCCTGTAAATGGCATTTCCATTGGTGTCGGAAACGTATAGGATACCCTCTGGACTGGTGGCCAGGTCGTTCAGAAACCTCGCTCCCAGAAGAGACAGATCGACAGTGCCCAGGAGTTTCCCGGTTTTCTTATCAAAACGCCGGACCGTATCGATATCGGTGACGTAGATGCTTTCGGCAACGATGACCATTCCTTTGGGAGCGTGCAAGGTCACTCCATCTTTGCCTCCCCGGATGAAGTGAAGATCGATGGGTTTTCCAGAAGGATCGAGTTTGGCGATGAACCCGTTGTTATCTTTTGCCTTCGGGCGGCCGTCGATATTGGACACGTAATAAATTCCCGTTGCCGGGTCGATCTGAAAACTTTCCGGGGTCTTCATCCCATTCGCCCGGAAAGCGTAGGCGGGGTTGCATAAAAACAGGATCGGAAAAATTAAGATGAATATTTTTTTAATCAACAGCGTAGGCCTAAAAACGGGTTTTTGGAACACTCTACGATGATATCTGTAGATATTATAAAGTTTAAAGAACCGTTTATCTATTTTATATGACCCTACCCAGCACTTACGACAAAAGCGATGTGATTTTTGGCGTTGTCCTTATGGGCGGCACCGGTATTTTGATAGGACTGGTGATCCATAGCGGGGTGGCCAGTCTGTTTGCCGGAATCCTTGGGGTGATTATTGGGGGCCTCATCGGCTGGCTCGGCGGCCGCAGGTTTCTCGTGATCATTTGTCTGGGGGCGCTGACCGGAACATACCTGGGGTACCGGACCGGGGACCGGGACATCATGATTATAGCGGCCGGCTCGGGTGCTGCCATTTCCGGATTCCTGGGCGCCCAGCTGGAATTATTTCTGCGCAAGAAGTGAAATCCCATTTACCACGCGAGCTGTCTTATTGAAAATTAATTCACGTGTTCTGCTTCCCGGATATCCAGAGTTGCAAAGCAGAGTTCGATGGTTTCCAGGATGCGATCCACGGGAACCACCATGGAAAGCCCGGAATTTTCCTCGAAGACCACCCGGGGCTGTCCCGTCTGCTGGCTCAAGGCCGTTTCCTGGTAAGTGAGATAGCCTGAGACGATGCCTATAAAATGCGGGCTGGCGTTCGAGAGGGTCCCTTCAATACTGATGATTTCCGGTTTGTAGATCACTGGACCGCCACTGTTGCCGGGATAGATCATCGCGTCGATCAGGTAATCCTTGCTCCGGTGCTCCAGGGTGTCGCGTATCCGGGCGATGATTCCGGACCGGGCGATGACGTATTGCCTGTCCGGGGCCACGATACCCATGGGATATCCCAGAACATAAACGAAATCTCCCTCGGAAACACCCCTCCGGGACATTTCCCCCAAGCTCATCAGGTTGTTGTTGGACTGGAAGTACTCGTACTGGATCCTTTCCTGGTTCAAAAATTCCGCATCCATTCCCAACGCCGCGACGTCGCAATCGGGGTCCGGGTGCCCTTTCCAGAGGGAGTTTCCTTCGCGGTCGGTCAACGGGATGTCATAATCCTTGGTTTCCAGGGAGGAAAGCGGATTGAACCTCACGACCAGCGCTTGGCTGTCTACCAGCACGTGCTTGTTGGTGACCATGAAGATATGGTACTGGTTCTTGACGGCGGAATGGGTTTTGAAAAACCGGCCTATAAGGGTTCCGGTTCCTACCCAGTCGATTTTTTCCCGGGACTTTCTTTTTCCTATTGCCACAACGCAATTGAAATAAACTGGAGGTATCAGCGCCATTTTTTGTTTATTATCGAGGTTCTTGATGTATGGACGAGGGAATGGGCACCTTATCCGATGAGGGTTCCTACTATTGTTCATCGGTCCCAAACCCGAAAAAATTTAGGGGATCTCTGAAAATTTCCTGCGGGCGGAGTACCTCTGCAGGAAATATTCACGGTCTATGACTTGCGCCCAATGATCATCGTAAGCTCAAAAGCTGTTAGCCATTTGGCCCCGCGCCGAGCGGCGAAATCGTAAAATTTCGAATTATCAGAGACGATTTTAAATTAAAATAAGGGTTCCCGCTCCCTTGGAGTTTCCACCCATGTCGAGATACATGAAATATTTCGGGATTCATTGCATCCTTACACTATTTTTGGTTCCGTTCTGGACCGGTGGGGCATCGTTCGCCAGGGATGAGGGAGAAATACCCGGCATGGTTCTGATTCCGGCCGGGGAATTTCAGGCGGGCTCGGATGAGAACAACGACGAGCGTCCCGTCCACAAGGTTTACCTGGACGCCTTCTTTATGGATATCCATGAAGTCACGCAAAAGGACTATAAATCGGTCATGGGCAAGCGTTCCTCGGAATTCAGGGGGCCGGACCTTCCGGTGGAACGGGTTACCTGGTTCGAGGCCAGGGAGTACTGTAAAAAAGTCGGGAAACGCCTGCCTACGGAAGCGGAATGGGAAAAGGCGGCCCGTTCGGGAACCTCCAGGCCCTATTACTGGGGGGAGGACATGGACGATGCCTTCGCTTGGCACTGGGACAACTCGGGAAGAAAAACCCATCCCATCGGACAAAAACGACCGAACGCCTTCGGACTCTACGACATGGCTGGAAATGTTCGGGAATGGGTGGCCGACTGGTACGATGCGGAATATTATCAGAACCTGCCGGAAGAGAATCCGAAAGGGCCCTTCAACGGCAAGTACCGGGTCTTAAGGGGAGGGTCCTGGATGGATAAACCGGTTGACCTCCGGTCCGCGAGCCGCAACTGGGATCTGCCAACCGGCCGCTTCAAAAACTTCGGGTTCCGCTGCGCCCGGCCAACGGCCGGGGGAAAATAGTTAATACCGTTTGGGCCTCCGATGATTGCTGAAAGCAATCGGGATTTCATCCTTTTGGATCCAGCGTCACGCTGGCAACGCCCGGCCCGCAACGCGGGCAGGAATAGGGTTAAAGTTTTTTCTCCCACTCAAAAGTTTCTGATCGGGAGTCTGTAAAGGTCTGTGGCGGAATTCTCCCCGGGCATGGCCCGGTTATTTATGTTTTTTGGCGCAGGAGTTGTCGGGGGTTTTGAGGCAGCAGTGGTAGTCGTATTCGATATAGTTTTGATACAGGGCCAGGTTCTCGGCTTTCATCCTGCATTGTGAAATACCTTTTACGGTATCGACTTTTTTTTCCTTTCCTTTTTTGTCGATGAGGTAGACATCGAAGGTTTCTTTCTCCAGATCTTTCCCGCAGGCAACAAGCCAGATCAACAGGATCAGCCTTCCCGCTATTCCGCAATGATTTAAAATTGGCATAATTGAGGACTTCTTATTGGAGATAGGAGACCGGTTTTTCATTAAGATTCAATTGTGTCACCCTCACCTAACCTCTCCCTCAAGGGAGAGAGATTGCTGTATCTGTGTCATCCTATTTCTTCAAGTGTACATCTTTGCGACGTACCTTCCGTAGCCGTTGAAAGCCTGGGTGGCGAAGGGGAAATCGGTGCCGATCATTTTCTCCCGTGTCTGCGGCCACCTTGGATGCGGAACCCTCGGGTCGACGTTGGCAGTGAACTGGTACTCCAGTCCCTGAACCGTGGTCCAGAAGGTCGCGGGCCGGTAATCGATCAAGTCGATCCTGACTACGGACTTGATGCTCTTGTAGCCGTATTTCCACGGGACCACCAGGCGAACCGGCGCGCCGTGCTGTTTGGGCAGGGGATGCCCGTAGATTCCGACCGCCATGAAGGCCAATTCGTTGTTGGCTTCTTCTAGGGTCAGGCCTTCGGTGTAGGGCCACGGAAGCCAGAATTTGAGCTGGTCCTGTGCGGTGAACGGTTTGTAAAAGGTGGTCATCAATACATGTGTGGCCTTGGACTCAGGTTCAACGAGGTCGAGCAGTGATTTCAGGGGGAATCCGGTCCAGGGAACGGCCATGGCCCAGGCTTCGACGCAGCGGAACCGGTACAGGCGTTCCTCCATCGGCATGTGTTTTAAAAGTTCGTCGATGTCGAAGGTGCGGGGTTTATGGACCATTCCGGTGACCTCCACGGTCCAGGGCCGTGTGACCAGCCGTTGCGCGTGAATTCTGGGGTCTTCCTTGTTGGAACTGAACTCGAAGAAATTGTTGTAGCTGGCGGCGACTTTTTCGTCGGTCAGGGGACGGCTGAGATCAAACTTTTCGTTCCTAGGAGCGGGGTAGAGGTTCTTTTCCGCTTCAGTCAATTCTATTTTCGCGTCCGGGTCGGGGGCAGAGCCGGTGTTACAGCCGTACAGGGCTCCCACGGTGGCCGCGGTGACCAGGGCCGTGCCTTTTAAAAATTCCCTCCGCCTCATGAACACCGATTCTGGAGTGACTTCGCGTTCTGATATTTCCCAGGGTTTCGGAATTTTGATATGGCTCATGGTCAACCTCCCCAGCCCCCCCTTCGTAAGGAGGGGAAAATGTAAGGGATCCTTTGACTGGCTCAGGATGACATGTCAAAATTGAGCAGCTACGATATTCATAACCTCCCCAAACCCGTCACCCTGTGGGTGCCTTCGTAAGGGGGGAGCGGCTTTAGCCCACCCAGTCGTCGATGCCTTTCAGGTAAGGTTCTGAGCCCTTGATGATAGGCAGCGCGATCACTTCAGGAACATCATAGCTGTGGTTTTTCCTCACCCAGGTTTCCAGGGCTTCATATTTCTCGGTCCGTGTCTTGACGATGAGGAGGATTTCATCATCCACACAGAGCTTTCCTTCCCAAAAGTAAGTGGACTTGACCTGGGATACGGCATTAACGCAGAAAGCGAGTTTTTCTTCTACCAAACCACGGCTCAATTTTTCCGCTTCTTCGTTTGACCCGGCGGTGATGTAAACCACGATATGCTGTTCCATCGAACACACTCTTTAAAGAATGAATTTTTAACGAGGCTTCTAATAATTTGAAAATTTGGCTTAGGGCAACTCGCTCGCCCTTATCTTATAAGGGCTGCTCGTGGCCGATAGCGATTTTTAGAGGTCCCATTAACGATAAAATTCCAGAATTAAATGGATAAAGAAAATCTTCCACTATACGGTCATCGATCCTTAGAGAACAAATTTTAAAATATAAAATCCCAACACCAGCAGGATGAAGAAAACGATGGAAAAAATCCCGAAATATTTTTCCACCAGGGTTTTAATGGGTGGGCCGAATTTGTAGAGAATGGCGGCGACGATGAAAAACCGCGCGCCACGGCTCAACAGGGAGGCGATGGCGAAAATCGGAAAATTGATCTTGAAAGCCCCCGCCGCCAGGGTGAACACTTTGTAGGGAAGCGGGGTGAACCCTGCCGCCGCGACCGCCCAAGCCTGATGCTCATTATAGAGTAACCCTATTTTATCGAATTTATCCTGGAAATGATAAAATTCCACGATCCTTGTGCCCACCAGATCCATGAACTGCCATCCGATAAGGTAACCCAGCATTCCTCCCAGGACCGACCCCGCCGTACAGACAAAGGCGAACCGGGCCCATTCCAAAGGGACCGCCACCACCATGGCGATCAGCAATACGTCCGGGGGAATGGGAAATACCGAAGATTCGACAAACGCGATCAAGAACAGCGCAGGCAGTGCATAGGGCGTTGCCGACCAGTGCAGGACCCAGTCATACAGCCTTCTTAATAGTTTCATGGGGTTCTTTATGTTTGAGGATGAATGATCGAGGGAAACCTTTCACAGGTTTGGAAGGTTAAAAAAAATTGATGGGGTCGACATCCATGCTTATTTTTATCTTGGAGGTTTTTGTTGAATGTAATTCCTCGAGATTCAGGCACTGGTGTAGGAAAGACTGCAGAGATTGAACCTTTCCCGACCGGATGATGAGGTGCCAGCGGAAACGGTTGTTGATTTTGTATAACGCGGCTTTGGTCGGGCCAAGCATTTCGATTCCGGCCACTTTGGTGATCGCGCGCGTGAGGACGTTTTTTATTTTTCGGGCCGCGTCCTGCCCGGAGCGTTCGTTCTCGCTTTCTATTTCCAGCGCGATCAACCGCGAAAACGGAGGATAATTTAGTTTTTTTCGGAATACAAGCTCCCTATGGGTGAACTTTTCGTAATCGTGCTCGCGGACAAACTTAAGCACGAAATGATCGGAGTTATGGGTCTGGATGATGACTTGTCCGGGAACTTTTCCGCGTCCCGCTCTTCCTGCCACCTGTGTAAGCAGTTGAAAGGTTTTCTCGCTGGAACGAAAGTCGGGAATGTTCAATGAAATATCCGCATGCACCACCCCCACCAGGGTGACGTTGGGGAAGTCGTGTCCTTTCGTGATCATTTGAGTCCCGATGAGGATATCGATCTGACCTGTTTGCATTTTCTGGTGCATGGTATCGAAAGCGGATTTTTTGCGGGTGGTGTCTCGGTCCAATCGTAAAATTCGCGCCTTGGGAAAGAGGCGTTGCGTCTCGGATTCTAGTTTTTGCGTGCCGAACCCGCTAAAGCGGATCACATCACCCGAGCAATCGGCACAGGTTTTCGGTGTCCGTGTCGTGAAATTGCAATAGTGGCATTGCAGCGTATTGCCGTATCCGTGAAAGGTCAAGGTCACACTGCACCGCCCGCATTGAAACACGAACCCGCATTCCCGGCAGAAAACGTAATTGGCGGTTCCTCTCCGGTTGAGGAATAAAAACACCTGCTCTCCCCGTTCCAGCCGGTCGCGGACGGCGTTTTTAAGCGAAACGGAAAGAATGGAAAAATTTTTCTTTTCGTTTTTTTCTCTTCCCATATCGATTATGCGGATCGATGGCAGCAGCCGGGCATGGACGCGCTGTTTAAGGGAAAGGTAATGGTATTTGCCATCCTGCGCGTTTTTCAGCGATTCCAGAGAAGGGGTCGCGGAACCGAGTATCACCACCGCGTTCTTCGATTGGGCCCTCACGATTGCCGTGTCCCTCGCGTGGTACCTTGGGGTGGAGTCCTGCTTGTACGAGGAATCGTGTTCCTCGTCGATAACGATCACGCCCAGATTTTTGAAGGGAGCGAAAACGGCCGACCGGGCGCCCACCACGATGGAAACTTTCCCCTCATGGGTCTTTTTCCATTCCTGATAGCGTTCTGCCTGGGAAAGACCGCTGTGCAGGATGGCGACCTGGGACCCGAACCGTTTGAGAAACCGCGACACCGTTTGCGGGGTGAGAGAAATCTCCGGAACGATCATGATGGCGGTTTTCCTGTGTTCCAGGGCCCTCTGAATACAGCGGATGTAGAG
>JAYZAN010000127.1:0-29939 GCA_036339675.1 Nitrospinota bacterium
GGCCAAGGACAAGGTGATGAGCGGTTTTTCAAAATATTTAAAACAGTTTTCCGGAAAAGGGGTTGTCAAGGACTCGTCGGTCGAAGTTGTGAAGGAGCAGATTCGCCGGAATCTCGGGAGAGTCAGAACCGCATGAAGAAAAAGATTAAATATGGATTGATTTTTCCCCTGTCGGTATTCCTGTTTTTCGGATCGGTGCTGGTATCGACCGAGGCTTGGGCGATTTCCCTGCCCACCATTCAGATTGGGGTGGAGGACTTGGATGAGCCGGAAAAAGTTTCCAGCGCCCTTCAGATCCTGATCCTTCTGACCATCCTGACTCTGGCGCCCTCGATTCTGATCATGACCACTTCATTTTCACGGATCATTATCGTACTGTCGTTTCTGCGCCAGGCCATGGGGACACAGCAGACTCCGCCGACTCAGGTTCTTATCGGGCTGGGGCTTTTCCTGACTTTGTTCGTGATGAGCCCAATATGGTCCGAGGTGAATGAGAGAGCTTTAAAACCCTATCTGGCGGAAGAGATGTCCCAGCTGGAAGCTTTGAAACAGGCGGAAACCCCCATAAAAAAATTCATGCTTCGGCAAACCCGGGAAAAGGACCTGGCGCTATTTATACATCTGGCCAATGAGGATAAAGTCAACCATGCGGAAGAAGTATCCATGCAGACTATCATCCCGGCGTTCATCATCAGTGAATTGAAGACGGCCTTTCAAATTGGATTTTTAATTTACATCCCGTTTTTGATCCTGGACATGGTGGTGGCGAGTATTCTTCTGTCCATGGGTATGATGATGCTTCCTCCCGTTTTGATTTCACTTCCATTTAAACTGATGCTGTTTGTGATGGTGGACGGCTGGTATTTAACGGTCGGGTCCCTCATGAAAAGTTTTGCTTGAACAGGAGAATCTGAAAGATGACCCAGACCTTTATCGTTGAGTTTGCCATGGAAAGCATAAAAACCGCTCTTCTCTTATCGGCTCCCATGCTGGGTTTCGGTCTGATCACCGGTCTGGCGGTTTCCATCTTTCAGGCGGTGACCTCCATCCAGGAGTTGACGCTCACCTTTATACCCAAGATTCTCGCTGTGTTTTTCTCTCTGATTCTTTTCTTTCCCTGGCTGTTGCAACTGATGTTGAACTTCACTTCCAAAATTCTGATCAACTTTCCTGATTACATACGATGATGGATATATTGAGCCTGAATTTCGCGGAATTTGAAACGTTCATATTCGTTTTTTTCCGGGTCGGAGCCCTTATTTTCTTTATGCCTATCCTGGGAAGCAATCAGGCTCCAAAGATGATGAAAATTGGGCTGATTCTTTTTTTCTCTCTGTCCATTTTCCCATTGGTTCAAAACCAGCCCATGCCCCAACCGCAGGGAATGTTCGAGCTGTCCATTTATCTTTTTTCGGAAATCACGGTAGGGCTGGCCATCGCTTATGTTGCCAGGTTGTTATTCACGGCCGTTCAGGTGGCCGGAACGGTCGTGGATTTCCAGATGGGGTTTGGTGTGGTCAACGTCATCGACCCGCAAACCGAATCGCAGGTTTCAATCACCGCCCAGTTCCAGAACATTTTGGCCATTCTTCTGTTTCTTTCCTTGAACGCCCATCACATTCTGCTCCAGGCGGTGGCCGAAAGTTTTTTTATCATCAACCCACATGAGATCGATTTCTCTACCTTCACCCCGGAATTCATACTGAAGATGTTCTCTGCGACATTTACCACCGCCGTTAAAATCGCCGCCCCGATTATGGCTATTCTATTTTTTATCAGTGTGGGGCTGGGATTGGTGGCAAGAACGGTTCCACAAATGAATGTGTTCATCGTCGGTTTTCCTCTGCAGATTGGGGCCGGGCTGATCATGGTCGGGTTGACCATGTCCTTTTACAGCATATTATTTCAAAATGAGATCATAAAGCTTCCCTCGAGAATCCTGGGAATGATGCAGTCCCTTTAATCCGGAATCGATTCGGGGAGCCTTGCTGAATTATGGCCGAAGAGAACAAAGACCAAAAAACAGAAGAAGCGACACCGAAGCGAATTACCGATACGGAAGAAAAAGGTAATTTTATTCACAGTCGAGAAGTCTCTTCTTCTTTTGTCCTTCTTGCGGCCATTTTGTCTTTTGCCGTCGCCGGGCAGCGAGCGACCTTAAATATGATGGGAACCTGGAAGACCATCATCAATGATTTTGCGACCATCAACCTGGGCCCCTCGGAACTGTATCGAATATTAAAATGGGTAATAGTGGAATATATTTTCATCCTCAGTCCCATTCTTGTTTCGATCATGGTGGCGGGAATCCTGGCGAATCTGATTCAGACCCGAGGATTCAGGTTTTCGGCTCATCCTCTGATTCCAAAATTCAATAAACTGAATCCGCTTAAAGGGTTCGGAAGAATTTTTTCAAAAAATACCTTGGTGGAATTGTTCAAATCTCTCTTTAAAATTTCCATTGTTTCCATAATCTCCTATCAAACGATCAAGGGCCGGTGGGACGAAATACCCACCCTGGTCGGCTTTGGGGTCGGTCAAACCATTTCGTTCATGGGTGAGGTTGCGCTGGAAATTATGATCAAGGTCCTCTTGGCTATGATTTTTCTGGCTCTTCTCGATTATGCGTTCCAGAGGTTCAGCTATCTGGAAAACCTGCGCATGACCAAACAGGAAACGAAGGATGAGAGAAAAGAGACGGAGGGTAGTCCTCAGACCAAACAGCGGATTCGAACCGTTCAAATGGAAATGGCCAGGCGGAGGATGATGGAGGCCGTTCCCGAGGCCGATGTCGTGGTGACCAACCCGACCCACATTTCCGTTGCTATTAAATATGATATGGAAACCTTTTCCGCCCCGGTTGTGGTGGCCAAGGGTAAGGGCCACATCGCCATGAAAATCCGTGAAGTCGCCAAAGAGCATGATGTCCCGATGGTGGAAGATAAGCCCCTGGCCCGGGTCTTGTACAAGACCGTGGATATCGGTCAATTGATTCCGGCAACCCTGTATAAGGCGGTGGCTGAAATCCTGGCCTTTGTATACAAATTGAAAGGAAAAGCTTAGGTATGACCCTTGCATTGATAGATGATACAATGAGTTACAGGGATAATTCCGGCCCTTAAAATTCGGGAAACAATTAAAGTTAAAGGAAAAATCTTTATTTTATAAATAGTTATGTGACCTTCCCGAAAACAGGGGGGTCGTCATTTTTTTGAACGGATCATAGAAATATGGCTCAAACCACCATAATGAGAGAGCTTCTCAACCGGCCTCAGGAATATCTCGTCGCAATAGGGATCATTTCAATATTGGCCGTGATGGTGATGCCCATCCATCCGTTCATCCTGGATATTCTTCTTTCCTTCAGCCTGATCTTTTCCCTGATCATCCTTTTAGTCGCGATTTTCATGGCAACTTCGCTGGATTTTTCGGTTTTTCCATCGCTGCTTTTGATCGTAACCCTGATCCGCCTTTCCTTAAACGTGGCCTCCACCCGGATTATTTTATTGCATGGCAATGAGGGGACGGATGCGGCCGGGCAGGTAATCCAGTCTTTCGGTTCCTTTGTCGTGGGCGGAAATTTCGTCGTGGGCACCGTCATTTTCATCATTCTGGTGATGATCAATTTTATCGTCATCACCAAGGGCTCGGTCAGGACTTCTGAAGTGGCCGCCCGGTTTACCCTGGACGCGATACCCGGTAAACAGATGAGCATCGATGCCGATCTCAATGCGGGGATCATCAATGAACAGGAAGCCCGCAACCGAAGAAAAATTCTCGAGAATGAAGCGGATTTTTACGGGGCGATGGACGGTGCGATCCGTTTTGTCCGCGGCGATGCCATCGCCGGAATCCTGATCACCCTGGTCAATATCCTTGGCGGGTTGAGCATCGGCGTTTTTCAACAATCCATGGAAGTGGCCGATGCCGCCCAGGTATACACCCTTCTGACAATCGGGGATGGGCTGGTCTCCCAATTGCCCGCCTTGGTCGTTTCCACAGCGGCCGGTCTTGTGGTCACACGGGCCGTTTCCGACAAAAACCTTCCGTCGGATTTAGTGGAACAATTGCTCAATCATCCCTATGCATTTTTGATTTCAGCAGCAACTCTTTTCTTTTTCGGGTTGATCCCCGGGCTCCCGCATTTCCCGTTTTTTCTTCTATCTGTTCTTGCCGGGGCGGCAGGGTATTATAAATTGAAAGACACCCACGTCAAGGAGCAGGTCGCTGTCAGAAGAAAAGAAGAAGAGGCCAAAGCTCCCATTCCGGAAAAAGTGGAATCGATTCTACCCCTGGATATCATGGAACTTGAAGTGGGATATGAGTTGATCCCCCTGGTGGATGTGGACCGTAACGGGGAGTTGCTGGAGCGGATCAAGTCGGTGCGCAGACAGTTCGCCCTGGAAATGGGCTTTGTAGTCCCACCGCTTCATATCCGGGATAACCTACAGTTGAAGTCCAACGAGTATGCAATTCTTATTAAAGGCGTTGAAGTGGCACGTGGATCGGTCATGATGGGACGTCTCCTGGCCATGAATCCGGGAACGGCGGAAAAGGAAATTGAAGGCATCGGAACCACCGAGCCCACATTCGGTCTGCCGGCGGTCTGGATCCCGACCAACGCCAAACAGGAGGCCCAGATGGCCGGCTATACCGTGGTGGACCTGGCTACCGTGGTCACCACCCATATTAAAGAAACGATCAAGCGCCATGCCCACGAACTTCTTGGCAGGCAGGAAACCCAGGGACTGATCGATAAATTCAAGGAAACCAATCCCAAGGTGGTGGAGGAATTGATTCCTAATCTCTTGACACTCGGCAAAGTACAGAAAGTTCTCCAGAACCTGCTCAAGGAGCAGGTTTCCATCCGGGACCTTAGAACTATTTTAGAACAGTTGGCGGATTTCTCAGCCACCACACAGGAACCCGATCTTCTGACAGAATATGTTCGTCAGGCGATGGCCCGGTCGATCACCAAACAATATACGTCGGAAGACGGAACATTGTCTGTCCTGACCCTGGACCGGAAGGTGGAAGATATCTTGGAGGGATCGGTGCAAAAAACGGAGGTCACCTCTTACCTGGCCCTGGAACCCAATGTGGCAGAAAAAATTCTGACCTTATTGCGCGAGGCCATCGAGACCGTGACCCCGAACCTGGATACGTCCCCGCTTCTTCTTGTCTCTCCACTGATCCGCCTGCCCTTCCGCAGGTTCGTGGAAAGATTCATTCCGGACCTGGTGATTGTATCGCATAGTGAGATCGTGCCGACCGTTCAAATAAAAACACTAAAAGTAGTGAATCTGAATGCGAATTAAAAAATTTACCGCTTCAAGTTATGCCGAGGCTCTTAATCAAGTGAAACGGGAAATGGGCGAACATGCCCTGATCATCAGCACGCGCTCCCTTAGAAAAGATTCTAGGGCCGAACGGGTGGACAACTCCACCCTGGTGGAGATCACCGCTTCGATCGATCACTCGGCGGTCGAGGACACGGAAACTAAAAATTCCCGGTTCACGGAAAAGGAGTGTCTGCGGTTTATTGGAAATGATGATATCGATATAAAGTCTTTAATGTTTTCCATGTTTACCCAAAGTGACAGGGCCCGGGCTCTGGGGGTGGAGCCGCATCAGTTGGGTTTGTTCACACAGTTGGTAGAAAACGGTATCCATGAGCGGCTGGTCCCCAAACTGATTCAAAGGATCAATGAGGAAGAGGGAGAAACGGATTCATCTCTACAGTCGGGGGGGCGGATAATAAAACTTATGAAACAGGTCCTAGGTTGCGCCGGGGGCATTCGCCTGGATGGCGAAGGAGTGAAAAAAGTGGCTTTGGTCGGGCCGACGGGAGCGGGCAAAACAACCACGATCGCAAAACTGGCGGCCGACTTTGTTTACCGGCAAAGGAAAAAAGTAGCCTTGATATCCCTGGATACCTACAGGCTGGGTGCCATAGACCAGTTGAGAATTTATGGCGAGATCATGGAAGTTCCCGTGGAAACGGCGGCCGACAAGCAGGATTTTCAGAGTAAATTGAACCATCACGCGGATAAGGACATTATTTTGGTCGATACCACGGGCCGATGCCATACCGACAACACCTACGCGGGGTTTTTGAAGCGAACGTTCGAGGCAGCGGGAGGAGTGGAAACCCATCTCGTGCTTCCCACATCCGCCCACGAAAACCAGTTCAACGCAGCCTGGAAGCAATATTCACCCCTGGAGGTGGACCGGGTGTTGTTCACCAAGCTGGATGAAGGATTGAGTTTTGGTCCCTTATTCAATTTTTCCTTGAGGTCGCGGATTCCATTTTCCTATTTCACGACCGGGCAAAAAGTTCCAGAAGACATTGAAGTTGCAAGCCAGGAAAGGGTAATTCGTTTGATTTTTAACTGATTTCAAGATAGATTAGAGGATTAAGCGGTGCGTATTATAAATCAAGCAGGTACACTAACTAAAATTGCGAATAGCCGAATGAGCGAAACCCGACTTAGAGTACTGGCGGTCAGCAGCGGCAAAGGCGGTGTCGGAAAAACCAATGTCGTTGCTAATTTGGCCTATGCACTGTCCAAGCAAGGGAAAAAAGTCCTGGTGGTGGATGCCGACCTGGGTTTGAACAATATAGATATCCTACTCGGCCTGGCGCCAAAACATCATATCGGACATGTCCTGTCCGGGGAAAAAACCGTAGATCAAATCATCATAAAGGGGCCCGGCGACATTCGGGTTCTTCCAGCCGGAGACGGCCTTCAGGAGTTGACCCACCTCGACACCGAGAAAAAAATGGTCCTCATGGACGAGCTGGACCGGGTCAGCAACAGGTACGATTATCTAATTTTCGATACAGGGGCTGGAATTTCCTCCAATGTTACCTATTTCTGCAGCGCCGCACATGAGATTCTGTTGATCGCCACCACGGAACCCACTTCACTAACCGATGTCTATGCCCTGATCAAAATTTTAAATACGAAGCATGCCCAGAAATATTTTCGAGTCATCATTAATTCCGTTTCCTCGGAAAGAGAAGCGCAGATGGTTTTCCGCAACTTGACTGCGGTGACGGATAAATTTCTGAGAGATGTTTCAATTGAATATATGGGATTTATTTTTCAGGACCCCAACGTTCCCAAGGCCGTCCGTCAACAGAGGCCTTTCATGGAAGTTTATCCTTATTCCAAGGTTAGCCAGTGCGTGAATGATCTTTCCAGAAAAATACTGGATGAAAAACAACTTCTGGCAGATGAAAGCTCAGGGCCGGTCTTCTGGAAAAGCGCCTTTCAGATTCAATGAGTGAATTCAATGTAAAAAAAACAGCGGTTGCGTTCGGTTTGCTTTCTTTTGCCATAATGGTTATGGGAAGCATATTCTCCGGTTCACTGGTGTTTACTGCGGTATTTAGAGGTGTGGTGGCCTCGTTGGTGTTCGGAGGGTTGACCTGGTTCGTGGGATCTTTTGCGATTGGCGATGAGACCCCGGAAACGGAAGATGAACCAGTGGAAATCGACGAAAATTCAGAAACGCAGAAAGAGGAAGTTTCACTCGATAGCGATAAATTTCTGGTGCCGTAATTTAATAAATAATCATGTTTTAAGAAAAATCCATGCCTCAAAAGCCACAACTTGTAGAAGATATTGTCATCACCCCGGAGAACAGGGAGGCGATCATTATGGAATATGCTCCCATGATCAAATATGTGGCGAGTCGCATCGCTCTTCGCCTGCCACCACATATTGAAGTGGATGACCTGATCAGTGTCGGGGTACTCGGGTTGATGGATGCGATCGGCAAATATGATCCCAATCGCGGTGCGAAATTTAAGACTTATGCGGAGTTCCGAGTGCGTGGTGCGATCCTGGATGAGCTCAGATCCATGGACTGGGTCCCGCGATCGGTGAGGCAGAAGGCGACTTCCATAGATGCCGTCGTCCAGAAACTGCAAGCCAAACTGGGAAGGCCTCCTTCCGATGAAGAAGTTGCGGGAGAAATGGGAGTTAGCTTGGATGAATTTTTCACAAGGCTCAATCAAACACAGAGTATACCCATCCTCAGCCTGGAGGATCTTGGTATCGCAAAGGAAAGCGGAGAACAAAAAAGCCTACTGGACTGCCTGGCGGGTAAGAGCGATTCGGACCCACAAACCCAGTTGCGTTTGAATGAGCTCAAGGAAATCATCGCCAAAGCCATCGATACCCTACCTGAAAAAGAACGACTCATGATTTCCCTATATTATTATGAAGAACTGACCATGAAAGAAATTGGTGAGATTCTGAGTATTACTGAGTCCCGCGTATCCCAAATCCATTCCAAAGCGGTGTTCCGCCTGCGTACCAAACTCAAGTCTCTGATTGCCGAAGAACTTTAATTCCGAACTCCCTCAATAAACCTTTTTCCCTTGCTCGTCCGGCGGGCGCGTTTTCCATCTTCTATGGCCCCACATCCAGGGTTCATGCTGTGTCCGGATGACAGACTCCAGGAAGTCCTCACATTTTTGAGTCCAGTCCTGAATATCTGCGGCCTTGTCACCCGTTTTGTTCAGCTTCAATTCCGGCCCGTACTCGATCCTGTACTTCCCGTGACCGATAGGGTAGGAAAATAAAGGAAGTATTGCCGCTCCTGTCCTGTAGCTCAGCATAGCTACAGACCTGGCGGTAGCCGCTTTCATTCCGAAAAAATTCACGAACAAACCGCCCTTGGCGGTATTCTGATCCATCATGACCGCGACACATTGATTGTTCTTCAATGCCCGGACAATTTTCATGGGAGACTCGTCTCGATAAAAAATGTCGTTACCGGAAATCGTCCGGAAGTTTAAAACCGCTTTATCTAAAAGGGGATTGTCCAGTCTTCTCACGATTGAATTTAATTGCGATACTCCCAGGTAACCGTGAAGAATTCCCATGGCTTCCCAGTTTCCGTAATGAGCAGTAAGAAAGAAAACGCCTTTACCCCGGTCCAGGCATTGATTGAGAATGTCCACTCCTTCGGGTTTCTCCGTGATAAGTTCATGGACTCGGGTTTGGGGGTCTTTAAACATCCATATGCATTGAAGGGACGAGACCGCAAGTTGAATGAACGACTGCTTTACGATCCGTTGCTTTTCCTGTGCAGATTTTGTATCGCCAAAAGCGATGTCGAGGTTGATCATAGCGATTTTCTTCCTTTTTCCACCACCCATAAAAGCGATTCGTCCTATGGACTGCCCCAGCTGAAAAACTGTTTCAGCGGAAAGAAACCGGATGATCGAGGAAAAAACTAGAAAAACGATGTATTCGGAAAGATGTCGAAAACGTTTTATGAGCCCTTTATTTTTTATCATTCTAAAACGACTGATATAAAGATGATGAATGAAACAATGTCTTGGATGAGGTCATTGTAAGATGATCTGGTTGGAAGCGGGAATGTGAGCATGGAGTATCTTCAAAACTAATTTTCGGCGATGGCATGGGCGATGGCGTATTCCTTATCATGAGAAATAGAGATGTGAACGGTTTTCAGGTTCATTTGTTCGAACACCTCCTTCCCTTTGCCATAAAAAATAATACGAGGTTCTCCGCTAACTTTATTTTCCACTTCGATATCTTTCCATCCTATTCCGTTACTCATACCTGTCCCCAGGCATTTCAGGACCGCTTCTTTTACGGCAAAGCGCGCGGCAAAGTGTTTTGCAGGGTCGGCCTTGGATCGGCAATAATCGATTTCATTCTGAGTGAAAATCCTGGTTTCGAATCGCCCAGAATATTTATCCATGGACTTTTTTATGCGGGCGATTTCGATTATGTCTACACCGGTTCCAAAAATCATTTCTGATATTACCTCTATGGATCAGTGGACGGATATACCTTCTGGTTATTATATAGCCGAACTGCATTTTTTTTTAAGGACAGATTCAATTTCCTGTGTGGAAACAGCCCCCTGGCGAAGGATCGCGGGAGGCGAAACGGTTGTGTCGAGAAGCGTGGAAACTTTTCCTCCCGGTGTGTGGCCCCCGTCTATAATAAGATCCACCTTGTCCCCCAAGGTTTCCTCCACCTCTTTTGCGGTTTGCGGATTTTTCCCTCCACTGATGTTGGCGCTGGGGGCGGTTAGGGGTGTTCCTGTTTCTTCAATCAGAGCCCGCGTTATTTTATTTGCCGGAAGACGAACACCTATTTTCCCGGTGGAAGCTGTCAGCGAATCGGGCAAATCGTTTTTAGCGTGTAGCAGTAGGGTCAACCGCCCAGGCCAGAAGTGGTCCATCAGTTTTCCGGCATCGTTGGAAATGGAGGAGGCCACTGCTTCCAATTGGTTTAATGAAGATATCAGGACGAGCAGAGGTTTGTCGCCGGCGCGTTCTTTGATTTCAAAAATTCGGGCTATGGCAGATTCGTTGAAGGGGTTCGCCCCCAACCCGTAAAAAGTATCCGTGGGAAAAGCAATGGTTCCTCCTTGGTCAAGAATCTCCTTTACGGTTTTCAGTTGATCCCGAAAATGATTTTTATCGTTTGGATCGACCAGGATTTTTGCCGGCATTGGACGATTTAAGGTTTTTGCTTTTACGCTCCACCTCTTTGGCTTGTTCTTTTTTGTATTTAAGGAGTCTGGAATTCAGATTTTCATCGGTGAGTGCCAGAATTTGTGCCGCAAGGATTCCCGCGTTTCTGGCTCCCGGTTTTCCGATAGCCATGGTGGCGACGGGGACTCCTCCGGGCATTTGAGCTGTCGATAAAAGAGAGTCCAGACCGCTTAGCGAGGTGGAATCAATAGGAACTCCGATTATGGGTAAGGTGCTTTCTGCGGCCAGCATCCCCGCAAGATGGGCGGCCCCACCCGCGCCCGCTATTAAAATTTTTATTCCACGCCGTTTGGCGTTTTTCGTGTAATTTCTTGTTCGCTCTGGGGACCGGTGCGCGGAAGCGACTAAAACATCGTGGGGAACCCCTAATCGATCGAGGATTTGGCTCGTTTCCTCCATCACCGAATAGTCGGAATCGCTTCCCATGATAATGCCGACCAGAGGCTTCTTCAATTTCCTGCTCTCCCTGATTTGAAAAAATGGATATTCAAAAAATTAAGGGAACCTCCAATAATTCCGGATTTTTCTGTCGGCTATTCACTTGGCCTTTATTATGGACAAGTTTATGGCCGATCACAATTTTTAGAGGCGCCCTTGAGTATAAAACTTAACTGAAATCTATGTTTTTAATGAACCGCATCCCTGACGATTGATAGGGGAGGTGTTTTTATACCAGCTTTTTCCGGTGGGATCAAGGCGGCACCGGTTCTTAAATAAACATTGCTCAATCGGGTTCGCAAACGGTACGAAACCCGAGAAAAGAAGTACAGTAAATTTTTAGAAAAGAAATACGCCGCCAATGGGCGATATGTTTATATAGCGTGATAAAGCTTCCCCCGCGGGCAATTTTATATTCCAGGGGAGATGTCTTCCCCCGCCGTTTTTGCTGGTGCGAATCCTCTATCCACTCAAAGACGTTTCCATACATGTCTGCGATGCCGCCTGTTTGAGTGTGCTCGGGAAAATTGTCCACCGCGGTGGTGTCCAGAATTCCGGTATCTTCAATATTGCAGAAATGGATAATTTCTTCAGGGGACCAGAAAAATTCGTCCGGCGGCGTTTGCCCGAAGTTACTGGCGACGTATTCCCATTCAATTTCGCTCGGAAGACGAACCTTTTTTCCCAGTTCTTTGCTCTTCCATTTACAGTAGGCATGAGCGTCGTTCCAGGTAACCTGAGTGACCGGGTGATGGTATTTGGTGTAAAGGGAATCATTCTCCCCGTTGGGACGCAGCCAGGATGCTTTTTCCTCCGGCTGGAGCGAAGGATTTTGGAATGAGCTTTGGATGAGCTGGCTTGAGGAATCCCTTCTCAATGTTTCACCCTTGTGGTAAGCGATTCCGTTGATAGAAGTTTCCGCATCTGTCTTGTGGTTGGTTTCGTTCACAAAACGGAAGAATTCAATGCTGGTGACCGGGTATTTACTCATTAATACCGGCTTTTTAATGACGACTTCCTTGTAGGGGGCCGCGTCTTTAGATTTCTTGTGACCCATCCAGAATTTTCCCTCTGGGATTCTGACCCGGTCTTCCCATTTTTCCGCAAGCGTATAAAGAAATTCAATGTTTACATCCCGGTCCCGGTCCGAGGTCAATCCGAGGCGAGTCCGGACAGCCAGCGACCATTCTTCCTTCGCCAAGTCTTCGGGGGATTCCGGGGCTTCGCGATATTCCACGGCTCCGTGGTATTTCGGGGCCTTACGTTCATGCTCTTCGGGCGCGATTTCAATTGTGCCTTTTTCCTTTTCTTTCTGAAACGATTCAGAAAGGTTTTCGAAAGCTTTTCCGAGGAGGGATAGTTTGTCTTCGTACTGGACTAAACTTTCCCGCAATTCTTCCTGTCGTTCTTCGTCTGCGTCCTGCATGGTCTTTTTGACTTCGGCAAGTTCCTGAACATAGTCGTTATATTCTTTCACTTTACTGGAAAGGTCCTTTTCCATCATCTCGATTAAGTTTTCATGTTCCTTAAGCCGTTCTTTGCTGGCCAGTTCCGTGGCGCTGGTCTGTTCTAAAACAGCCTTTTCTTTCTCTTTGAGGACATTGGTGATTTTCTGAGCTTCATCCCCCATGGCGGATATCTTTTGTTTGAAAAATTTGTACTCTTCACTCTGGACATCGAGAATTTTCTGATAATTCCCTTTGATGTCCTTCAGAAACTCCATGATATCTTCCTGGTATTTAGTCACGCTTTCCTTGATTTCCATTATTTCCTGGACCTGTTGATGGGCTTCGGCTTCAAGTTCCTGGACTTTTTTGGCGGAAATCCTTTCTTCTTTGAGGATCTCCAATTTTCTGTCAGCAAGTTCCTCGCGTTCTTCCAGCAGCTCTCCCTCTTTTTCGTCGAGGGCGGATTCGCGTTCGATCATGTCCACTTCCATGGTATTTCTCAACTCTTCGTTTTCCTGGTTGAGCCGTTCCAGCTCCTTTGTTTCTCTTTCAACCAGCTTTTTCTCTTTTTGGCGGAGTTTCTGTTTTTCCTCGAACAAAGCTTTCAGTTCCTTATCCACCTTGGCCAGGGCTGTTTCTTTCTCCTGTTCCATTTTCTTGAGCTTTTTCTGGAACTCGGCCTCCTGGTCCTTTTGAATCGTTTCCAGTGATTTCAAGAATTTCCTTCTCCGCTTCAGAACCTTCTCCTGATCAGTATTGATTTTTTGAATTTCACGAAGGGCAAGTTTTTCTCCTCCCTTGGTTTGCTTTTTGATAGTGACCAGGTCCTCGAGAATATAATCCATTTCATCGATGATTTCCTTTTCCTGTTCGTTGAGTGATTCCATCTTTTCTTCGAAAGCTTTTTCCTGGTTTTTTAACTCGGCCTGTTTTTCCTTGAATCGTTCGTCGGCTTTTTCCTTGGTTTCGAGCATCAGGTTTTGTTTTTTCAGTCGCAGGCTTTCCCTTTCATTTTTCATTTGCATTTCTTCTTCTTCAGCTTCCTCCTGCCAGCGGATGTGGTACTCCGATTTTCGGGCGAAGTCCTGTTGCATTTCTTGCAGCTTGTCCTGGAGCTCCTTTTTCATAGCGGTCTTTTTTTTCCTCATTTCAGCGTTGAAGGCCTTCGTTTGAGCCTCCAATTCCGACTGCCGCTTGGTCTGCTCCGCGGAGATTTTTTTCAGTTTTTTTTCCTTGGCCAGAGTTCTTTTCTGCCCAGTTTCCTTTCTAGTTACGAGTTCTTTTTCCTGATCCCTGAGATTGACCATTAAATCCGTCATCTCTTCAAATTTTTGTTTGAAGAGTTCCTCGTGCTTTTTGAGTTCCCCGGTCAGGCGGGTTTTCTGTTCATCGTAATCCGTGAGAGACTGGGAGCGCTCGATCCTCATTTCTTCCAGCTCTTTCTGGGCCGATGCAAGTTCCCCTCTCATATTCGTGACTTCCTGTCTGGAAACCTGCGATTCTTCCTCGAATCCTTTCCGGAGGGCCTCGTGCTGCTCCTGCAATTGATTCCGGAAATCAGCACTTTCTTTTTCGAGGCGCAGTTTTTCTTCTTCGAGAGATTTTTCCTTTTCAAGAAGCTTCCGGACCTTTTCGTTCGCAGCTTCTTCGCGTTCCTTCAACCGGTCCACCTGGGATTGAAACTCCTCCTGCAACTTTTTCGGCAGATTGAACGTCAACTCGGATGCCTTGAAGGTTCGGGCAGGTTCATTGCTTCCGGCTTCCGGTTTGGGTGCGGGGGCGGAAGAGGCGGTTTCCGTCTCTTGCACGAAAGTGTTGTTTTCCCCAATGAAGATGGAATGGGGATTCTTGTCCTTTTGTGCCAGAGTTTTTAGTTCATCGTTCAGGGCGGATTTCAGGGAGGAAAATTGGGTTTCGGAAACGCTCAATGCTTCCAGCAACCGGTTTGCGGGGATGGTGGAAATTTCTTCCAGATCCGAATCAGCCTTGTAAAACTCGCGAAGGGTTTGCAGCAATCGCAGGGTTTCCGGAGAGCCCGAAACGGCATGTTGCTCTATAAGCGCATCGACCGCTATCAAGTTAATGGTTAACTGGCTCATCTCGTCACCGGAATATGGAAATTCAAAAGGGTTTAACCCCTTTAACGGCATGGTTTTTCAGGAAATTAACCCTATTCTTATTGTATCAGAAGATGCCGGCTAAGCCAAAGGGGAGGAAACCGCTTTTCCGCGTCCATGTCTGATCTCCGGAATGAGCATCAGGGTGGCCAGAATAATCATTCCGGCGGACAATAGCCCGATATAGACGGTGCCGATCCGGGCCACCGTCCAGTATCCGATAATAGGTCCGATGGTTCCCCGAACACCCGTTAAAAAGGCATGCACGGACATGTAGGCCGCTGTTTTTCCTTCCGGAGCGTATTTGGTGACCCAGAGACTCCAGGCGATGCTGCCTCCGGCGAAAGCGAGGCCGATAAAACCAGACCCCAGGCCGATGATGACAGGGTCCCTGGTGATGAAAAACAGGGCAACCCCAATGGCAAACAGGGTGTTGAGCATCATCCTCAGGACGATGAAATTGATGCGGTCGAACAACCGGGCCCAAACCGGTATGAAAATCAGGCGGGTGGTTTCAGGAATCGCCGTAATCAGCAGGGCGACCAGGAAAGGGGATCCTTCAATGCCATAGGTGGCTGAAGTGACATAATCCACTCTCAGGGGAAGTATCCACAGATTGGCGAACCCCATGATGAACCAGGTCAACAAGACGTAGCCGAAGGACTTGTCCTGGAACACGTATTTCAAATTTCCGAAAGGGTTATCGTGGCCTGCCCCTTCAATGGCATTGGAAGGCATTTTGTATATGGCCAGAGCCTTGACCAGACCCATCAATCCCAGACCCGTGAACAACCATGTGAAATTTTCCAGTTTTGCTTCCAGCAGGGAAGATCCAAGTAAAGCGAAAATGGATGCAATTCCCACGGTCAGGAGTAAAGGAATTGCGAAGTAGGTTCCTCTCTTACTCGCGGGGTAGTTGTCATTGTATATCGCCGTTAAAAACGGCAGCAGGGAGCTTCGGCACGTGTATCCCAGAATGATGAATAAAGTGAAGAGGAAAGATGAACCCGCCCATGCGGCCAGGATCAGGCTGATCGCGGTGATGAAGGCGGGAATAGCCCCGCAGATTGCCTTGCGAAGCCCGCTTCCGGATACATAATGAACAAAAAGAAGCGATAAAAACATGCCGATGAAGGGGCTGGAGGCGATCAGGGATTTGCTCCATTCCCCCGCGTTGTAGTACCGGATGGCGATGAACAGGGCGAACGTCTGGATTCCCGCAGACAGGACCCCGTCACAGGCGCCCCGCCACAGGTCGCAGCGGAAGGTTCGGCGGCTGAGTTCGGGTTTATCCAGGGTGGAGTATTCTTTGCCGGAAAATTGCAGCATGAGTGAGAATCGTGCACTTTCTTTTGATTTTGGATGAACGGAATGAGACTGACATCCGAGCGAATTGGGAAGTTGTTTTCACCGGGCCTGTTTAGAAATGAAAAAGCGGCCCGGAAAAAATTCCAATTTCCATTTTAAATATTGGGTTAATTTAATTTTCCCCGGCAGCGCGCAATGAAAATGCGGTTGATCTCGGCGTAGGGTTGAATATCGAGGGCCTTTTTGAAGTATTGGATTGCTTCCTCGTGCCTGTTCAGATGAAACAGGCACATGCCCATCCCGTTTAAGGCGCCAAAATGATGGGGGTTCCTGCGCAGGGTGACCTCGCATTCTCTAGCGGATTCCCCGTATTGTCCCTTTAAAAAAAGAAGGGTTGCCAGTTTGTTGTGCGCTTCGGAAAAGTCGGGCCGTTTTTCGATCAGTTCCTGGAACACTTTCAAGGCTCCATCCAGATTTTTATGATTCATCAAGCTGGTTCCTCTGTTGAGTTCCTCCTCCATTTCAGCCCCCGCCTGCCGGTACCAGAGAGCCCATAACTCCCTGGTGGCCTTCTCGCGGGCGGCCGAGTCTTCACTCTTAAGGTTTTCCAAGTATTGTTGGATTCTGTCCATGAGGTTAAAGATTATATTAAATTTGCAGGTGGGTCTATTGTAAACTCAGTTTGACTTAAAACCCCCTGAAACTAAGAAAAGATGTTTGAAAAAAACTCCTCTGTTCAAAAAGCCGAAATCATCATCATCGGAAATGAGGTCACAAGCGGTCTCATTCAGGAGACCAATTCGCGTTATCTCGGTGACCACCTGCATTCAGCCGGGATAGGCGTATCAAGGATTACCAAGGTTGGGGACGATAAGGATGAGATCGCGCTTGCAGTGCAGGAAGCTTTGTGCCGGGTCGGCATCGTCATCACCACCGGGGGCTTGGGGGCCACCCACGATGACATCACCAAAACAGTGCTGGTCGACTTATTTGAGACCGAACTGGTCCGGGATGAAAAAGTGCTCCGACATCTGCAAGCATTTTTCAAATCCCGGGGCAAAGAGGTTCCGCAGGCCTTGACCGGCCAATGCGATGTGCCGGCCAGTGCCGACATTTTTTACAATAAAAAAGGTACGGCCCCGGGCCTTTTGTTTCACAGGAATGATAAAAGGTTGTACGCGTTGCCGGGTATTCCCCTGGAGATGGAGCACCTATTCGAAAAATACATTCTGCCGGCGCTGGCTTCCAGCATCAAAACGAAAATCAGGCACCGGATCCTGAAAACAACCGGCCTGACCGAAGCCAGCCTATGGGAAATGGCGGGCCCTGTGGATCGACTGGAAGAAGAAGTTACCGTCGCTTCACTGCCTTCCCACCTGGGTGTCAACATCCGTCTTTCAACCTTCGATGAGGATATGAATGCGATCGAAAACCGGTTGGATAAAGCGGAAGCGTCGATTCGGGAAAAGATAGACTCTTATGTATTCGGAAGGGATGGAGACACTCTCGAAGGGGTGGTCGGTGAACAGCTCCTGAAAAAAAGTTTAACCCTGGGGGTGGCGGAATCGTGCACCGGGGGCTTGATCAGCCACCGCATCACTCAAGTTGAAGGAAGTTCCGCATATTTTCTGGAAGGGGCGGTCACCTACAGCAATCCCGCCAAGGAAAACCGCCTGGGGATAGAACCGGGACTGATTGAACGTCATGGGGCGGTCAGCCGGGAGGTGGCCCTGGCCATGGCACGGGGAATACGAAATGCCAGCGGGGCCGATATCGGGTTATCGGTCACCGGCATCGCGGGCCCGGGGGGCGGCAGCGAGGAAAAACCGGTAGGACTCACTTATATCGCTATCGATGACGAAACAGGAAGCCGTTGCAAAAAATTTATTTTTCTCCAGGATCGAATCCGCAACAAGGAACGGTCCGCCCAGGCCGCCCTGAACCTTGTTCGCCTGTGGCTCATGGGCATTCCACTTTGATTTCCTTCCTACGGGACCCCTTAGGAATTTTCTAAATCCTCATAATTTTGAAGGGGACGATCAGGGCCATTCCCGCGACGAATCCCCCGATATGGGCATACCAGGCGATTCCGCCCACTTCCCCGGAACTTCCCATTCCGCTGAGTATCTGAAGCCCCATCCAGATGGCCAGAAGCGCGATCGCGGGTATCCGGATGATGGTGATGAAGAAACCGAGAAAAATTAGCGTTTTGATTTTGGCCTGGGGAAACAGGACCATGTACGCCCCGAGAATACCGGATATGGCGCCACTTGCCCCCACCATGGGGATGGTGGAGGATGTGTCAGTGGCGATATGGCTGAGGGCCGCCAAGGTTCCGCAGACCAGGTAAAACAGGATGAATTTGAATTTTCCCAGTACGTCCTCGATATTATTCCCGAAAATCCACATATACAGCATGTTGCCAGCGAGATGCCCCAGGCCGGAGTGCAGAAACATGGAAGAATAAATGGTGGGATAGGAGGATACCGGAAAACTGATCAGCTCGCGGGGGATCAGTCCATACTGGTTGTAAAAGTACGGGAGTTCCATCGGCATTCCCAGGCCGTAAATGAAAATGAAAATATTCGCCCCGATCAATGTAATAGTTAAAAACGGAAAATGCTTGGTCGGATTTTCATCTTTCAGCGGAATCATCAGACGGAAAACCCCTCGGGGAGGCGAGGTATGATAAAATCACATTTTGTCACTTCAAAAACCATGTGTTCCCATTATAGAGAAATCGACGAATGAGTGAAACTGATTTACCCGTCCCCAGTCCCGAGGAAGAATCCCCTGCGATTCAATCCAGACCCGAGGAATCCCGTGAGTGGGTGATTGAAACCTACCGCAAGCATCAACTGAGACGGGTTTCCGAATGGCTGGATGAACATCTGGGAACAGGCAAGAGGAGCAAACACTATCTTCCCCCTATACTTCTCGATACCAACCCCATTTTACATCGGACTAGTATTCAGGAGCAGGTGTACCCGACGCCCCGGGTCATCCATGAGGATCTCCTGGATATCGAACAGGGAAAGATAATGCTGGAAGCTGGGTGCGGCATGGGAAAGACCACCTTTCTCAAGTATTACATGGAAACTCTGCTGGAGGGGGAACCGCATCCTCTGAATCCGATACCGGTTTATTTTTATTTCGGAGATCTGCCGGAAGGGTGCGGGTTTGTCGGGTTCTTTGATCTGCTTTATCGCGAAATCCTGGATGTGGTCCTCCTGGAGAAAGAAGAAGTGCCAGATCTTTCCATCGATGAGGAATTATTAAACCAGACCATTCAAGGTCTTTTCCGTGAAAGCAGATTTTCGCTGCTGCTCGACGGCCTCGAACAGCTGCCTCCGGAGGAGCGTTTTCAATTTTATTTCGAGACCTTTGTGGAGGACCGATCGTTCAGGGACAACTTTGTGCTGTTGACATCCCGGGCGTTTGATTTCGGTCCCCTGGCCACCGATTCCATCATCAAGCGGGGGCAGGACGGGGCGTTCCAGGTATCTTTTCAGCGTATCGAGGAACGAGATGCCAAACGTTTTCTAGGTGAAACCGCGGCCAAACACGGGAAACTGGACAAGATTTACCCGTACCATCCCGAGCTTCTTCAAGTTCCACTGTTATTGAATATGATTCGAACCTTATCCGGGCTGGATTTGCTGGAGAAGGTCCAAAACAGGGGCGATCTGTATAAGGCTTCCTTTATACACAGATTGGAATCTGACGGCCGCGCCGCGGAAAAAGATTTGTGTGAGCGGTGCTTCGACAGCCTTTCTTTTATTTCCTATCAGTTGATCGAGGAAGGCAAATCTCAGCGTCATGAACACTTGGAAACCGGTTTCGACAAGGAATACTTCAAAATGGATGAAGCCGGATTGTTTCTTGTCGAGGGAAAAATTCCTGGGGAATTCAGGGCCATTTTCAAACAGACCGAAAAGCGTTGGGAATTTCGCCATGCCTCTTTCCAGGAATACTTCGCCGCTCTGCATCTCGCCGAAAAATCAGATTGGCAGGAAATAGTCAGGAACAATTGCCGCAGCGAAAAGTGGGAGGAGGTTCTCAAGTTTCTTGCGGGAATGGTAAACGGTGACGAGCTGTTTGACATTCTTCTGGATCAGGGCGCGATTTTTCTGGCCGGCAATTCGGTCCGCGAGGCCCGTGATTTGTCCGACGGCAACTATCTGCTGACGGGCCAGCTTTTAAAATACCAATGCCTTGAAGCCCATCCCCAGTTTACAAGATGCCGGTTGATCAAAATCGATGATGTTCTGAAAGCCAATAATCCCGATAAGATTCGATCCCTGGTCTGTCATTTGTTGAAGAGGGAAAACCGTGACGGACGGACCCTTTTTTCCGTTTTTGAGATTTTAATGAGTCTTTATGGAAAAGATTTTCATAAGATGGTGGATTCCCAGGACTATGAATTTCTTGAATCCGTTAAAGAATTGAAAGGGTTTTTGGGTGAACATGAAAATCCGGATCTCGTTAAAATCTCCAGGGTGAAAAAATGGGGGGAAAGGGTTACAGTCCCGGCGGGAAAATTCATTTATCAGGATGAAAAGGATGAGGAGGACTGGGTCGATATGAGGGAATTCTCTATCATGAAATATCTTGTCACCAACGCGCTGTACATGGAGTTCGATCCTAATCACAGGCCGCGCTTTCCGCGCTTTTCCCACGAGGAGGATCAACCGGTGATCGGAATAAATTTTTATGAAGCGGTGATATTTTCCCTCTGGCTGGGAATGCGGCTTCCCACTGAAAAAGAATGGGAGAAAGCCTCGCGTGGAGTGGATGGGCGTGATTATCCATGGGGGGAGGCGATGGGTTATCAGAGCGGGTACGCGAACACCTGCGATTTTGTGATGGGAAGAACCAATCCGGTTAAAGAATTTGACCAGGGGATGTCTTCCTACGGTTGTTACGATATGGCCGGCAACGTTTGGGAATGGTGCGTCCAGTTATATGCCTCTGCCCACACCACCCAGAAAGTGGTGCGGGGAGGTTCCTGGCTGAATTATCTGATCCATGCCAAATGCGTTTATCGAAACGCTTTCGATCCGGGCGAACGGCGTCCGGTAGTGGGTTTGAGGTGTGTGGCGGGCCCCCTTACTGAAATCGATGAGGAGGAAGATGACTTTTAAATACACCGCCATTTTTCCTGATCATTGAACGCATTGAAGGCCTCGAGCTCGCATAGGGAATCATGTTTTTCTTAATTGTTTTCAAATAATTAATGGAAAAGTGTTGAAAAAGTTTTCCTTGACAACCCTTCGGTTGACTTTCTATCATCAAAATTAGTGGATTTAAACGAAGCTATTTCCCGGTTTAAGGATTAATATGACTGGGTTTTGACTGAAGTTCGGGGCCTCATCCTAAGTAATAAGGGAAGAATCCGAAATTTAAAATTCGGGGATTCTTTTTTTGTTTGGTCTTGGTTAGGGAGACTCTTATAGAGTACCTATCGTATCTGTATCTACGGATATACCCGGATGTTTGGGCGTGATTTAATTTTTTGGGGGCATTAATTGGATATCGTCGGTAAAAATACCAAAAAAGTGTTGTGCATCGATGACGACCAGACCCTTCAATTGATCGTCAAGCAGGTGTTGAAAAAAACGTTTGGCGCGGACGGCCTGGAAATCCATTCCGCGGCCACGGGCGGGGAGGGTTTACAGAAAATCAAGGAGATCGTACCGGATATCATCCTTTGCGATATGGATATGTCGGATATGGGTGGATTTGAGATTTGCCGAAGGGTACGGGCCCAGCGCATGCGCTCGGCGATGATCCTGATGTCTTCCTACGATGCGGAAAGCGATACTGCCATCAAAGCCAGTGAAGAGGGAGCCGACGCCTATCTTTCCAAACCGTTAAAAAAGGGCGAACTAATTTTTGTCATCAATTTTGTAATGAGGGTGGCCCATCTCAATGACACCGTTTACGAAAAGAACAAGCAATTGGAACAATCGCTGGTCCAATTGAAACAATTTCATCAGAAACTGTCCTCCTTGAACAAAGAACTGGTGGCCGATAAGCGGCGCCTGGGCGTCAACCTCAAGGAAATGACCGGAATGAACCTGCAGATGGAGGAGAAAAACACGCAGATCTCTTCCATGGCGGATGAAATAGCCAGCCGATCCGATTCCACAGTCAGTTTGCTGGTCAATATCATTGAATTGAGGCAAGCCGACCACCGGGGCCATTCGGAGCGATGTGCGGAGATCGCCGTGTTCATCGCCGAGAAAATGGGATTGTCAGACTACCTGGTTCATACCATCAAGACCGCCGCCCTACTGCATGAACTGGGCATTGTCGCTCTACCCACCAAGGAAAAAATGATAGAGGCCGCGGATGAATTAAAAAGCCGGGATTTTACCCAGCATCCCCTGGTTGGGGAAATGTTGTTGAAGGGGCTGGATGGATTTGAGTTGATCGCCGAAATCATCCGGCACCTTAACGAAAACGTGGACGGTTCCGGTTTGCCGGATGGATTGTTAGGGGACCGCATTCCCATTGGAGCAAGAATCATCTGTGCCGCCAGCTACTTTGACCATGCGCGTATTAAACAACCGGATTTAACTCCTCAAGAAATTTTCGCAATAGTGGAAGAGAAAACAGGCATTTTCTTTGACGAACAGGTTATCAATCATCTGGGTGAATATGTCGGTTCTCAGGGAACCTCCGATAAAGAAAAAACCATGGACTGCCAGGTTTTTGCCCTGGTCGAGGGGATGGAGTTGGCGTCGGATGTCTTTACAGTATCGGGCATCAATCTTTTAAAAAGGGGCACGGTTCTGGATAAAGAAATGCTTAACAAAGTATTGAAGTTCAATAATGTGGATCCCATAGCGGGGACCGTAAAAGTCAAACAACCAACGTAAACTATGGATATTGCAACACTGGTCGGCATCATAGCGGGTGTGGGGCTAGTATTAGTTTCCATTTTGATGAACAGCGGCCTTTCCCTGTTCTGGAGTGCTCCTTCCGCAGCCATCGTCTGCGGCGGCACCGTGGCCGCCACCCTGATTGCGTATCCCATGAATGAACTGCTCAGGGTGATGGGCCTGTTCATAAGGGTATTTTTTGGGAAAAAGTCCGACCTGCAGGAACTCATAGAAACTATGGTCGCGGTTTGTAATATCGCCCGAAAAGGCGGAGTGCTGGCCATCGAATCCAAGCTCAAGGAAATCGACAACGATTTTCTGAAGAAGGGATTGGAAATGACCGTTGACGGAAAAGATGAAGCCACCGTTATTTCTATGATGAAGCGCGAAATCAAACAGATCCAGAAGTCCCATAAAGACGGCTGGGAAATTTTCGGGACAATGGGGGCGTTTGCCCCGGCATTCGGGATGATCGGAACCCTGATCGGCTTGATCCAGATGCTTGCTGATTTATCCGATATAGGGTCCGTTGGGCCCAAGATGGCGGTTGCTCTTATCACCACATTTTATGGTGCGGTGCTCGCCAACCTGATTTTTATCCCGATGACGGTAAAACTGAAACGCCGAAGTTCATCAGACACTCTTGAGATGAACCTGGTCCTGGAAGGCGTTAAGTATATTCGTAAAGGGGTCAACCCCACATTTATGAAGGATGTTCTGGAAAATTACCTCCAGTCCGCTGTAGGCAAAAAAGATTCGGACAAGAAAGAAACGGGTGGCAAAAAACCTGCAAGGAAAAAATAAGCGTGAATAGCCGTGGCGACTAAAGAGAAGGGAGAAAGTAAAAAAGCCGCTCCCGAAGAAGATGAAGCTGAAGAGGTTGACGAGGCCCAGGAGGGCTCGCCGGCGTGGGTAACCACATTTGCCGATCTGGTTACCCTTCTCATGGTTTTTTTCATCCTCCTGTTCGCCATGAGCACCATTGAGGATGAAAAGTGGAAGCTGATCAAGGAATCCCTGAAAGACGCACTGGGGACGGAAGTCATTCCCGAGGCGGGAATCCGGGAAGGACTCGATGTTATCAAATCAACGCTGATTGAGGAAAAGACCATCGCCGTCGATGAAGTGGGTGCGATGGTGGCCAAGGAGGTCGAGGAGATCGCCTCGGAAGTCTGGGAATTCGTTTACAAGAACAAGCTCTCCGGCCAGGTGTCAGTTTCTTCAGACGAAAGAGGGGCGATCATAACAGTTTCCGATACCGTATTATTTCCCCCCGGAAAATCAAGGATGACCTATATGGGAAAAGAGGTCATCAAACAGGTCTTCGATCTGCTTAAGCAATTCGACTACCAGGTTAAAATCGAAGGACACACCGATAACATCGCCATAAAAACCAAACAGTTTCCCTCCAACTGGGAGCTTTCCGCGTCACGCGCGGCGGACGTGGCGCGTATGCTTGTCGAAGAAGGCTTTCCTCCTCATCAGCTTTCCATAGAAGGGTTTGCCGAATTTCGGCCAAAGGTTCCCAATGACAGTGCGAAAAACAGGGGCATCAATCGAAGGATTGAAATCGTGTATCAGCGGGGAAGCATTAAAAAAGGCATGGTCGACCTGCTGCGAAGATAAATGTTTCTTCTTTTTTCCTGTTTATCCCGCTTGAGCTCCCAGGGCACTGGAATATTTTTCGCGATGCGGGGTATCTTCATAGTCAAAATCCGTTAACAACCCTACCGCCATGCAGGGGGGAAGCTTGTCCAAAACATTAGATTGCCAGCATATGTCCCGGACGCTGGACTTGGCCTGCAGGGCGGAAGGCCGCACGTCTCCCAACCCCATGGTCGGGGCGGTAGTCGTAAAAAAGGGAAAGGTGGTCGGGGAGGGTTACCATGCCAGGGCAGGGGGACCGCACGGGGAGATAGTCGCTTTGCGTAAAGCGGGAGGCCGCGCGCGCGCGGGGACCCTATACATTAACCTTGAACCCTGCTGCCATTATGGAAGAACCCCTCCATGCACCGATGCCATTTTAGCCAGTGGGATCAAAAAAGTGATCGTGGGCATGCGGGACCCCAATAAAGAGGTAGCCGGCAAAGGAATCCGTATCCTTAAACAAAACGGCATCGAGGTGGTCACGGGGGTTCTGGAACCCGAATGCCGACGGTTGAACGAAATCTATGTGAAATATATTTCCACCGGAAAACCGTATGTGATTTTGAAGGCGGCGTTGTCCCTGGATGGAAAAATATCCACCAGGACCGGAGAGTCCCAATGGATCACCGGATCTGCGGCCCGGCAAAAATCCCATGAGCTTAGGAACAAAGTCGATGCCGTGCTCGTGGGCACAGAAACCGTTTTGAACGATAATCCCAGGCTCACCACCCGGATCAAAAACAGGCAGGTGAAACACCCGGTCAGAGTAATCCTTGATCGATCAAACCGGATACCCTTGACGGCCAATACTTTTAAAAATGTCCGTTCTCAGAGGGTCATTTATGTTTCCGGAGACGGGTTATCTGTTTCGAGAAAAAAAAATCTGGACCGTTTGGGTGTAGAGACTCTCATCCTGCAAACGAACCGGGGGCGGCTAAATTTAAAACAACTGATGAAAAAACTGGGCGAGATGGAATTGGTTTCCGTCCTGATCGAGGGCGGATCGGAAGTAAACGCTTCGGCGCTGAAAGAAAAGATTGTGGATAAGATCTTATTTTTTGTGGCGCCGATTATTATCGGAGGAAATAATGCGAGAGGAGCTGTCGGTGGAGAGGGGATAGCGAAACTAAAAGATGCTTATAAAATAAAAAACCTTCAAGCCATCCGTGTCGGAAGTGATTTTATGCTGGAGGGAGATTTATAATCATGTTTAGCGGAATCATACAAAGCCTGGGAACGGTTGAAAAAATTCATTTCCAGAATGAACAGGCCGAAATGGTTGTTCGAACCGAAGACTTCGAAGGAATTGAATTTGGGGAAAGCATAGCGGTCAACGGAGTCTGCCTGACGGTCCGTCAATTTACGGATAACAGTTTTACGGTAGATTTGGGAACGGAAACCTTGAGCCGGACCAGTTTCAGAGAGATTCAAAACGGTTCCCGGGTCAATTTGGAGCGTTCTTTAACCCCATCGCAAAAAATCAGCGGGCATTTCGTTTCGGGCCACGTCGACCGGGTGGGAACCGTGGTGGGACTGGAACCGAAAAGCGGAGAGATCTTATTTCAGTTTGAGCACCCGCCGGAATTGAGTCCCTTTATCATCGAAAAAGGTTCCATAGCCATCGATGGCATCAGCCTCACGGCGTTTTCCTGCAAGGACAACAGGCTGACGGTATCGATCATTCCGTTTACCCTGTCACACACCAACCTGGGCAACAGGAAAATTGGCGACCGGGTCAACATCGAATGTGATATGATTGGTAAATACATTTTTAAGGCATTCGAAACGTTCGTCAGTCAACCTGAGGAAGGAAGAAAGGTTTCCCTGGACTTTCTCCGGGAGCAGGGTTTTTTATAGGTGAAGATTTATGAAAAAAGCGTTCAGCTCCATTGAAGACGCGATAGAGGATGTCCAAGACGGTAAGTTGATCATCATTGTGGATGATGAGGACCGCGAGAATGAAGGAGACCTGATGGTGGCCGCCGAAAAGGTGACTCCTGAGGCGGTCAACTTCATGGCCAGGTATGGGCGCGGTTTGATCTGCCTAGCTCTGACCGAAGAACGTACCGATGAGCTTGGACTGCAGATGATGGTGGAAACCAACGACTCGCATTTTGAAACGCCCTTTACCATTTCCATCGATGCCAAGCAGGGAGTGACCACAGGAATTTCAGCCGCGGACAGATCACAGACGATCAAAGTCGCAATCAACACGAATACCAAAAAAACTGATCTGGTGCGTCCCGGCCATATTTTTCCTTTGCGGGCAAGGGACGGTGGCGTACTGGTAAGGATGGGGCAAACCGAAGCCTCGGTGGATATCGCGCGGTTGGCCCGCTTGAATGCTTCCGGCGTCATTTGTGAAATCATGAACGAGGACGGAACCATGTCACGGGTTCCGGAGTTGACCCGTTTCGCGAAAAAGCATGGTTTGAAAATGATCACCACGAAAGACCTGGCCGAATACCGCCTGCAGAGGGAAACATTGGTCGAGCAGGTCACCCAGACCCATCTTCCGACTGAGTTCGGGGATTTTAAGGCTGTGGCTTTCAGAAATATCCTGATCGACCAGATGCATATCGCCATGGTGAAGGGGGAAATCAAACCGGAAGTGCCAACCCTGGTTCGGGTCCACTCGCAGTGCCTGACGGGCGATGTTTTTGGGTCCTTTCGCTGCGATTGTGGCGAGCAATTGAAAAAATCCTTGGATATGATCGGTTCCACGGGTAAAGGGGTTCTGTTGTACCTTTATCAGGAAGGGAGAGGGATCGGGTTGATCAATAAATTGAAGGCTTATGAACTTCAGGACCAGGGGCATGATACGGTTCAAGCCAATGAGGCGCTGGGATTTAAACCGGACCTCAGGGAATATGGGATTGGAGCCCAGATCCTGAGTAAGCTGGGCCTCGGGAAGATCCGGTTGTTGACCAACAATCCGAGAAAAATAATCGGCCTGGAAGGCTATGGACTGGAAATTGTCGAGAGGGTCCCCATGGAGATCGTTCCCAAAAAAGACAATATTAAGTACCTGGAAACGAAACGAATCAAACTGGGCCATATCATTAAGAATATTTCGTAAACCTTTAGGCCATGGTGAACTACATCGAAGGGGATCTCAATGCAGAGGGCGGAAAATTCGGCATTGTGGTGAGCCGGTTCAACGATTTTATAACCACTCATCTGGCGGATGGAGCCATTGCAACCTTGATCGAACATGGCGTCGCGGAAAAGGATATCGATGTGGTCAAAGTCCCCGGCGCTTTCGAGATCCCAATGGCTGCGGGTAAAATGTGCGCAGCCAATAAATACGATGCGGTAATATGTCTCGGAGCGGTGATTCGGGGGGCGACGCCGCATTTCAATTATGTGTCTGGAGAATCCAGCAGGGGGGTAGGAACTTTGGCAAGGGAATCGTCCATACCCGTTTTGTTTGGAATATTGACCACGGACAATGTGGAACAGGCTGTTGAACGGGCAGGCGGTAAATCCGGCAATAAGGGAGCGGAAGCCGCCTTGGCCGCCCTTGAAATGGTAAACCTTTTTAAACGAATCTGAGGTTGGATTGAGTTATGGGAAAGAGGCGTTCCGCCAGAGAGTTGGCCTTAAAATTCCTTTATCAAACGGAATTCAATGAGGGAGCCATCCAGGAGCAGTTGGATCAGTTCTGGATGAGGCTTTCTATTCAGGATGAAACGAGATCATTTATGAAGACCCTCGTGGAATCCACATTTCTGCACCTGGCGGAAATTGATGAAATCCTTAAAAAATATAGTGAGCACTGGGCTCTGGACCGCATGACGGTCATTGATAGAAATATTTTGAGGTTTGGTGTGTGTGAACTTTTATATTTCTCAAGTGTTCCTCCAAAAGTGGCCATCAATGAGGCGGTCGAGGTGGCCAAAAAATACGGAAACGAAGAGTCCCCGGATTTTATCAATGGCGTGTTGGACCGAATTTATAAAGACCTCTCTCCCTCCCTGGTTCATCCTTCCGACCAATAAACCCCCTTAATCTCAGCCCAGGGGCCATGAGATATATTATTTTTTCAGACCTTCATTCCAATCTGGAAGCTTTGGAAGCTTTCATCCGATGCATCGGCGATATCGATCACGATAAGATAGTTTGCCTGGGCGACATGGTGGGTTATATGACGGATCCAAACCCATGTGTGGACTGGATCCGGGAGAACTGCGACATCACTCTTGCCGGAAATCATGATTATGCGGTGGTGAACAAGACGGATACCGAATATTTTAATTCCTACGCCTTTCATGCCTGTGTCTGGACACGAGGTGAATTGACCGATAAAAATAAAAAGTTTTTGGTCTCTCTTCAAGTGGATAAAGTGGAAGATGGTGTGCATTGGACTCATGCTTCACCCTTCGAACCCCTTGAGTGGCATTATGTGAGAACCCTGAAAGATGGAAAGCTTAATTTCCCCAGCTTTGAAACACAACTTTGTTTTTTAGGGCATTCTCATATTCCTTTGGTCATAGAAAAGAATGGCGATGACGAAATCTGCAGCTATATCGCTCCGAAGTTCGAGTTGGAGGACGACTGCCGTTACCTGGTCAATGTCGGAAGCCTGGGGCAACCCCGGGACGGAAACCCCGAACCAAGCTTTGTGGTTTATGACTCAGGGGCGAAAACCATTGAATTTTGCCGATTTTCATATGATTATGGCCCCACCCAGGAAAAAATCCTAAAAAATAATCTTCCCTCCCCCCTGGCGGACCGTTTAAGCCTGGGCCAATGAGTTTTGCCTGATTTTTCCCTATTTGTTGACCCATTCCGGTAAACGTGATATATTATAATCACAATAAAATTAAATAGTTATGGATGTTTTGTTAAAACTATCCCGGTGAATTTTTTTTCATTGAGTCCATTCAATAATGGTTGAACTCGGGTAAAACGTGATCTGGTACGCAAAAAAATATGTTTTGGCGGTATTTATCGCCATTCTGATAATTTCAGGCGGAGCCTCGTTTGTAGAAGCGGGTAGGGGCCGCTCCGCCACAGCTGAGAAATTATACCAAAAAGCCCAAAAATCCTACTACAGTCTCAAGGGGTCCCCTGAAAAACGCGCTTATCGAAATCACTGGTTGCGCTGCATCGAAAAATTTACGGCTGTGTATGAAAAATTTCCTGGAAGCCAGGAGGCTTACAAGGCGGCTTTTACCATTGCCGGGCTGTTTCACGATTTATATAAAACGGCCAGAAACAGAGGTGACCTGGACCAGGCTCTGTCCTATTATCAGAAAGTCACAGGGGAGTTTAAAAAAGGCAGATTGACCGACGACGCGTACTTTCACCAAGGTGAAATCCATTATGCGAAGAAAGATTTTGATTCTGCTTTAAATGTATTTGAAAAGGTCGTCGATCAATATTCCGACGGGGACCAGGCGAAAAACGCCCGCAAATTTATTGGAGAATTGAAGGGCCTGGCAGCCGTAAAGACAGCCGAAAAAGAGGTCCGTGCTGAAAAACCCCGCACATCGGACGCAGCTCTTCTGTGCAGTATCATCTGTTCCTCCGGTGTCGG
>JAYZAN010000128.1:0-5290 GCA_036339675.1 Nitrospinota bacterium
TTTTTATAAACCGGGGGACTCAAGATGGAATTCATGAAAATTTGGCGGTGGTCACAGATGCCGGTGTTATTGGCCATGTCATCCACTCGACCGTCAATTCCTCTAAAGTTCTCCTGGTGACAGACAGCCGGAGCGCGGTAGATTCATTATTCCAGGATTCACGGGTTTCGGGTGTGGTGGTAGGTAAGGGAGAAGAGGAATGCGATATGGAATTTGTGCCGATCACCGCCGACGTAAAAGCCGGGGACAAGGTGATTTCTTCAGGGCTGGGAGGTGTTTTCCCTAAAGGTCTGGTGGTGGGGAAGGTGGTCAAGGTGACCAAAAAGAAACAGAGATTATTTCAGGACATTACCATAAAACCCCGTGCTAACCTTTCCAGGTTAGAGGAGGTCCTCGTCTTATTACCGGATTAGTTTTAATATGTTGTTATTGATCCTGATCATTTACCTAGTGCTGGTTTTTTCAATCCAGACATCCATTCTGGGCTTGGTGTCGGTCTCCGGAGTGACTCCCGACCTGGCGCTTATTTTTGTAGTTTATTGCGGGATCCATTTTCAAAGAAACACCGGAGTCGGAGTAGGGTTTCTGGTGGGATTGCTTCAGGATTTTCTTTCAGGCCGATTGCTGGGGGTCAATACCCTTTCCAAGAGTCTGATCGGATTTTTCTTTTCCACCCTCAAAGAGAAATTTATGGTTAAGGGGCCCATTCCAATATGTTTCTTTTTAGTCACCGCTTCCCTGGCTGATGCTTTTGTTTATTATTTTTCTATGGTGAGTCTTTTAAAAGCCAGGATTTCAGGGGACTTTCTGTTCCCATCCCTTTTCATTTACCTGATTTATAATGCTCTTGCCGGACTTTTATTGTTCTATGTGTTGGATAAAAACCTGAGATGGATCATTAAAATGTTTCCTAATAAGATTCTTCTGCCCCAATGAGTGTTTTCAAGTACAGCCTTGAAAATTCGGATGAGGTCCGTAAAAAAATCAAGTTTTTCGTTATCATAGCTGTTATTTCCTTTATATGTCTCTGGATGCGGGTGTGGTACCTGCAAATTCTTCGCGGCGAAGATTTTATTGGCCTGTCCGAAAACAACCGTGCCCGCCAGATATCCCTTCCCGGTTACCGGGGTATTATCAAGGACCGGAACGGCGAAATCCTTGTCGGGATCCGTCCTTCCTTCAATCTGTATGTGACCCCGGAAGACGCGCAAAATTTCTCCGACACTTTGAAACTCCTGTCGGAAAAAATAGCGTTCGATCAGGCTAAATTGGAAAAGAGTGTGGGTGAGGCACGATCTTTCATGGATGTTTTGATCAAGAGAGATATTACCAGGGAGGAGGTCGCATTTATTGAGGAAAACAAGATGCGGCTTCCCGGCATTCATATCAATGTGGAACCTCTGCGAAGCTATGTCCAAAAAGGTGTGGCTTCCCATGTCCTGGGTTATTTGGGGGAGATTTCAAAAGCTAAACTTGAAAGAATACAGGACTCGAGTTATCAGCAGGGGGATATGATCGGGAAAAACGGCCTGGAAAGTATCTTCGAGTCAGACTTAAGAGGGGCAAAAGGCTATAAGGAAGTGGAGGTGGATGTTTCGGGCAGGGAACTCAGGGTTCTTCGGAAATTGCCTCCAGATAGCGGAAAGGGTTTGATCTTGACCCTGGATGTGAGAATCCAGAAGGTCGCGGAAGAATTGATGAAGGGGACGGATGAGGAGCCGGTGAGCGGATCGGTCATAATGATGAAGGTCCAGACCGGAGAAATCATTGCTCTGACCAGCAAGCCTTCTTTCGACGCCAACCTGTTTGCCGCCAGGATTTCCAAGGAAGATTGGCGGGGCCTTGTGAGGCATAAACTGCACCCCCTGCAGAACCGGGCCATCGATGGGCAGTACCCTCCCGGTTCGACCTACAAAATGATCACGGCATTGGCCGGTCTTGAGGAAAATGTAATAACTCCCGAAACAACAATTTATTGCCCTGGCAATTTTCGCCTGGGAAAAGGTTTTTACCGTTGCTGGAAAAAGAAAGGACATGGAATCATTGCTTTGCACGATGCGATCGTTCAGTCCTGCGATGTTTTTTTCTATACCGTAGGCCACAGGTTGGGTATCGACCGCTTGGCCCGCTATGCGAAAATATTCGGACTGGGCGGGTTTACGGGGATCGGTTTAAAGGGGGAAAAACCAGGGCTGGTCCCCACCTCCCAATGGAAACTGAGAACCCGGAAAGAGAAGTGGCTGGAGGGGGAGACCATTATCGCCTCCATCGGTCAGGGATACAACCTTGTGACCCCCCTCCAGCAGGCAAGAATGATGGCCGCCTTGGCCAACGGCGGGACTCTTTTAAGGCCCTACCTGGTCAAGGCGATTGAGAATCAGGATGGGAAAATTATAAATGAGTTTTTTCCGGAAATCGTTAAACGGGCTGAGATCAATCCCGAAAATCTTGAATTCATCCGCAAAGGGATGCGCGGGGTTGTGAATGAGCCTCGAGGCACCGGTCGCCGGGCACGTCTCAAATCGGTCACGGTATCGGGAAAAACAGGGACCGCCCAGGTGGTTCGCATGAAACCGGGGGAGGAAGAACAGGATGAGGAGGGAATTCCATATCAGTTCAGGGACCACGCCTGGTTTCTGTCATTCGCCCCATACGAAAACCCCGAAATCGCCATTATTGTTTTAGTGGAACACGGTGGTCACGGAGGTCGGGTGGCGGCCCCCATCGCAAAAAAACTGGCTAAAGTCTATTTCGATTATTACCCGCCCCCAAAAGGCCAGTCCGCCAGTGTCGAACCCTTGAACCAGATGGCATATCAGCCCGGCTGATTCCCCAAGATTAAATCGGAAGACCTTTTATGCCGGAATCGTCAGATCTTTTTCTCTCAATTTTTTAATTTTATCCCTGATTTCCGCCGCTTTTTCAAATTCCAGTTCCTTGGCCGCCGCGTACATCTGCTTTTCCAGACCGGCGATCAGGTCCAGGATGTTGCCCGTGGGCAGATACGTTTCCTCTTTCTCCGTCACCAACGGGACGATGGAAGTTTTTTCATAATTTCCCAGCAAATCCTGGACCGATTTTTTTATCGATGCCGGGATGATTTCATGTTCCTGGTTATATTGCAATTGAATCGCTCTTCTCCTTGAAGTTTCCTCGATGGCTTCTTTCATGGATCCGGTAATCTGGTCGGCGTACATGATGACTTTTCCCTCAAGGTTCCTGGCGGCCCGTCCTGAGGTTTGTATTAAGGAAGTCGTCGATCTCAAAAACCCTTCCTTATCGCAGTCGAGGATAGCGACCAGAGAAACTTCCGGAAGATCCAGGCCCTCCCGTAATAAATTGATCCCAATGAGAGCGTCAAAGTCGCCCAGGCGAAGCTCCCGGATAATCTGGTTGCGTTCCAGGGTTACGATGTCGGAATGAAGGTATTTTACTTTGAGGCCGAGTTCTGAATAATGCTCGGTCAAGTCTTCCGCAAACCGTTTTGTTAGCGTGGTGATCAGGGTGCGTTCATTTCTTTGCGCGCGGATTTTGATTTCGTTGTAGAGATCGTCCACCTGTCCCTCCACGGGTCTGGTTTCGATCGGAGGGTCGATCAGTCCGGTCGGCCGGACGATGAGTTCCACCACGCGGGATTCGGATTTTTCCAGTTCATAGGGTCCTGGGGTCGCGGACGTATAAATGACTTGCGGGATATGACGCTCGAATTCCTCAAAGGTCAAAGGACGGTTGTCGAAAGCCGAGGGAAGGCGGAACCCGTATCGTATCAGGCTTTCCTTGCGCGAATGATCTCCCTTATACATCCCGCGCAGTTGCGGAATGGTGGCATGGCTTTCATCAATGATAAACAGAGCGTCGTCGGGGAAATAGTCCAGAAGAGTGGGCGGCGGTTCGCCCGGTTGCCGATTCATTAAATGCCGGGAGTAGTTCTCGATCCCTTGGCAGTACCCCACTTCCTTGATCATTTCCAGGTCGAACATGGTGCGTTGGTCGATGCGCTGGGCTTCCACGAGCAAATTCTGGCTTTCGAAGCAAGACACGCGGTCGATCAGTTCTTCGCGAATGGCTTTCATGGCCCGCTTTAGAGGTTCCTGCGGGGTCACATAGTGGCTGGCTGGGTAAATCGCGATGCGGTCCAGTTCCCGGAGGTGCTTCTGGGTCAAGGGATCGAATGCGCTGATCCGTTCCACCGTGTCTCCGAAAAACTCGATCCGGACCGCTTCCTCACGTTCGTAAACGGGTAATACGTCTACAATATCTCCCCGTACCCGGAAGGTGCCTCTTTGAAAATCGATATCGTTGCGTTTGTATTGGATACCGACCAGTTTTTCAAGCGCCCGGTCGCGTTCCAGGTCCATTCCTGTTTCGACAAACAGGAGCATGCCGTGATAGGCCTCGGGGGAGCCCAGCCCATAGATACACGAAACGCTCGCGACGATGATCACGTCCCTGCGCTCGAACAGGGAGTGGGTGGCGGCGTGGCGCATTTTGTCGATCTCATCGTTGATCGACGCGTCTTTTTCAATATACGTATCCGTTTGCGGCAGGTAGGCTTCCGGCTGGTAATAATCATAATAGCTCACAAAATAACCCACCGCATTGTCCGGGAAAAAAGATTTGAATTCACCGTACAATTGGGCCGCAAGGGTTTTGTTGTGTACGAGAACCAATACCGGTTTGCCGACCTTTTCGATCACATTGGCTAGGGTGAAGGTTTTTCCGGACCCGGTTACTCCCAGCAGCGACTGATGCTGTACCCCTTTCAGTAGGTTGGCGCTCAGTTTCTCTATGGCTTCCGGCTGACCTCCGGCTGGCTTGAAATCGGCTTTGATTGCAAAGGGTTTCATGTCGTCCTTGAGAATCAGGAATGATTGTTAAAATAACATAATTTGGTGCTAAATTAATATCCATTGAAAATTAGTAAACTTGTTATTCTACCCTTGAATCCTTGATCGAGAGAAATCCCGAAGCCTTGATGCCGATCTTAAAGATCCTGGCCTCCCGCTTAAGATCTACATTGAACATGGTGGATGAATTGCAATTGCGGGTTGATAAGGGGGGTGCTGCCGCAGGCTCCCGCTAGTAACTTGATTTATCTGGGACTTGGGGGATATGGTTTAGAGAGGTATCCGATATTTTGGGATTCCTGCCTTGAATCTGAAATCAAATGGAACAGGTTTTTATTAATATAGTTCCCACAAGGGGTGGGTTGTATTCACAGCCGATCTCTTTTACAATATAACTAAAAATCCATCAGAACGCTTAAAAAATAGGCTCTTAAGGGACGCTA
>JAYZAN010000129.1:0-8659 GCA_036339675.1 Nitrospinota bacterium
TTTTGATTTCGAACTGCTCCATGATTTCTTTCATCGTTTCCTTATGCTGGGCGAGGAATATAAAGTTGTAGTCAATGCCACGGTCTTTAAATCCTCTCATCACAGGGGCCATTTTAATGAGTTGTGCGCGGGTACCGATGATTACATGGACCATAGGAGTGGAAACGGGTAATGAGACTCTCTCTATCCCGGGATCAGGATTGAGATAAAGGGGATGATTTAATCTTTTGGGTCAAATTCATGTTTTTTTATTCTCAACTGAATGTCCTCCAGGAGCTGCCTGTTAATCGCGATCAACTCTGCCGCGATCCCCATCATGATGATCTGGAAACCGACAATCAATAGAATGGCGGACAGGATCAGCGATTGGATGTGTCCGGCGGTCTGTCCCTGAAAGAAAAAATATAAATACCGGCAGCCGATGACGAATCCAGTCAAAAATAAAATCCCTCCGGCGATGGTGAACACTTTCATCGGTTTATACATGGAATAAACCTTAATAATGGTGACCAGGGTTCTTTTCAGGTAGGTCCTGATATTCGGAAACAATCTGGATTCACGAAGTTTGCGGTTGGTTTTTACCGGGACGTGTTCGATGGCAAGATTTTTTTTTCCGGCACTGATGACCGTCTCGACCGTATAGGTGAAGTCGGACACGACATTGAGTTGAAGCGCGGCTTCCCGGGAATAGGCGCGGAAACCGCTGGTCGCATCCGGGATACTGGTGCCGGAAAGCTGGCGGACCACCCAGCTCCCGAACTTCTGCATAAATATTTTCACCGGGGAAAAATGCCGGATCGTTTCCACCTGCCGGTTGCCGATCACAATATCGGCTTTATTGTCCAAAATGGGTTGGATTAATTTCTGGATATCTCCGGCATAATACTGGTTGTCCGCATCGGTGTTGACGATAATATCCGCTCCCAGTTGCAGGCAATGGTTGATTCCGTAAATGAAGGCCTTGGCCAGGCCCTTGTTATTGGTCAACCGGAGGATGTGGTCGGCTTTATTTTCCCGTGCCACGTCCACCGTGCGATCCGAGCTTCCGTCGTCAACGATCAGGGTTTCGATCACATCGATTCCGTCAATATGTTTGGGCAGGTCTTTCAACGTTTCGGGAAGGGTCTGTTCTTCATTCAGACAGGGAATTTGAATAATGAGCTTCACGATATCGCGGATGGTTGTTGTTTTCGGCGAAATTTAGGATTCAAACAGTAAATAAGTATTTTTTCGAGTGGGCCTCATGGTTTCAGTCGACCATTATAGGTTTCTGCGAAATTCGGGATCCAAACGGTAAATAAGTATTTTATCGGTCGAAACAGGCGATTGGAAAAGGTGTAATTGTATGTCGTATGAGTTATTGATGCGGTTAATGGGGCCTGTAAGACGGGTCTCCTGATACGGGAAGGACCGAATGATGTTCTTTAATTTAGCGCCAACCGGAGAAGGGTCCTTTTCCAGAAACCGGTGCTCGCCTCTCAATATAATCCAATCTGGGATTTGTCCATCCAGAATGTCTTTGTGGTGGAGCAGCCTCATTCCGGTGTAGTAAGAAAGCGAATCTCTCTCATTATCAATATAGCATGAATCCCCGGGTTTCCCATGGTCTTTGAAAAATTTGATCACCCTATCCAGGGGACCCTGGTAAGTATGAAATATCTGGGTCCAATAGTCGTAATAGGAAGAAGAAAACCGGACCTCTCTCATAAAAGTGTTATACGTGTAATGCAGGAAAGCGTTCGCTTTAAATATTTTCTGGTTGGCGTCGATCAACGGCTTAAACGGAAACAGCGGTCCGACATGCAGGATATTGCTGAAGATCAACAGCCCAGCCAGAGCGGATTTCATCCAGAGTTTGCCGGGAAGGCCTTCGACGACGATCAGGGCGAGTAATATAAAAAAAAGTGGGAACCCGGCGGCGATATACTGCTGCAAAGGAATCGAATGGAGGCAAGACAGTGCCAGAATGGTGATAATACAGATCCATAGAATACTGGTTTGCGGGCGATATTTTTTTAAGCGCTCGCTCCAGAAAAATGGGACTAAAACCAGGGGAAAAATAAAATTGTTGGCTTGAAACAAGAATCCGGATAAATGCTTCAAATCTCTCCAGGCTGTTGTGTCGACATGGCGGCTGGAGGTTGTGTAAAATTCCGAAATTTTCGAGAATACCGGCAGGATTGCAATGAGCCAGGGCAGGGTGAAAACCGCGATGATCGCGCCGGTTTTAAGAACAGTTTTCAAATGTTCCGGGGATATCTGTTTCCGGTTTAACAGGAAGTGAATGAGAATACCCAGTATGACGCCCGCAAACTCCACATACATTGTATGAAAGAGAAGAACCGCCGAAATGATAAAGGCCAACGGGTTCCACTTTTTTTTCTCATAGATATCCAGATAAAAATAAAGGAGCAGAACCGTCAGGAGGATGGGGAGTCCGATATACCGGGCGGTACGGAAATAAAGAAGGGCCGGGACGGAAGAAGCCAGAAAAAAGGCTGCGAAAAAAGCGGTCATCCTGTTTTGCATTAATTTAATTGAAAAAAAATACAAGGCAACCACCGCCGCTATCCCCGCCAGTGCGAACGGGAGACGGGCCGCCAGCGTGTTCTGCCCGAGAAGGGATATGGATACGGTCTGAAGGTAATAGGGGACCCAGGTGCGGTAAACGAAAAGTCCGTCGTAAATATCCGCGAAATCCATAGTGTGGTTGATCCCGTCGGAATGGTGGGGAATGCCGTATTTCAGGATGGTGGTGCTGACGAAAGTATCCACCCCTTCATCCAATTGAAGGGCGGAATCCCCCAGGCCCGACAGGATCATAATAGAGCTGTAAATAATTAAAAAAATAAGGGGGAGCTTTTTTTTCATAAGGGGTATTAATGAGGGCACGAGTCAGGATCTTTTTAAATTTTGGAATCGGAAGCCTAATTCCTAAAGATTTGAACAATTATATTCGATAAAGTAAGAGAAGGCGAACCGTAAATCATGAATAAATATGGGAAAAAAGTTCGCCAAAAGGTATTGTTCCCGATTGGGAATCGTTTGTTTCTTTTATAGAGATTTGTTTAGCGGTAAAATACCTTTGACAGTCGTTTCGGTCGATCTATAAATTTCTTTATTCCTGGAGCGGTTTTGATCCTTCCTGTCCCCGATATCTCAGTCATTGTTTTGGCCTACCGGAGTGGAGATTCGCTCCCTTCATTCGTGGAACCCCTGATCCGATCCCTGGACCATGAAGAACTCCATTGGGAAATGATCCTGGTGGGAAATTATATCGGAGGGGATGACGATTCCACTCCCGAAGTGGTTCGCCGGATTGCCGGGAAACACCCTGCTGTACATGCGGTGTGCAGGATCAAAGAAGGAATGATGGGCTGGGATATGAAAAGCGGTCTTCAAGCCGCGACCGGCAGAACTCTGGTGGTGATCGACGGGGACGGCCAGATGCCTTTTGAGGATGTGGTGCGAGTTTACAAAATGCTCCGAGACGAAAGGCTGGACCTGATCAAAACCTACCGCGTAACAAGGGATGACGGACCCTATAGGAAATTCATCTCATGGGTTTACAACCTGATTTTCAAGACCTTCTTTCCCGGATTGAAAAGCAGGGACATCAATTCCAAACCTAAAATCATGACCCGGCCCGTTTATGAAAACATGAACCTGAAATCCAATGGCTGGTTCATCGACGCGGAGATCATGATTCAGGCGCGCCGATTACAATTAAAGATCGGGGAAATAGAGACCGGATTTTATTGTAACGATTCCCGGCCCTCTTTTGTCAAGCCAACGGCTATCCTGGAGTTTTTGGTCAATCTTCTGTGGGCCCGGCTTCTTGAATTCAGATTTTGTTTCAAAAAAAAACCGTCACGGTTCACGCAACCAAATTCGATCGGATTAAATAATGTTTGATTGCACCCGTATTCCCCTTAGAATCCGATCCATTCTCTAAAAACCCCTCACACCAAACTAGGGTGTCATGAAAATCCTTTTAACCGGCGCTTCCGGCGGATTGGGAAGCGAGCTTTTGAAAAATCTGATCGAAAATGAAAATAATCCGGTCCGGGTCCTGGTCCACAAGTCTTCGGTCGACCTTGAAAATTGTGAAAAGGTGGAAGGGGCTTTATCGGAACCCGGATCCCTGGAAAAAGCGACCCGGGGAATCGATACGGTGGTCCATTTGGCCGCCTTAACCCGTTCCTCCAGGAAAGAGGATTATTTTGTCGTGAATGCTCAAGGAACCCGAAACCTGGTGAACGCTTCACGGGGAAACAGGGTCAGACGGTTTATTTATGTCAGCAGTACTGCCGCCCATGAACATGCCGGCGGCTATGGCATCAGCAAACTGGAGGGTGAGAAATGGGTCCAGAGATCCGGCCTTCAATGGCTTGTCCTGCGAGCTTCGGAGGCCTACGGGTATTACGCGGGACGGGAAGGAGTGAACCAGTTGATCCATTGGGTCAAAGAATCAAAAACGGTCCCTGTAATCGGAAATGGCGAGTGCAGGCTTTGCCCGATTTTTATTGACGACCTCATTTTCGTGATGACGGAAGCCATTTTTCGTGAAGACCTTTCAGCGCGGGTGTTCATTCTCGCCGGCCCTGAACCGATGACGTTCAATTCACTGGTCGACAGGTTGAATTATTTTTTTAAAGTTCGTTCCAGAAAAATTCATTTTTCCCCCGCTTTGGTGCAATGGGGTATTGCCATGATGTCTTTTTTTAAAATTGGTTCTTTGGTTTCGGACCAGGTTCCAAGATTGTTATGTGAAAAGGAGCAGGATATCGGGGCCGCGACTAAAGCCTTTAACTTCCAACCGGGAAAGCTGGAAGAGGGATTGAGGAAAATGTTTCCATCTGGAGGAGTAAACCTGTGACACCTGGGGGTTCATCCCGCATTCCCAAATAGATTCAGACCCGTTCCTTTTCCTTTGGCCTATCCCCGATAATCAGATATTGACCTCCAAGGGGAAGCCAGCCCAAAAAATTTTCCAGGGGAAGCAGCGCGTTGAGGAATTTTGGGAAAAAGGTGGTGTAGACGATTCTTACGCGTTCAAGGGAGGTATTTTCGAAAATATGTTTGAGATGTTTTGAGGGTATCAGGACTGCATCCTTGTCGAAAACGCAATCTTTGACGATATTGCGTGTGAACGGATTCATGGGATTGTGCTCCCAAAGGATTATTTCCCCCTTTTCCGATAAAAGACCGGAAAGCTCTTTAATGATTGTTTCATGGTCTTCAGCAGGAATATGGTGAAAAACCCCGGCAGCAAAAACAACATCATAGGAAAATTTTTTCCACTCCTTTGGTTCAAATTCAAAAAAAGACTCTGTATGTGGATGTTTGGCCCGTGCTTCCTGGATCATCTCATTGGAAAAATCCGTCCCCACATAGTTTCCCTCGGGGAAATAGGAATGAAACCTGGAGAAGAGAAGGCCTTTTCCGCATCCATAATCCAGAAAATTAAAGGAGCTTCTTGTCCATTCAGGAAACAGCATGGACAGTTTTTTGAGTTTTGCTTCGGCGAAATAATTTCCGTCATATCCGGTTATCCGGACCGCTTCATCCAGGCGGTCTTCGTAATTTTTTGAGTAAAGATCAAAATCTTTTTTCATTTTATAAAGACCGGTACAATTCCAGATAGCTTCCCATGACCGAGTTCCAGCCGTAATTCAACCGGGCTTTTTCCCGGATTTTTTCTCCCAGATTTTTCCTCAAAGCCATGTCCCGGAGCTGTTCGATCCGTTGGCAGATTTCACTGGAGTCCGCGGTGACGATAAACCCCGTTTCCTCATTCTGGATCAGTTCGGAAGCGATGCCCACCCGGGTGGCGATAACCGGCAGGCCCGCGGCCGCGGCTTCCAGGACAGGCTGGGCCAGGTTTTCATAGAGAGAGGGATAAACAAATATATCCGATGTGTTGTAATACGTTTTCAGTTCATCCTGATGTTTGGGCCCGGTAAAAGTTACCCAGTTGTTCAAATCGAGATCCCGACACAATCGGAGCAGTTCCTCCCGGTACCCTGATTTGGACAGGCTGGAGGTCTTTTCCTCCCCTCCGACAATGGTTAAATGAAATGGAATAGATAATTTGCTGACCGACTGAAGGAGAAGCTCGATTCTCCTTACTCTGGCCAGACGGCCGACAAAAAGAATATTTAACGGCCGACCTTCTTTCATGTTTTCCGGAGCCCCTGGCACCTGGACCTCGACCCCCATGGGGATGATGTGAAGCTTGTTTTTTTCAATGCCGAATTCTAGGGCGTCCTCAAATTCCAACCTGGAGGAAACCACGATCGCGTTCGCTTTTCTTGCAGGAAGTTTGAAGGTCAATCCATCATATATCTGATAGGGCCAGCGCTGGGTTCCGGAAGGAAGATAGCGTTTAAATCCCAGGAGAGATCCGTGCGTGTTGAGAACGAACGGTTTACGTTTTAACGAGGCAAAAAAAAACCCGTGTCCGTTTGAAAATTCCGGTAATTGTGGCTGTGCAGGATATCGAAATCCTTCATGTGTCCAATCATTCCCAGGCTCACGCAATATCGCATGCACTTGAACTGAATGGGAACCCGGGTGACCGAAACCCTGCCGATGGTCTCATGCCTGGAAAGGCCCGGGTCCACGTCACAGTAAGTGGTTAAAACTGGGGAGGGGATATTCAGGCCTTCCAGCCTGCTGGATATCTGGAAGGCCTGGTTCGTTGGCCCGCAAACATAGGGCAAAAATGTTTCTATAGTTCTTAATACTTTCAAAATTTGTCCATTCTGGAGGCGCTTTGATCTAGGGGAGGAGGATCAATACGTTTTTCCAGTTCCTTTTTCTCATTATACAGGATACCCAGGTGCTGGGTCAGTGTCCTCACCTGATTCGTCAGGGCGGAGATTCTGATGGAAAAGTGCAAACAGATCACCATGAGAAACATCAGTCCGAAAAAAAACAGGGTGGAGGTGAATAAAGTGGCCCCGACTAAATTTGAAATCAACGTCAAAAGGTCTTCGGAAACAGAAAGAATAAGCATCATGGTCCCGGTGATCAGCCAGCCCATGGAATATTCTTCATTGAGGTGTTTTCTACGGACGAGTTCAAACACGTAAGCGACGAGAAAAATACAAACCAGTATGGAAATGATCCTTATTCGGGGAGGCATATCGTATTAGGGATGTGGTTTCTGTCTTAACAGGGTGACGAAAATTGAGAGAAACATTTTGAAAACATAATATATCGTTCTGGGCCCCCGATGCATGGACTTGTTGTCGGGGTTTGGATGCATTTTAACAGGAATCTCGCGTATTTTAAATCCGCTCCGGTGAAGCATGATAAGAAAGTCCGCGTCCGGATAATCCGGAGGAAAGAACTCGCTGGCGACGAATCGGATCGCTTTTCCCTTCAACGCCTGAAACCCGGAGGTGGGGTCTGTAATCCGCTGCCCGCAAAACAGGGATGCAAGCCCTGAAAAGAGGATCATCCCGACCCGCTTGGCAAAAGATGTCTGATATTGTCCCCGATTCAAAAAGCGGGATCCCAGCACCACATCCACGTCATCCTTTTGCACCTCCATTAAGAGGTCTTTGATGTTTTGAGGATCATGCTGGCCGTCGGCATCCATTTGCAAGACGATGGAATATCCATGTTGGAGGGCATAGATATAACCTGTCTGCAGGGCCACTCCGTAGCCGGAATTATAGGGCAGGGAAATTACTTTGGCGCCCTTTCGTTCCGCTACCCGGGCCGTTTCGTCTGCGGAACCGTCGTCCACCACGAGGACGGAAACTTTAGGAATAAAGTCCTTGATGCCCCGGAGGACGGCGCCGATATTATCTCCTTCGTTGTAGGAAGGAATAACAATCAATGTCTGTTCGAAGCTGCTCAATGGATGAGGTGTTTCCAATAAGTTTAAAGATTTTCGGGCAATCAGAGTTGCTGGAACCATCATCATTGAATCCGGCGATCGGGTTTGGGTTGTTGTCAAATCACAAAAATAATTTCTATTAAGAGGGAAGTCCCCATCCCTGCCGCGGGCCTTTCTTTCAGCTTAATTTACAAAAGACCCTGAACCTCCAAAATCCACATCAGGTCAAACGGTTTATGAGCCGTCAAACTTAAGCCCCTAATTGCATGATCATTTTACGCCAAAGCTAACTCTTTGTAAATAGAGGGTCAATTTAATAAACAGGAAAACGGTCTTTTGGCAGAAAAGAGTTTCAGGGAAAATGAATGGGAAGTGTAAGGAAAAGGGATGAAGGACTGACACGCGTAAGCGGCTTCCCGGTGATATCCGTTACACGACGAGGCGAACATTTTACACGACGAGGCGAACATTTAAAGGTCCGGTTATGGATTTACAAACTTCGCCCTCAAGCCGGCATGGCCATCATGTTCGTGTCTTTTAGCCGCTTGGACAAAATTTTTATAAGGGGAGCAGTACGTGAGAGTTGTCTCGGCGATGATATCGAAAGATTTTTTCGTTACCCGGGATTTTTTATTGACGACAGGTGGAAACTCATCGATGCTGACACGGTTGGGGATGCGTCCCCTATGATCTTGTTTGCCGTAACGTTTGCGTCGTTTTTTTTGGCAACGTAGGTGTTAAGGGAGGTCGCTTCCTAGGGACTTGTCCTAATAAAGAGGTAGGTAAATTCTTTCCTGACTGAGCGCG
>JAYZAN010000130.1:0-5340 GCA_036339675.1 Nitrospinota bacterium
AATTTTTAACTCGCCCGGCAGGGCCGGGAACGGTTCAGCATCTAAAATGGCTCGAACCGCTAGGGAATCCAGTTTCTCATTCCCCGTACTTTTTTTGATAAAGGGTTTGTCTATGTTGCCCTTTTTAAAAATCCGGAAGGAGACCAGTGCCATAGCTTCATCGTTCTTGGCGCCGAGAGGATTTTTCCATTTTTCAAAAACCCTCCTTTTGATTGCACCTACATAGAACGATAAAACGTCCGCCTGTTCTCGGCCTAGCTTGGCGGATAATAGGGTAGGAGACTTATCTATCGGAGAGACCTCCTTGGAGGTGTCGACAAGGGGCCTCACATTTCTTACCCCGCTTTCAAATTTATCGGATAACAGCCTTCCCGGGGAAATATCGATATCGATATGCAGGGGGGGTGCGGTATCCAGTTTCTCAAAAACTTTTGTAAAGGACCTCTGTTCTTTTTGTATTTCGACAGGAAGAGAGGCCGCCTTCTCGCTCGCATCCAGGCTTTTTTTGTCCAATACGGACTTGAACTCTTCCATCTTTTCCAGTTCCTTTAAAAGATCCGCCGCGGTCTTATCTTCCTTTCTTTTCAGATCCATTTTTTTCTTTGCCATGGAAGCAAATTCAATATCCTTGAAGTCCTGGTCCTTTTTCGCGACACTGCCGTTAAAATCAGGAGTTTTCGTCTCCTCGAGTTCCTGAAAGGACAATTTGCCCAGCCGCTCGTTTTGTTTTTCCAGAACCAGGGGCGCCACGGTATTCTTTTTCAAAGAAACGATCGTTTGTTCAAGTTTTTTCTTATCCCTCAGGGACTCCTCCAGAATCGGTTTTTTCCTGGCCTTTTTCACCGGTTTTTTCGCGGTCAGTTTAGTGACCTGATCCAGTTCCTGAATGATGGAGGGAACCGGGGGCAGGGCCGCGCTCAATTGATCCAGGGCCTTCAAAATCTTTTTGGTCGATTCCGGTTTAACGGGTACGGATTTGGTTTTAGGCTTAGTGGAAACGCGATTTTTGGCATGGGTTTTCTTCTCAACAGGTTTCGGGACCGATTTTGACAGACGCCTTGATTTGGTTGCCGCGGGCAGTTCCACAAGGTTCACCGTAAAGGCCGGGCGAATGATTTTTTCTTTAATGGTTAGGGGAGGAATGAAAACCACTGTCGCCATTACGAGGAGATGAAAAAAAACGGATACAACCAGCATCTGGTTGTGATCCACAGAGGATAGATGCTCAAATCGCATGTTTCTAGGGTTGTTCTGTTATCATTCCTATACTTTGAATTCCAGAACGCTTCACGGAAGACATTACCCGCATGACAAAACCATAATCCAAGGCCTTATCCGCACGAAAATAAATTCCAGCGTCTTTATGTTTATCCCGGTATTTTTCCAGTTTCTGATTAAGATGGATCAGGTTGCTCATCTCCTTTTGATTCCAGTATATTTTCCTGTTGCTTTTAAGAGTGATGGTCGGGATGTCCTGAAGGGCAACAGGAGCGGTCGATTCTTTGGGCAATTGAACCTCCATGCCATGCTGCATCAACGGCGCGGTGATCATAAAAATGACCAGAAGAACCAGCATAACATCGACAAATGGCGTGACGTTGATTTCCGACAATAAAGGCCGTTTCTTTCTAATCATTGTTCAATACCTTCGGGTATTTTAAAACGGGGTTCAAACCGGCTTTCTAGAAAGATCCGGGGAACGGAATTTCTCAGCCTCTTCGGCAAGAAAGTTGCGCTCAGCCATGAACAGAAAATCCTGGGCAAAGTCCTCCATGACACTGGTGAACACCCCGATCTTGTCATTGAGATAATTGAAAAAGATGACCGCTGGGATGGCCGCGAACAGACCCGCGGCTGTCGCGATCAGGGCTTCCGCGATTCCCGGAGCCACTCCACCGATACTCGCCGTACCCTGGACTCCTATGGCACTGAATGAATGCATGACGCCCCAAACCGTGCCAAACAACCCGATGAACGGTGTGGTGCTCCCGGTGGTCGCCAGAAAATCCAGACGCTTCGAGAGGCGACCGATTTCCCGGTTAATGGCCTTATTCAATGAAAGACCGACCCCCTTAAGGTCCCTTGCCGTGATGGATTCTTTACTTGGAGAAAGATTTTCTCCCTTTTCATTTTTTCTTTTTCTGGACATTTCCTGAAACAAATACAACTCGCGGTAACCCGTCAGAAATATCCGCGCTACCGGACTCGCGGTCAATTTCTTGGAAAAGTTGTAGATGTTAGTCAGGTGTTCCGATTTCGCAAACATGGCAAGAAGCTGTCCGTCCTCACGCCGGGCTTTTTTATACATAAAATACTTCTGCAAAATAATCGCCCAGGAAACCATGGAAAAAATCAGAAGAAGGAGCAAAACTCCCTTAGCCATCAAACCGGAGCTTATCACCATGTCAACCACACTCAATGACTTGGCAACTAGCGCATTTTCCACAACGATCCTTCCTGCCCCGTTTAGCGGTCCGGGGCCGTTAAGAACAGAAAATTATTTAATATCAGTCAAATAAACAGATTTCCAATATAGAGAAATCACCTTTTAATGTCAATTCATGGGTTTGACCTTCACAAAAGACTCAGCGGAAAATTCCGGGGTGAAGAATGGCAAAAATGACGGGCCTTTTAGAGGTTGGAGTCTGTGAGAAACCCGGGGTGCCTTGAGAAGTATTAATTTTTCACACGTTCCAGATAATCGCCCGAGGAAGTGGAAACCCGTACCATCTCACCGACTTCGATAAATTGGGGAATCGTGACCACCAGTCCTGTTTCAAGTTTTGCGGGCTTTCCGGAACCTGAGGCGGTGGCGCCCTTCAAGGGCGGGTCGGTCTCCTCGACTTTCAGGTCCACCGTTTCCGGCAGGGCGATGCCGATGGGTTTTTCCTCATGAAATTCCACCTGGACCCGGGTATTGGGCAGCAAAAACTTGATGACGTCTTTGAGCAATTTTTCCTCTAGAAATATTTGCTCATAAGTTTCGCAATTCATAAAACAATAACCGGAAGGATCATTGTACAGGTATTCCATTTCCGACTGCTCCAGGGAAGCGCGTTTAATTTCCTCATCGGCCCGGAAACGGACTTCGGTTTGTGAGCCGTCCTTCAAGTCACGAAGTTTTGTCTGCAGGAACGCTCTTTTATTTCCAGGTGTTCTGTGTTCTGCGGTCATCACCCTGTATAAACGCCCATTATGAACGATGACATAACCCGGACGGATCGAATTTCCACTGATATAAACGCCCATCAAAAGGCTCCCTAGATCAAATTTTAAGATTCGAAAATCTAAAAAACCATTGACTTTCTGCTTCCACAGGATATTTTGATGGTAATTATAATCAGTAGCCGCTTGGAATCAAGTAAAATAAAAGACCGCGGCCCCTGTTTCAAAAGCCCCTTCCCCTCGATTATGAAATGCCCCCTCTGTCATTCCATGGCAGCATTTTTTCTGAAAGATGACGGCCGGGAATACGAACACTGCTCCAACTGCAAATTGATTTTTGTGCCCTCTCAATATTTTGTTTCTCCCGATGAAGAAGCCCGGCGCTACCTCCAGCACGAAAACAGCATGGAAAACCAAGGATACATCAACATGTTTCAGGAAAAAATCGATATCGTTAAAAAAATCTGCCTGGAGGTCAAAACAGTTCTGGATTACGGCTGCGGATACGAACCGGTTTTAAAAATATTACTGAACCGGGAAGGTTATTCCGCACAGGGATACGATCCTAATTTTTTTCCGGACACGAATTTAAAACCTGAATACGATTTGATCATGTCCACGGAAACGTTTGAGCATTTCAAGGAACCGGGGAAAGAAATGACTCAACTGGCGCCAAGGTTATCCGCCGAGGGCTACCTCGCGGTGATGACACGGTTTTATCCCGTTGATAATGGAAGTCCCAACCAAAACTCTTTCAAGAACTGGTATTATAAAAGAGACTTGACCCATATTTCATTTTACTGCACGGAAACTTTTTCATGGATGGCCGGTTTTTTCGGATTCAACATTCTATTCAACGATAAAAAGGATTTCATCGTCATGCAGAAAACATCATCTTAATTGAACCCGCTCAAAGGGACGAAGGATTATGGCAGGCGAATATATTTTTAGTATGATTGGACTGAGCAAGGTATACGGCCGCAACAAGGTTCTGGAAAATATCAACCTGAGTTTTTACCATGGCGCCAAAATCGGCATCGTCGGTGAAAACGGATCGGGGAAATCAACTATCCTCAGGATCATGGCTGGAGAGGAGAAGGAATACGATGGGAAAGCGGACCCCCTGAAAGGGACCCGGATCGGGTTTCTTCCCCAGGAGCCCCGGTTGGATCACGAAAAAACCGTCCGTGAAAATGTGGAAGACGCCTTCGCTCATATCAAAAAACTGATTGAAGAGTTCAATGAGGTCAGCGCAAAAATGTCGGAACCTCTTCCGGACGACGAAATGGAAAAGGCGCTTGAGAAAATGGGCCGGCTGCAGGATGAGATAGACACCCTGGATGGGTGGGAACTGGACCGCCAGGTCAACGTGGCCATGGATGCGCTGGTCCTGCCCCCGGACGATCAACCGGCTTCCACCCTGTCGGGCGGAGAAGCACGTCGGGTGGCCCTGTGCAAACTTCTCCTGCAAAAACCGGATATGATTCTCCTCGACGAACCCACCAACCACCTGGATGCCGAAACGGTTCAATGGATGGAAGAAGCCCTCGCGACCTATCCGGGAAACGTGATCGTCTCCACCCACGACCGTTATTTCCTGGACAACATCACCAAATGGATCCTGGAACTTGAAAACGGCCGCGGCATTCCCTTTGAAGGCAACTACACTTCCTGGCTCGAGCAGAAAACCAACCGGCTCAAGCAGAAGGATAAATCCGCTTCCAGCCTACAGCGAAAACTTGAGAAGGAACTCGAATGGCTGCGTTCCACACCCGGGGCAAGAAGGAAAAAGAACAAAGGACGGATCAACGAATACGAAAAACTGGCCGCGCAGGATGTCACCATCGATGAAAACACACTGGATATTCAGATCGCCCCCGGACCTCCATTGGGAGAACGGGTGATCGAAATTAATGATTTGACCAAAAGTTTCTGCGATAATCTGCTGATCGATAACCTGAATGTATCCATACCGAGAGGAGCCGTGGTAGGGCTGATCGGTCCGAATGGTACGGGAAAAACCACCCTCTTTCACATGATCGTCGGGGAAGAGAACCCTGATTCGGGAACTTTAAGAGTGGGACCCTCGGTGGCTCTTTCCTATGTCGACCAGCACCGGCATGACCTTGATGGAACCAAATCTGTTTACGAGGAAATTACCGGCGGAACCGACCA